>CAYXMJ010000206.1:0-3726 GCA_964465915.1 uncultured Acidimicrobiaceae bacterium
TCGCGGGCCGGGGGTCGGGTCCACCTAGGGGGATCGGCCGTTGGTGGTGTAGGTGTGGCCGAGTTGCGAGGTCCAGGTGTGTTTGCCGTTGGGGTGGGTTTGGTAGTTCCAGTGGTGGTTGGTTTTGAGGTTGTGGTGGTGGCGGCAGAGGGGTGCGAGGTTTGCGGTGGCGGTGTGTTGGTGTTCTGCCCAGGGGGTGGTGTGGTCGAGGTCGGATGTGGTGGCGGGCATGCGACAGCCGGGGAACACGCAGGTGCGATCGCGGGCCTCGACGAAGCGGCGTTGAGCGGCGGTGGGTCGCCGTCGGGTGGTTCCGTTGTCGATGAGGGCGCCGGTGTCGGGGTCGGTGAGCGTCCATCGCCATTGCGACCGGGTCTGGTTCTCTGCAACTTGGCGGGCGATGTCGGCAATGACGGGCCCGTACCCGGCCAACTCACCGGGGTGGTCCTTGAGTTCGATGAGGGTGGTGAGGTCGACGTGGATGTCGACGACACCGTGGCCGGGTGCCGGCGTGGTGCCACAGAGAAGGTCCAGTAGCACGTCGACTCTGAGTTGGTCGATGGTGCGGGTCTCCCCGGCACGGCGGACGCCACGGGCTTGGTGGTTGATGTTCGCCATGGCAGCGGCGACACGGTCCGGGGGGAGATCCATCGCGAACAGGTGCGTGGCGCCATCCGTGGTGGGTTGGGTGGAGACGCGGCGTTGCTCTACGGCGTGGCGGTAGCGGTCCTCGGCCTCTTCAGGACGAGCTTCGATGCAGAGTCGCCGCAGCCGGGCGGAGAGTTGACCGGTGGTGAGCTCTGGGGCGTCGTCAATCACGCTCTCCACTACGGCTTGGGCGGTGTCGTCGTTGAGGTGGATGGTGCCATCAACGATGACTCTTGCTCGGCGTTGATCGATCAACCCGGAGCGCAGCGCTTCGAGCACAGCGGGGTGGCGACCGGTGAGGTCGAGGGCGAGTTCGAGCTCGGTGTCGGCGGCACGGCGGGTGAGGTGGAGAGCGGCGCCGATTTCAGCGGCAGCGGCCTCCTCGGCCCAGTCACCTTCGTCGGGGTCTTGTTCCATGGCAGCGGTGATGGCGGCCATGGCTTGATAGCTGCGGGCTAGGTGATGGGCTGCCATGCGTTGATGAGCCCGCAACAAGATCACTCGGTCATGAGGGGCAAGACGACCCACATCCGTGTGGTCCAGCACGGAGGCGAGGAACATGCCGGGTTCCATTCCGTCGAGGCTGGGCGGGATCATCTCCACCCCACCGTCGTTGGATTCGGCGGCGGCATCGAGGGTCAGCGCGGTGAGACAATCGGCATCGGAGTTGTTGTCCCAGTCGGGAGCGAAGCCGGGGGAGGTCGTATCGGTTGGCCGGGGCAATGGTGCGAACATGTGTTCGATCCTAGGTGGGGGGTGCGACACAAAGCCAGATGCCCTCGCTCAACGAGTGTCGAGCGACGAGCCCGCTACTGGTTCACCATGTGGAGGGCCATCTGCTGGAAGCGTACGTCGAGGTAGTGGCGCAACGCCCCATCGACCCCGCAGTCATCCATGGCTTCCCCCATGCAGCGCAGCCACTCCTCGGCTTCGCTGGGGCCAATGGCGAAGGGGAGGTGGCGGAGGCGCATCTTGGGGTGGCCGCGCCGCTCGATGTAGAGCTGGGGCCCGCCGAGCCAGCCGCTCAAGAACTCGTAGAGCTTCTGGCGCGAACCGCTGTCGTCGCGCGGCAGCATCGCCCGCAGCTCGGGGGAGTCGGCATCGATGCGGTCATAGAACGTCTCGACCAGCCGGCGCACCGCGTCCTCGCCGCCGATCTCCTCATATGGAGTAGCGGCTCTGCCCCAGGGCTTTCCATCGGCCGGCTGCATCGGTTGCACGGTCGAACCCTATCGCCTCTGCGACCCCCTACCCGCCGACAAATGGCCACGGTACATTGATACCGCCAGGGGGATTCAAGCTTTGGTGCTATCTGGCCGATTCGAAACCGTCAGCGAGTTCACGATGGAGCACCGATGAACAACAACGTTCCCGAGGATCGAGTGCGGCCTCTGCCCCCGGATCCGGAAGACCCGGTCGGCCACGCCGTCCCGGTCCAGGCCACGACAGAATCGAAGGGGTCGAAGCGCGCCTGGATCGTCGGCGGTGTGATCCTCAGCGTCGTGATTGTGGTCGCCATCGTGTCGGTCGCCATGTACCGCAATATCGTTGGTGATCCGTTCGCGTCGACCCGGGCGATCCCGCGCGGGGCCCAGGTCGTGGTGACGTTTGACCTCCTGCAGGTGCGCGACACCAGCGAGTTTCAGACCTTGGTTGACGCCTTCGCCGAACCGCTCGCAGGAACCGGCGAAGTTGACGCCGGCTTCGACATTGTCGAAGAGATCGACAGCGCGTGGGAAGAGGAACTCGGTATCACACTCACCGATGACGTCGTCCCCTGGTTGGGTCGCTCCGCATCCGTTGCGGTCTGGCCCGACGCGCGCAGCTTTGTCGAGACCGGGGATGTCCAGGTGCTCATCAGCGTCGCTGTTCGTGACGCCGGTGGCGCCGAGGCCTTCGTCAGCAAGGTCTTCGCCAAGGCAGTTGAACAAGAGGGTGGCACCCTTGAGCCCGGCAGCATCGATGGTCGCCCCACGTGGTCGTACTACCCCGACGACCAGTGGTCCGACCCGATCCATGTGATGCTCGACGCCGATCTCCTGCTGGCGGCGCCAGAGGAGAAGACATTGCGCGCTGCCCTGACGGCTTCCGAATCCGGCGGGCTTGGGGCCGACCAGGCGTTCCGCAACGCCATCGACCGGCTGCCGACCGACCGGGCGGTGGCTTTCTACATGTCGGCGGATGTGCTTCGCGATGTCTACCGCGACCCAGCGTTCGCGGAACTCGGTGTCACCGATGATGCCGTGGACATGCTCGAAGGCTGGGAAGCCATGGCCGCCTCCATGACTCTGGCCGAAGAGGGAATCCGCTTCGACATGGTCCAGACCCTCGAAGCCGGCGTCGGTCTCGACGACGTCTGGGTGGGCATGGCCGATGGTGACTTGCGGTACCGCGATCGTCTGCCCGCCGAAACCTACGGTTTCTACGGGCTCCCTATCCCCGACGACTATGTCGCCGACCAGGTGGCCCTGATGGAGGAGTTGGACCCGGCCGCGTTCGAGGAGATTCGGTCGCTCGGGCTCGAGTTCCTTGGTGTCGACGTGCTCGAGGATGTGCTGCCCAACCTCGGCGGCGAAATGGTGTTCGCCGCGGTTGAGTCCTCCGAAGGTCTGCTGGCGGCTGAGACCGGCTTCCCCCTCGGCCTCGCCATGGCCGTCGGCGTGCTGGACCCGGCACCGGTGCGCGATGCCGTCGCGGCCCTCGAAGACCTTGCGGTTGAGGAGGGTGTCCCGTTAGTGGTCGAGGACGGTGTCGGCGTGATCGCCGAAGGCGGCGAGACGGCTGTGGCCTACACGGTGACCGATGAAGGCCTCGTCGTTGCCTCGAGCGTTGGGCTGCTCACCCAGCTTGCCGAAGGTTCGGGCGGGATGACGGACTCATCGCTCTATCAGGAGCTGGACGGTGCCCTCCCCGGCGACGGCTTGCTCCTCTACGTCGATACCCACCGCATCTACGACCAGATCGAATGGCCCGAGGGTTGGCGTGGCGTCGCCGACCCGGTGCGCGGCATGGGTGCCTCGGTGGCGGCTTCCGACGATGGCGTAGCGGGTAGCTTTCTGGTCTTGATCGACTACTAGA
>CAYXMJ010000206.1:3826-5198 GCA_964465915.1 uncultured Acidimicrobiaceae bacterium
CCACTCGAGCCGATGGAGCGATTGACCGAGTATCTCGGTGGTCCTCGGCTCTGGGTGAAGCGCGATGACCTTACGGGGTTGGGACTCGGTGGGAACAAGGTCCGCAAGCTCGAATTCGTATTGCCCGAGGCGATCTCACGCGGCGCCGATGTTCTCGTCACTGCCGGCGTCGCCCAATCCAACAGCGTCCGCCAGATCGCGGCCGGCGCGGCCCGAGCCGCACTCGACTGTCACGTGGTCGAATTCACAGAACGGCCCGGCGTGGTCGAATCGGCCGGACCCCCTATCGGCAACGCGATGCTGATCCGTCTGTTTGGGGCGACCGTCGAGCACGTCGGATGGACCGGTGATCGCAACGGCGCCATCGAGTCCGCCGCAGCGGCGCTGGCCGCCGCCGGTCGACGTCCCTATGTGGTTCCGTACGGGGTCTCCAACCCACTCGGCGCCATCGGATATGTTGCCGCCGCCCATGAGATCGAGGACCAAGCCGCCGACCTCGGCATCTCCTTCGCCGCAGTCGTTCATGCCTCCGGATCGGGTGGCACCCAGGCGGGGCTGGCGGTTGGGCTGGCCCGGTCTCCGCTGCGGGCCATTGGGGTCGATGCCGACGCGGAACCCGAGCGGGTCAAGGCCGACGTGACCAGGATCGCCACCGGCCTCGCCCAGGAGTGGGGAGTCGACGTCGCGGCTGTTGCCGATGCCGTCGAGGTGGCCGGTGGCTTTGCCGGAGACACATATGCCTCAGCAACTGAAGGGGCCCTGGCTGCGATCGACCTCGGAGCGCGCCTCGAGGGGCTCGTGCTCGACCTCGTCTACTCGGGTAAGGGGCTGGCCGGTCTGATCGGCATGATCCGCGCCGGGCGATTTGCCCCCACCGACGACGTGCTCTTCATCCATACCGGGGGCGCCCCCGGACTCCTCGCCATGCCAGACGTCCTCGGCCGATTGGCGCGGTAGGCAGCGCCGCTCGCGGCTGCTCCCTCTGCCTGGTCGCGAACCCCAGATTGCGGCGCTAGCGAAGGGTGCAGGCTTGGAGACGGTCGAACACTATGGCGCTGTTGCGGAGGAAGCGTTCCGGGCTGAAGCAGTCGGCCAAGGCTTCTGGCTCCAGGGTTACGGCTTCGTCGGCGGCGAGCAGGTCGTGGAGTTGGTCGCCGTCGTCCCAGGCGGCCATCGCGTTGCGTTGGACGATGCGGTAGGCGTCGTCGCGGGGCATGCCTTGGTCCTCGATGAGTGTCAGCAGCACGGCTTGTGAGTAGACCAAGCCTCGAGTTGACACCAGGTTGGCCAGCATCCGCTCCTCATCGACGACAAGCTGATCGACCAGTTTGGTCATCCGGACCAGCGCAAAATCGAGGGCGATCGATGCGTC
>CAYXMJ010000207.1:0-5195 GCA_964465915.1 uncultured Acidimicrobiaceae bacterium
CACGCAAGGAGCATCGCGATCCGGCTGAGTGCACAGTCCCGGGTTGTACCTGCGATGGGTACCGCCAGTCCGACGGCCCGCAGAAAGCCGGCCGGCGGACAACGTAGCGCTGCGTATCCCCGATCATGGGTTGTAGCCGTGGTCGGTGCAGCGCGCTCTAGCGGCGGATCGCCAACGCGCCCACCACGACCGCGACCAGGCCGATCATCACAACACCGAAACATCCATCGCTTTCGGAATACTCGACCACGTCGACCTCCTTGGGTTGAATCGTTAGCTTGGAGCCGGCGTATTCGCCGCGATCACCGCTTCGGCGAACACCTCGCCACCGTCCTTGATCCGCTCGTGCCACTGCGGGGTCTGCCACGCTTCCCACGCGTAGCCTGCCGTTTCGAACACCTCGTCGCCAACCACAATCGTGATGCCGACCCCGGCAACGGTGTCGGTGCTGACGCTGCCGTCCTGTCCTATCCGGTAGGCCTGCAGTGAGGAAGCATCCGAGAAGCCGATCGCCTGGTACGGGAGGCGAAGCTCGATCACCTTGCCAAGGGCAGACCAGGTGGATCGAGAGTCGAAGTCTTCGTCGCGAACATCGCTCGTCCCGAACACCATCTCGCCGGGCGTGATCACCTCAGCCGGCAGGGCCTCTCCGGTGGTCGGGATCACCAGGGGGCGGTTGACGACGAGACGCTGCAAGTTCCACACCCCGCTCCCCTCCTGATAGTCGGCAGGGTCGACAGGTTCGTACTCCCGCAGCCAGGCGTACTGGATGGCGTACGGGTCGTTGGAGGCCCGCACCAGCATGCGCCCGCCGCCGCTGTCGAGCACGACCGCGTAGTCGGACTCCGGATAGATGCCGTTGGTCTCGGGCAGGCCGCCGCTGTCGCCGGCAAGGACGTCGAGTCCGATCACCACCGGTGTGTCCTCCCACAGGTCTTCGCCGTCGGTGCGGAGCCGTAGGTAGAGGTACCCCTCGTCCTTGAGCGCTCGCACCTCTCGAACCGCTCCGTCCGACTCGAGGATCACCTGGGAACCGTTGTCGGTCCACTCCTTCTCGTCTCCATCGAGGACAACCACCTGGGATTCGCCCGGGTCCATGGCTAGAACGCCGAAGTTGGCCTCGTTGGTCCATGGGTTGGTCCACAGGCTCCGGCGACCGGGCGGCAATTCGTAGTCGATGGTGTTCCAAGTGAACTTGAACCACTCGTCGGCCCACTCGAACACGAACCCCCCTGCCAGGCCGACCGCTTCGATCGTTCTCAACAAGTCGGCGTTGATCTCCATCTGGGTCCGCTCGTTGTGAGCGCCCTGATCGCGACCCTGAGGTCCATAGTGAGCCGACGCCATGGCAGAAGGGACGCCGAACTCGGTGATCACGACGGGCATGCCGGCGTGGTGATCTCGCAGCTTCGTGAGGTAGCCGGCGAAGTTGTCGTCCACACCATCCAGCTTGAATCCGGCAATGCCCTCCTCGTAGCGCTGGAAGTCGGGGTAGTACGGGTAGGCGTGATAGCTGGCGTAGTAGCCGCCCGGCCATGCCGCAGTGGGTTGTATGTGGTTGTGGTCGACCCCGACGAGATCTTCGCGCTCGAGTGGCTCGTCGGGGTGCACCAGCGGGTCGGTCGTCGGCCAGTTGACGAAACTGACCGGCATCGTCACCCCGCGCCCGGCCTCGAGACCAGCCAGGAGGTCGAGCATCTCGGCAAGCCACACCTCCGTGGGGGACGCATCGCCGGTGTTCTCGAAGTACGTGCCGTGGAACGTCGCCTCACCTGCATTGGCGATATCGGACCCGTTGGTCGCAAATGGGTCCCACTCCACCCCGATCACCCAGGACATCAACCAGGGCGACACGTCGGCGTCGTAGGTGCCCCCGGCGTGGCCGCGTCGTTCCGGAAGGGTGATGTCGCCGTGGACGACGGAAACGGCCCGTTCGATCTCGGCCTTGAACTCGGTCACAAGCGCCTCGTCAAACAGGTCAAAGGTCTCGTAGAAGCGGTCCTCGGGGATCCAAACGCCGTGAATCAGCAGCAGCGGTGATTCGGGGTTCTCCAGGTTGAACGCATTCAGTTCCTGGTAGAAGTGAGGCGGCATGATCGTGTAGACCCGCAGCGATCGAAACCCCATGCTGGCAATCTGCGGGAACCAGCGCCGGAAGTCCTCCCGACCGATCGCCTGTTCCCCTGGCTGGCGACCCGGAATCGTCGGCCCGAGATTCACCCCGGCGACAAAGTCACGCACGCCTGCTCCGGTGTTGATCAGGAACTGGTCGCCGTCGGTCCACGCAAAGCTGGTGAGGCCGGCTTCGGTGGTGGCCACCGCATTCCATGCCCCGGCGGCCGACCCATCGGGCATGGCCGGGGACGCGTCACCACAGGCGACGACGATCAAGGCCAGGGCGGCCAGAGGAGCAGGTATTCGCACGGTAGGTATGTCGTCGGCACCGACCGATGGCCCTTGAGCGAACGGGCACTGTGCAGTTCGAGCCAAACCCCGCCGCGAGGTGAACCGAATTCCGGCGACAACGGTTGAATTGCCAGGAATTTCTCGCGGGGCCGCCGCACCAGCACCCGACTTGCAGTTGTTGGCTGCGCTAGGCCGAGTTCATCAGCTCAGGAGGCGTGGGTCGTTCGGTGATCCAGCGAAGCACGGGCACTCGCACTGAGAAGCACGAACCGCCGAGCCGCTCCGATCTGCGGTAATCCGTGTCACCACCGTGGGATAGAGCAATGCCCCTGGCAACTGACAAGCCGATCCCGGATCCTGGTATCGCGCTCTGGCGCTGCGCCCCCCGCTCGAATCGTTCCCAGATGACAAGGTGGAACATGTCGGGGACGCCGGGGCCATCGTCGTGAACTTCGATGACGGTGTCCCTCCCCTCTTCAAATGCAGCGACCTCAACCCGGCTCGAGCCGTATTTGGCGGCATTGGATAGGAAGTTGGTGACGATCTGGAGCATGCGATCTCGGTCGGCGGTCAGTTCGACCATCCCCCGTAGGTCGACGCTGACTGTGAAACCGTCCAGCTCCGGGACCTGGGAAACCGCAGAGCGAATGAACTCGACCATGTCTACGTTGACCTGCGAGATATCGAGATGATCGATCCGCTGCTGTGCGACGTCCACGAGGTCCGCCACCACACGTGCCAACACATGCGATTGGTCCCGCATGGTCGCCACCATCTCGATCTTCTCGTCGTCGCTGAAGAGCTCCCAGTCCTGGAGCAGGTCGAGGAAGCCAACGACGGCGGTCAGAGGTGTGCGAAGTTCGTGGCTGATCGTGGCGATCACTCCACGCTGCTCGATCTGGATCTTGCGCCGCTGCTCGGCGATCATGGCTAGCTGCCGGGCGAGTACCAGCCACAGCGTCGCCACTGCGCCCACGATGACGGCACTCCCGACGGGATCCTCGCCCCACACGCCCATCTGGTGAGTGAGGAGCGCGGCTGCGAGCACACCCGCCAGCACGTACGGCGCCAGGACGTGCCCCCACCGCACCGGCCTGAGCGTGTCCCGCGCTGACGCGACCGTCCGTTCAGGCACGAGTGGAGCAAGCGCAAAACACATCATGCCGACCACATAGGCGAAGTCGGCGGGGTGGCCGAGGTAGTACGCACCATCATCGATTGACGAAATCAGCAACCCACTGAGATAGGCCGCCACGCCACCGATCAAGAGCAACAGGGACCAATCGACCCCCCGCCGTTGACTCCGGCGTACCACCACATAGGCGACCATTGCCATGATCGCGGCATCGCTGACCGCCCACAGGCTGTGGCCGGCTACGCCGACTCCTGAACCGAAGGCGAGCCAGAACGTTGCGGTCGCCACCACCACACCAATGGCCAGCGCGTCGAGCACCGCAACCATGCGTTGGTACGGTCCGGCGTTTGGCAGAGGCACAAGGATGATGGCGAGCGTCCCCATGCCGTAGGCGGCCATGATCAACACGTTCTCGAGCGCGTACGCCCCCACGTACTCCGCAGCGTAGATGGGAACCATCAACGCCATTGAGAGGGCCAGGGCCCGCCATGCTCGCCCCTCGCGGCCGCCGATCCGAACACTCTTGCCGTCGGCGTTGACCGCGGCGATCACCGGCAATGCGGTGGCACATGTCACCAGATGCCATACCCGTGCGGAGTCCTCGGCGGCAAGGACGATGGTCGCAAATGCGGCCGTCGAAATGAGCAGCACGGTGGTGGCGCGGGTAAGGAAGCTCATCCTGACTCCTCTATCGGCCGCTACGCCCGATTTCCGAAGCCCGCTTGCTACAGATCCTGTTTCGACCGGGCGTTTTGAAACATGACCCTCGTGGCTTACCGTCTGCGCGATGAACGATCAGGCCCTCAGGCCTGTTGTTGGCATCATCGTCAGTCTGCTGATCGGCGCGTTCGTCGCGTTGGCCGGCAGCGACGGGAGCACCAATGTCGGCTGGGTCCCGGTCTTTGCGCTGTGCGCTCTCCTCGCCTACGTCATCAACTGGATCGTGTTCGTGCCGTCGAACCGGGCTAAGACAGAGCACTACTTCGACCTGACCGGAAGCGCCACTTACCTCACGGTCACCGCCGTTGCACTGCTGCTCAATAGCGACATCGACGCCCGCGCCGCAATCGCAGGCGCGATGGTCGCGGTGTGGGCGCTTCGCCTTGGCGTGTTCCTATTCCGTCGGGTGCGGCGCGACGGCAGGGACGGCCGCTTCGACAAGATCAAGATCGACCCGCTGCGCTTCTTCATGACCTGGACCTTGCAGGGGCTGTGGGTACTCCTCACCATCGCGGCCGCGTTGGCGATCATGACGAGCAACAACCCCCGCCCGCTTGGTTGGCTTGCGGCCGTTGGGATCGCCATCTGGGTCGCCGGGTTCGCGATCGAAGTGGTGGCCGACCGACAGAAGTCCGCCTTCAAGCGGGACCCGGCAAACGAAGGCAAGTTCATCAGCTCCGGCCTGTGGGCCTGGTCGCGGCACCCCAACTACTTCGGAGAAATCACGCTGTGGACCGGCATAGCGTTGATGGCGATCCCCGTGTTGTCGGGATGGCGTTGGGTCGTCCTGATCTCGCCCGTGTTTGTCACTCTGCTGCTCACCAAGGTGAGCGGCATCCCGATGCTCGAAGCTCGGGCCGAGAAGCGCTGGGGCGGGGACAAGGCGTACCAGGCGTACACGGCCACCACGTCCGTGCTGCTGCCCCGACCCCCT
>CAYXMJ010000208.1:0-5179 GCA_964465915.1 uncultured Acidimicrobiaceae bacterium
ACCTCGTCGGCAAGACGGTCGACGAAGCCCGCACCATCGTCACGGATCTCGGCCTGGTGTTCGTCCAGCTCGAACTCCCCACGCCCGTTACGGCAGCCAGTGGTCTCGACGGATTGGTGGCGACACAATCGCCGCCAAACGGGAGCACCGTCACCATCGGTGATGAGGTCACGGTCAGCATTGGTGAGCTCATCCAGGTCGAAGTCCCCGACCTGATCGGAATGACCCAGGAGGAGGCCACTGCGGCCCTCGCCGAACTCGGCCTGAGCCTCGAGGTGATCGGAGAGACCGAGGTCGACCCGGACGGCGACCTGATCGGCATGATCGCCACCCAGGAGCCGGCAGCCGAGGAGAGGGTTCCCGATGGTTCCACCATCCAGGTGACCATCGGTGTCGCACCACCCGAACCGCCGCCCGACGACGATGGCGGCGGCGGAGACGACGGCTGATCTCGTGAGCCGCGCCTCAATCGAACAGGAACGCAACGACGCCCTGCTGGCGTGGTACCGCGCCGAGCAACGCGACTTCCCTTGGCGCACAACCAGGGACCCCTATGCCATCTTGGTCTCCGAGACCATGCTCCAGCAGACCCAGGCGTCGAGAGTCATTCCCTTCTATCAGCGCTTCATAGGTCGGTTCCCGACCCCGGAGGCGCTGGCGAAGGCTCCGCTGAGTGACGTCTTGACCGTCTGGAGCGGGCTCGGATACAACAGCCGAGCGCAACGACTTCAGCAGGCGGCCGCAGCAATCGCCGAACATGGCTGGCCGCGCGAGGTCGAGGGTCTCGAGCAACTGCCCGGCGTCGGGCCATACACCGCGCGAGCGGTCGCCTCGTTCGCCTTCGGTGCTCAGGTCGCCGCGATCGATACCAACCTGCGGCGAGTGCTCAGCCGCTGGCACGGTGAAGCCCTCGCGGGCAAGCCTCTCGACGCCGCCGCGGCGCTCGACCTCGCCGACGACGCCGCCAGCTGGAACCAAGCGATGATGGATCTGGGCGCGACGCGGTGCCGGCCGCGTCAGCCGGCGTGCGGGGAGTGTCCGGTTCGCGAGTGGTGCGCTGGACCGGGCGTGTATGAACCGCCCCGGTCACAAGGGCGCTTCGAGGGCTCCATCCGCCAGGTACGCGGCGCCATCATCAGAACCTTGATCCGAGGCCCGGTCGGTTTCGCGGCCTTGGTGGACGGCACGGCAATCGACCCGGATCTCGTGGCCCACGCATTGGAGTCTCTGCTCGTCGAGGGACTTGTCGAAGAGCGGCCCGATGCCTCATACGCCCTCCCCGACTGAGCAGACGACCACCCCGAAGGTGGCAACCGGCGACAACGCTATCGTCGGCACATGCCTGATCTGCGCCTTACTCTCAATGGTCATGCCATCTCCGTAGATGCGCCTCCCGAGACGACTATCGACCTGCTGCGTGACACGCTTGGGCTTACCGGAACCAAGCTCGTCTGCGAGACGGGAGGCTGCGGCGCCTGCGCCGTCCTCGTCGACGGCGTGCCCACCGAGTCGTGCACGCTGGCGCCTGAGGAACTCGCCGGTCGGTCCGTGACCACCATCGAAGGGATCACTCCCGATGTCGGTCTCGACTCCGTGCAGCGCGCCCTCGTCGCCTACGACGCCATCCAATGTGGATTCTGCATTCCCGGCATCGTCGTTGCCTCCCGGGCGTATGTCGACGGCTGGAAAGACGCCCACGGAACCGCCCTTCCCGGAGCGCACGAGGTCGCCGCCGCCCTCGACGGCCACCTTTGTCGCTGCGGGGCCTACCCGGCGATCATCGGAGCCATCCAAGCCGCCGCGGCTGGAGAATTCGACGACCCAACGCCGGTCACAGGCCGTCCCGACGCTCCGGCCAAGGTGACGGGTGCAGCACGCTTCACCGTTGACGTCCAACTGCCCGGCATGCTCCACGGCCGCATCCTGCGCTCGACCGAACCGCACGCCGACGTGGTCGCCGTCTCCACCGTGGGTGCCGAACAGATCCCCGGCGTTGCGGCCATCATCGAGTTGCTCGGCAAGACCCGCAGGGTGCACTACGTCGGACAGCCGATCGCCGCGGTGGCGGCCACCGATCTGGCCACCGCCAAACGCGCCGTCGCTGCCATCGAGGTCACCTACGAGTCCCTTCCCTTCGCGGTCGGGATCGATGCCGCTCGCGCTGCTGATGCACCGGACCTCATCGGGCGCAGGTTCGTCCTCACCAGCAACTACGAGGCCGCCTACTTCGCCGCCACACTGCCTCGTACCGGCAACCTGCGTGGCCCCATGTCGCTGCTCGCCAAGCGCCGGTTCACCGCCCGCAAACGAGTTGGGGCCGCCAGGGCAGCCGGTGACGACCTCCTCGTTGCGGGCACATGGACCGCCGCCTCCCAGACTCACGCCGCCCCAGAACCACACGCTGCAGTAGCCGCGTGGGACGGTGACTCGCTCACCGTCTACCTCTCCACCCAGTCGGTGACCGAATCCGCCAAGCAGCTCGCCAAGCGCCTCGGGCTCGACCGGAGGAACGTGCGGGTTGTTGCCGAGAGCATCGGTGGCGCGTTTGGGGCGAAACAGGGGCTGCCGGAACCGGGCCTCACCGCCGCCCTGTTGTCACGGGCGGCTAGTGCGCCGGTGCGGCTGGTGCACGATGTGGCCGAAGAACTCGCCTACGGCGGATACCGGCCCGGAGCCCAGATCGACCTGGCCGTGCTCGGCAGCGCCGACGGCGACCTCCGAGCCGTCACCGCCGCGGCCTACATGGACAGCGGCGACTCCGCCGGTCAGACCGTGGCCGGAACGATGCGCTTCAGCTACCCAGGACCACCCATGTCGCTGACCGACTACGACGTGGTGAGCAACGGCGCCCCGGCAAAACCCTTCCACGCGCCGGGGGCGCCCGTTGCCCTCTTTGCATTGGAAACCGCCATCGATGAACTGGCCGAGCGCTCCGGGCGGGACCCGATCGAGATGCGTCGCCGCTGGGAACCCCGGTCGGGACGCGACGCCCTCTACCAATGGGCGGCGTCACAGCCGTTATGGCTCAGCCGATCCGACGCCACCGAAGACGGTGACGCCCTGCGCGGCGTGGGTGTCGCTTTCGGGACGTGGCACTATGCGTACGACCCGGCGACCAAGGTCAGGGTGCGCACGACGGACTCGGGCTTGGTCGTTGAGACCGGGACCCAAGAGATCGGAACCGGCAACACCCATTCGCTGGCCGTCGCCGTCGCCGTCGAGTTTGGCCTGGCATCCGGCGACATCGAAGTCCGCATCGGTGATTCAACCCTGGGACACGGTCCGACGACGAGCGCGAGCCGCACCACCCCGGCACTTGTGCCGACGGCTCGTGCCGCTGCGGCCGACCTCCGGGTCGGTCTCGTCGAGTTCGCCAATCAGAACCTCGGTCTCGAGGGGGCGACCGCCGTCCAAGGCGGCCTCGACCATGCCGGCGAGTTCGTGCCCTGGGCCGATCTCTGGCCCCGCCTGCAGGGTCGGTCGACAACGAAGAAGCGACCCCGCGAGGAGCACATCCCGGTGACACCCGTCGCCGTCGCCGGCGCCAAACTGGGCTGGGGGATCACGGACGCCGCCCACATCGTGGTGGTGGAGGTCGACCGCCGCTCGGGGGAGGTGCGGGTCACCGATGCGGCCGCCGCCCTCGCCGCAGGTCCGATCTTCACCCCACAGCAGGCCACGAGCCAGGTACACGGTGCATTCGCCCGCGGCCTCGGGGAGGCGCTGCTAGAGGCACGAATCACCGACCCGGCAACGGGGATTGTCACAACCGATAGCTACGCCGACTATCGCCTGCTGAGAATGTCGGAGGCGCCGAACATCGAAGTCACCTTTCTCGAGGACACCTACGACTACACCCCGGTTGGCGGATCCGGCATCGCCGAACTCGCCATCACGTCGATCCCCGCCGCGGTTGCGAACGCTGTTGCCGATGCAACCGGATGGCGACCGCGCCGCATGCCGATTACTCCCGACGACGTCGTGGCTGGCCTGCGCGAAGCCTGAGCAAGCTCAGGACGGGGACAGGAAGTTCTTCAACATCGCCATCCCCTCGGTGGTCATGACGCTCTCGGGGTGAAACTGCACGCCCTCGATGGGAAGGGTGCGATGCCGGATTCCCTGGACCACACCGTCTTCGCTGTGGGCGGTGACCGCGAAGACGTCGGGAAGCTCAACGGCGGCAAGCGAATGGTAGCGAGTTGCGACAAACGGGTTGGGGAGACCGGTGAAGATGCCGGCCCCGTCGTGCGTGATCGGGGAGGTCTTGCCGTGGCGGGGCTCCGGAGCCCGGTCGACCCGGCCACCGAAGGCGACGGCGATTGCCTGGTGGCCGAGGCACACGCCGAGTGTCGGCATCTCCGGACCAAAGGTCGTGATGTACTCGATCGAGTAGCCGGCGTCTTCCGGTCGGCCCGGCCCTGGCGAGATCACCAGACGCTCGAAGCCTTCGCCACGGGCCGCGGCCGGCTCCATCGCGTCGTTGCGGACCACATGCGGCTCGGCCCCCAACTCGCCGATGTACTGGACGAGGTTGAAGGTGAAGCTGTCGTAGTTGTCGACGACGAGCACTTTCATTCGATGCCACCGCCCGTGTCGAGGAACGTGCTGCCCACCCACTCGTAGAAGAAGTGGAGTACGACGAGCAGGATCGCAACGATCACGATCGCCTGCAAGACACGAACGGGCAGGGGGCCGGGCAAGGCGCGGAAACCTCGCGGAATCCAACTCATGAGGTTGCCTCCACGACTGCCGCATTCGGTCCTTCGACGAGTTCGGCGAACACAATCAGCCGCCGGCTCGCCGAGAACCTTGGGTGGCATGTGGTGAGCGTCAGCCAGGCACCGTCGATCGGGTCGGTAACCCACAGTGCATTGGGCCGCACCACTACCCCGGCGCCACCGTCGGGCAAGGCCTCCACGGTCTGGCCGGCGAACTCCGGGCTTGCGGCGACGACCTCATCCCAGCTGCGCACTGCGTAGACATGGGTGCCGAGCGACGTCTCGACCTCGATGCGGTCGCCGGCCGTCAAGGTGTCGAGTTCATGGAAGGGCTGTCCGTACGTGGTGCGGTGGCCACTGATGACGGCGTTGCCGGGCTGGCCGGGCAGCGGGGTGTCCGGCATGTGGCCGGCCCCGGTCTTGAGGTCGTTCACCCGCACCCCCGACACAACGTTCCACCC
>CAYXMJ010000209.1:0-4885 GCA_964465915.1 uncultured Acidimicrobiaceae bacterium
CTGGCGGGCTATGGGACGACGAATACTGTTTTTGGGGCCCCCTGGGGCCGGTAAGGGCACGCAGGCTGCGATGTTGGCTCGGGCGTTGGGGGTACCGCACATCTCCACCGGGGTGATGCTGCGCCAGAACGTCGCCGACGGCACAGAACTCGGCAAGCAAGCCGACGCCATCATGCAGGCCGGGGATCTCGTCCCCGACGACCTCGTGGTCGCCATGGTGGCCGAGCGTTTGACTCGTGACGATGCCGTGTGCGGGTATCTCCTCGACGGGTTTCCCCGCAACGTGGTGCAAGCCGAAGCGCTCGACGCCGCGATGGGCGAGGGTGCGCTCGAGGTGGCCCTCCTGCTCGAGGCCGACGAGGACGAGTTGGTGACCCGGCTGTTGATGCGTGCTCAAGCCGAGGGGCGGGCCGACGACAACGAAGCGACCATTCGCAACCGGCAGCAGGTCTACCAGTCCGAGACCGCTCCGCTGGTCGGGTACTACCCGGGTCGCGGCGTACCGATCCTGGCTGTTGACGGGTTGGGAACGATTGACGAAGTGTTCGGACGTCTTGTCAGGGCCTTGGCTGCCTGATGGCAGGAGACGGCCGCGTCATCACGATGAAGTCGGACGCGGAGTTCGACAAGATGGCGGTTGCCGGTGCCTGCGTCGCCGCCGTTCACAAAGCCGTCCGCGAGGCTGCCGTGCCCGGAATGACCATGACGGAGCTGGACGGAATCTCAGCTCGCGTGATCCGTGAGCACGGGTGCCGTCCCTCGTTTCTCGGCTATCACGGGTTCCCGGCAACGATCTGCGCGTCGCCAAACCACGTTATCGTGCACGGCATCCCGGACGGCTATCGCCTCAAGAATGGTGATGTCCTGTCCATCGACGCGGGCGCCATCTACGAAGGTTGGCACGGCGATGCGGCGTTCACGGTTGCGATCGGTGAGGTGCCGCCAACGGTGCAGCAATTGCTCGATGTCACCGAGCAAGCCCTGTGGAACGGGGCCGCACAAACCCGGGCGGGCAATCGCCTCGGCGATGTTGGCGCCGCGGTCGAAGCTACCGCTCGCCCCTATGGGTACGGCGTGGTGCGCGAGTACATCGGTCACGGAATCGGGAGCCAGATGCATGAAGCGCCCAACGTGCCGAACTACGGCAAGCCGGGCAAGGGCCTCAAGCTGAAGGTTGGCATGGCGCTCGCCATCGAACCCATGTTCAACCTCGGCACCGAAGAGACGCTACTGCTCGAAGACGGATGGACCGTGGTGACCCGCGACGGCAAGCTGTCGGCGCACTTCGAGCACACCGTCGCCATCACCAGCGAAGGCCCGAGGGTTCTGACGTTGGCGGAACCAAGACTGGTGTGAGCTGAACTCTGGAGGGGTCTCTCGCGGCAGAGCCCCCGTCTGCGCTCCACGTTGTCTCGTATCGGGTCTACGGACCCGTTGCTTGGGCGCTCGGAGGGCTCCGCTCGTCTGGGCACATCCTCGCGCCGAATTGCCTCCCTGCCTAGGGGGAATCTCCTTGCACAGGCAGGCGTGGCTACGGCGAATCTGTGCCGGGCAGCGGCTCGATTTCCTTGATGATCTTGGCCGGGACGCCGCCGACAATGGAGCGGTCGGGGACGTCCTTGGTGACCACTGCGTTGGAGGCCACGATGACCCGATCGCCCAGCGTGACCCCGGCCAGGATCACCGCGTTGTAACCCAGCAGGCAATTGCTGCCAATGTGCACGGGCAACATGTCCCTGCCCCCCAGTGGCAAAGGCACCGAGAAGTCTTGGTAGCGGTGGGTGTGGGTCTCGATGATGGTGCCGGCCGCCATCACGGTGTGATCGCCAACGGTCAGCGGTCCACGGTCATCGAGCATGACGTGGCGGTTCACGAAGACGCCGTTGCCGAGCTCGATGTTCTTGCCGGAACTGAAGAGAACGTTGTGGTGGAAGATGACGTCGTCGCCGACCGATTTGAAGATCTTCTTCGCCAAGATGCGGCGGAGCCGGATGGCGAAGTCCTGAATGAGTGCCGCCGGGGTCTGGTCGAACATTCGCCAGAACATGACGTAGAAGAGGTGCGAGTCGAGCGCTAGTTCTTTGTCCCCGCCCTCGAAGGGGTCGTCGGCGACGGTGAAGCTGCCGGTGCGAAAGAACAGGTCGACCATTGCAGCGGTCCGCGCCATGAAGTCGTCAGCGCGGCCGGGTAGCTCGTCATCCGCTACGAGCTCGGCGAATTCGGCAAGCAGTTCACTCTGGGCCGTCGAAGTGTCCATCGTTCCTCCGCTTCGTCGGGGCGTCTCAGACATGGTTGTGGCTCGATGCGCTGCGAACAACCCGCCATTCGTGTCGCTTCCTGACAATGGTCGAGACATACCCGGCGAGGACTCGGGTCCGCCCAATCAGCCTGCCGCCGCGGGCCCCCATCTTGGATGAGTGCGGCGGATAGAGCCGGGGGATCGGGATCTCGCATACTCGCCAGCCGTGGATGGCGGCTTCGAAGAGCAACTCCAGTTCGTTCTGATAGCCCGGGCCAATGAGACGCATCTCGTCGAGGACCCGGCGGTTGTAGGCGCGCAGGCCCGAATACGGGTCGGTTAGGTCCATCTTGAGTGCGGAGCCCAGGTAGCGACAGGTGAGGCTACGGACCAGGTATCGATTGTGTGGTGTGGCGCCGCGACTCGAGTCGGAGAGATAGCGGCTCCCGATGACCATGTCGTGGGTACCGGCCGCGACGGGAGCAACGAGGTCGGGCAAACAGGCCGGGTCGTGTTGTCCATCGGCATCGATGGCAACGACCACGTCGCTGCCGCACGCTGCGGCGTGTGCCCGACCACTTCGCATGGCGGCGCCCTTGCCATGATTGGTGTCCAGCCTGATGACATCCGCTCCGCTGTGGCTGGCTTCTGCGGCAGTTGCGTCCGTCGAGCCGTCGTCGATCACGACGACTGCGGTGCGCTGGCCCGCGATCTCGCTGGGAATCCCTGCGATGACGGCGCCAACCGCACGTTCCTCGTTGAACGCGGGGATGAGGATCGTGATCATCCGTCCCTCAAACTCTCCAGCACTCGCCCGGGGCCGAGTCGCCGTTTCGCCGGCCTCATTGAACAATTTGCCCTTGTGCATGACCCTACCTAACATGCCGGGTCCGGCCCACGTCGGGCCGCGGTTTCTTGTGGCACAAAAGTGATGATGTGAGCGAGTTCGCGACACGTCGTCGAGCTGCCCCCCGAACGTCTGGTTCTGGGTGAAGCTCGGCAACGGTTACGGCATCCACCCCCGCCTGGGTGGAGTCCATCGGTCGGCGAGACTCGATACGAGGCAGGATTACACACCAATGAAAGTTTCAGCTTCCGCCAAGAGAATGTGCGAGAAGTGCCGGATCATCCGACGCCATGGGCGCGTCTGGGTGATCTGTTCCAATCCGCGACACAAGCAGCGTCAGGGGTAGCGACAGATGGCCCGCATCGCCGGAACCGACCTTCCCAGGGACAAGCGAGTAGAGATCGGTCTCACCTATATCTATGGGATCGGACGTCCCTCGTCTCGCGTCATTCTCGAGTCGCTCGAGATCGACATGGACACCAAGATCCGTGATCTCACCGACTCCGAAGTCGTGCAGATCCGCCAGTTCATCGATGGCAACTTCACGGTTGCCGGCGACCTACGCCGGGACATTGCCCAGAACATCAAGCGCAAGATCGAAATCGGCAGCTATCAAGGCCTGCGGCATCGCCGTGGCCTTCCGGTACGCGGCCAGCGCACGCACACCAACGCGCGCACCCGCAAGGGCAAGAGGATGCCCATCGCGGGGAAGAAAAAGGTCACCAAGTAGCGGTTTTCGGAGAGATACGTGGCACAGCAAGCAAGACGTCGTCGGGCGAAGCGGAATCTTCCGCACGCTCAGGCTCACATCAAAGCCAGCTTCAACAACACCATCATCACCATCACCGACCAGGATGGTGGCGTTGTGGCGTGGAGCTCAGGCGGATCGGTCGGGTTCAAGGGGTCTCGCAAGTCGACGCCCTACGCCGCCCAGGTTGCCGCCGAGCAAGCCGCTCGCAAGGCCGGTGAGATGGGGATCCGCAAGCTCGATGTCATCGTGCGTGGCTCCGGATCCGGTCGGGAGACGGCCATTCGCACCCTGCAGAACATGGGGATCGAGGTCACCGGCATCAAAGACGTGACCCCGATTCCATTCAACGGCTGCCGTCCCAAGAAGCGGAAGGGTCACTAGATGGCTCGCTATACCGGACCCCGCACGAAGGTCAGCCGTCGGGCACGTCAGTTGCTCGATGACAACAAGGCCAAGTACTTCGATCGGCGCCCGTACCCGCCCGGTGATCACGGACGGGGGCGCATCCGCGAGTCTCAGTACCAGATTCAGTTGCGCGAGAAGCAGAAGGTTCGCCACATCTACGGCGTGCTGGAGAAGCAGTTCCGGCGCTACTACAAGGAAGCCAACCGGCAGTCCGGGATCACAGGTACCAACCTGTTGCGCATCCTCGAGTCTCGCCTCGACAACGTTGTGTATCGGTCGGGGCTGGCTCGGACCCGCCCCCAGGCTCGGCAGTTGGTCAACCACGGCCACTTCCAGGTCAATGGGAAGAAGGTCGACATCCCTTCGTACCAGGTACGTCAGGGAGACGAGATCACTGTGAAGGAACGCAGCAAAGAGGCGTTCCCGATCCTGCACTCCGTCGACACCGTCGACCGACCCGCTATCGAGTGGCTCGAGGTCGACCGTGACGAGCGCAAGATCATTGTCACCACGCTTCCCAGCCGCGAGCAGATCGATACCCAAATCCAAGAGCAGCTCGTCGTCGAGCTCTACTCCAAGTAGTCACCCAGTACAGCCGTCCCCGAGCCGAGGAGCGCCGCGTGCTCATCGTCCAGCGTCCACA
>CAYXMJ010000210.1:0-4854 GCA_964465915.1 uncultured Acidimicrobiaceae bacterium
GATCGTTCACGGTCGGAGTCGGCATCGAGGGGGTTGCACCGGTCGGTATCGCCGTCATCATCGCCCATCTGGCGGTGTGGGGGCTCAAGGTGTTCAAGGAAACCCGGGAGAGCGTGTAGGTGGACTTCACCGAAGCGATGATGAATCTGACCGAACCCATTGAGGCGTTTGGTGTGGCCATCATCGTGCTCGGCGGAACGTATGGGTTGCTGCGGGCGTTCCAGGATCGGCAAGCGGGTGTTTCCCTCTAAGCCGAAGCTGTCGCGCCGGCTGTTGAGTTTGGCCGGGACGGCTACATCACGCTGATGCCTGGTGGTTGCACGAACGGCGTGGGGATCCTCACGCCAGGGATCTGATCACCCGGGTGACTTCTGCGGCCGGCGGCGAATCACCCCACCGGCGCGGCAGGCTGCCGGTACGTTGTCCGGAGTCGGCGTGGCGCGCCCCGGATCAAGCCATCTGCCCCATTACCAGTCCCTCACCGGAAGAGGAGAACCAACATGTCTGACAAGATCGTGACCGGACCGATCCAGGTCTTCGTGGTCGGCTTCGACAAGTTCGAGGCGACCGGCCGGATTCTGGCCGAGCTGCGTCGAGTGCGCAAGCGCGGAGTCATCCGCGTCATCGACATCCTGTTCGTCCAGAAGGACGTGCACGGCGACATCGAGAACACGATGCACATGACCGACCTGTCGGAAGCCGAGAGGATGCGACTCGGCGCCATCGCCGGCGGCCTCATCGGCCTCGGTGAGGGTGGCGTCGAGGGCGGTCTCGAGGGAGCGGAGCTCGGTTTCCTCGCCGTCGCCGAGCGTGACGCTGGCCTCTCTGTCGACCGTCTCGCCGAGCTGGGTGAGTCGATCCCGGCGGGCAGCGCCGCCGCCATCCTCGTCATCGAGCACCACTGGGCAACGGACCTGCGTGATGCCATCGCGGCGGCTGGCGGACGTTCGCTGATGCAGGCCATGATCACACCCGACGCGGTGGCCCTGGTGGGTGAGGAGCTGCGAGCGAGGCTCGAGGCCGAGGCGGCCATCGAGCTGGCCGAGGAGGTCAAGCTCGCAGCAGCCATCGAGATTGCTCAGACCCTCGCCGAGGCCGAGCTCATCGAGGAGGCGGCCATCGCCGAGGCCGCTGATGCGGTCGCGACGGCGATCGTCATCGAGGACGCCGCGGCCGAGGACGTGGTCGAGACGCTCACGATGGCGGAGCTCATCGAGGAGGAAGCCGAGGAGGAAGCCGCCGACGTCGTGCGCATGGCGATGGACGTCGAGGAGGCCGCGATAGCCGAGGCCGCTGATGCGGTCGCCGCGGCCGACGAGATCGAGGCCGCCGCCGCGGTCCGAGCCATCCGCGCCGTCATCGCTGCCGAGGTCATCGAGGAGGAAGCGGCCGAGGAAGCCGTCTCCGCATTGGTGACCGCCGACCTCATCGAGGAAGAAGCAGCCGAGGAAGCCCTCGCTGCCGTCCTCGCCGCAGAGGAAATCGAGGTCGAGGCCGACTGAAGAAGCACGCAACCGCAAGAAACGAGGAACCTGGGGCAACGGTCGGAGCCGCACGCATGAGGCACCGGCGGTCTGGGTTTGGAAGGCAAGGCTAAGGCAATGAGCAACGAGGCCAAAGGCGACGACGGCTGATGGTTTGCCGGGCAAGCACCGGGCAGGGAAGGAGACGAGCGATGCGAGATCCGATGTTCGGACCGATGCGGCGGAGCGTGGCGTACGGGCTGTTGCTGGCCGCGATGGTGTTGGTGGCCGCATGCAGCGGCGAGGTCGGCTCGAACATCGAGTCGCCGGATGGCTCGGCCCCGGACGTGACACGCTCGGATGCGACCGAGGCCCCGGCAACGGAGCCGCCTGCGACGGAACCCCCAGCAACCGAAGCTCCCGCAACTGAAGCTCCCGCAACCGAGGCTGCGGCGGAGGACACCTCGACGGATGATTCGTCGACGGTCTGGCTCCTCGTCATCCTCGGCTTGGTCGTGGTCGGCTTGGTCGCCTGGGCGGGCGCCAGGGCGGGTAGAGGAGGTTCGCAGCAGACGACGACGTACCAGCAGCAGGTGCCGCCGCCACCTACCCAAACGCCACCGCCGCCATCTGGGGATGAGACGCCACCGCCGCCATCTGGGGATGAGACGCCACCGCCGCCATCTGGGGATGAATAGTCGAATCGATCGCGCAGCCGGGGTCGGCCGTCGCAGTCGCCATCAGGTGCGACGTCGACCCCGGATCATGCAGCATCAGCGCTGCGCTCGGCCCTCTCAGAGGTCGATGGCGTCACCCGCGTCGGCTCGATCTCGGGCCAAGGCCCTCACCGACGTCAATCGAGCTCTCGATCCGGTTCTGCATTCGTCGAGCCTGCATGCCGGCACACACGCTGCCGACGCTGCCGTGCCCGCGATCAGAAGCACCTTGCGCTCGGAGGGGACCGGCTTCGCCCCGCCGATCGAGGCGAAGCTCGACTCAACAGTGGATGGCGCGGCGACGCCGTCGGCTGATCGGTAGCCGGGAGACGTCGCATGAGGCAACAGCGTTCTGAGTCGGGTGCCGCCACCTCGGTTCCCACGGCACGTACCGCATTGCAGCGGTGGTTCCCGATCGGTGCCTGGCTCCCGAACTACGACTGGGGCAAGTTCTTCACAGCCGACCTCATTGCGGCGGTGAGTGTTGCCGCGTTGCTGGTCCCGGAGTCGATGGGCTACGCCTCGGTGGCGGGCGTGCCCGTTCAGATCGGCCTCTACGCCGCGCCGTTGGCGTTGATCGGGTATGCCATGTTCGGTGGTTCGAGGTTGCTGGTGTTCGCAGCGGCAGGCTCGGTCGCCGCGGTGTCTGCGAGCGTGATTGGTGGCCTCGCCGGCGGCGATCAGGACACCGCGGTGACATTGACGGCAGCGCTGGCGCTGACGACCGGCGCCGTGTTCCTCGGTGCCGGGATCGCCAGGCTGGGCTGGGTCACCAACTTCATTTCGAAGGCCGTCATGGCCGGGTTCATCACCGGGATGTCGATCCAGATCATCGTCGGGCAGTTCGGCAAGCTGTTCGGCGTCGAGCTGAGCGGCGACAACACCCTCGAGAAGCTGCGGTCGGCAGTGTCGCAGATCGGGGACTGGAACTGGACCGCAGTCGTGATCGGTGTTGGTTCGCTGGTGCTGATTCTCGCTATCGGTCGCTTCATCCCGAAGCTGCCGGCTGCCCTCACCGCGGTGGTCGTGGCATCGGTGATCGTCGCCGTCTTTGACCCCGATATCGATCTGGTTGCCGCCATCCCACAGGGACTGCCGTCGTTCACTCTGCCGACGGGTATCGACGCATCAACATGGGGCACGCTGTTCGCCGGGGGTGCCGTGGTTGCGCTGGTCGGTTTCTCGGAGGGCTGGGGCGCGTCGCAGTCCGTTGCGGAGAAGACCCACGATCAACTCGACGCCGATCAGGAGTTCCGCGCGTACGGGGTTGGCAATATCGGTGCCGGCCTGCTCGGCGGCATGGTCGTTGCCGGGAGCCTGTCCAAGTCGTCGGCTGCGATGTCCGCCGGAGCCAAGAGCCAGATGGCGAACATTCTGCTCGCCGTCATCGTGCTCCTCACCCTCGCGTTCTTTGCACCAGCGTTCCAGTGGCTTCCCGAGACGGTTCTCGCCGCCATCGTCATCACCGCCATGTTGGGCTCGGCGAGCCCTCGGGAACTCCGAGCGCTTCAGCGCATCGACACCGTCGACTTCGCCTTCGGCGTGATCACGTTCATTCTCGTTCTCCTCACAGATCTTCTCCCCGCCATGGTCGTCGGCATCATCATGTCGATCATCTACATGGTTTACCGGATCAGCTTCCCAGGCCGCGCAGTGCTCGGCCGCATTCCCGACACCGGCGACTACACAGTGAAGCGGTGGGTCTACGGCAGGCACCAGCGGGGCGTCGCCGATATCGACGCCGAGGAGGTGCCTGGTGTCATCGTGTATCGGTTCTCCGCGCCGCTGATCTTCTCCAACGCACAGGCCTTCACCGCGACCGGCAAGGAACTACTGATCGAAGCTGCGGCAAACGGAGGCCTGCCCCACACGCTGGTGATCGACATGGAGGAGGTTCTGTACGCCGACGACACCGGGGCCTCCGCAGTTGGCGAGCTCGCCGCGTACACCCAACGCTACGGAATCCAACTGGCCCTGGCTCGGGTCCATTCGCATACGAGGCAGGTGCTCCTGACGTCCGGAACCATAGAAGCCGGCGATCATCGCGTCTTCGAGACCGTCCGCAACGCCGTTGCGGCAACTGCTGCCTCCGGAGGGGAGTAGAGCACGAATTGACGGCCAATGCGGATCATTCGGGAGCGGCCGTAGTCCAAGGGAATCGCCGCGCCAGGCTCGCTGCACTCGACCCGCGATCCGCATCGCTACTGGTCTGTGGTTGCACGAGGTGGGAACTTGCTCAGGTGCATCTCGACGGCGGAGGCGATGTCGGCGTGGAAGTGCTCCTTTGGCATCACGTCGAGGATGCCGTCGCGTTTGAGCAACTCGGCCACCTGCGGCTTCACCCGAGCCAGGTGGAGGTCGATGTTGAGTTGCTTGCCTGCCTCGGCGATGCTCTTGATGGTGTCGGCGCCTTCAATATCGATGAAGTCGACGCCTTCCATGCTGAGGATCACACCGTTCAAGTCGGATCCCTCGCGGATGCGGATGCTGCGGAGATGATCGGCGAGAGCACCGGTGTTGACGAAGAACAAGCCGCCGTCGAAGCGCACGATGGCTAGACCCGCGTAGGTCTCACCGTCCGGGTGGCGGTCCAGGTCGTAGAACGCGTGCGTTCCTTTCCTCCGGCCGAGGTCGGGCACATTCGGGCGCGATGACACGGCTATCAGCCAGAAGAG
>CAYXMJ010000211.1:0-4828 GCA_964465915.1 uncultured Acidimicrobiaceae bacterium
CAGCGGCATTGATCGACGCCCTCGCCGCCACGGTGGCGGACGTCACCAAACCGGCCGCGGGTTGACGACGGAATCAGGTGCCATCGGTGGGCCCGGAGTCCCGGTCGGTGGTCCTGGTGGTGATCCGCCGGCCGCGGCTTGCTGCCCGGCGGCTGGCCTTTTCCTGAGCCTTGGCGTGCATCCGAGCGTCGTAGGCGTCCGGATCCTCGAACTTGCCAGAGCTGACGATTTCGTTTGAATCGAAGTAGGTCTGAACGAGGGCCGAGATGGTGGCCGCGGCCGGAAGGGCGAGCAGCGCCCCGACGCCGCCGAGCAATGCGCCGCCGACGATGACCGACCCGAAGGCGACGGCCGGGTGGAGATTCATCGTGTTGGCGGTCACTCGCGGCGAGAGCGCATAGTTCTCGATCTGCTGGTAGACCACGATCGCGATCACGACCCACACGGCGTCGATTGGGTCCTCGAGGAGGGCAATCAGCACGGGGAGGGCCCCGGCGAGGTAGGTGCCGACGGTCGGAATGAACTGCGAGACCAGGCCAACCCAAAGGCTCAACGCCAGCGCGTAGGGGAGGCCGATCAAGCTGAACACGATGAAGTGGAAGATGGCGGAGGCGCCGGCCAACAGCAGCCGGGAATACACGTAGCCGCCTACCTTGTCGATCGTGATCGAGGTGACCGTGTCGATGTGGAGTTGCTGCGTCGCTGGGAAACGGCGCAGGATCGCCCCCCGCAACCGGGGCAGATCGGCGAGGATGTAGAACACGAACAGGCTGATCGTCAGGATCTGGAACACGAACCCGACGGCGGTGTTGGCGAAGCCGAGGATGCCGCCCACTGCGTTGGTCGCCAGGCCCTCGATTCTCGCTTGATCGGCAGTCACTTCACTTACCAGGGCCTCGACATCGATTTCCAGGTTGAAGCTCTCGTTGAGCCAATCGGCGATCGTTTCCAGATAGCCGGGAATCTCGCCGACGAGTTTGATGACCTCGCCGATGGCCACCTGCATCATCGCAACGAAGAAGACCAGGGCAATGACCGCTGCGCCCAACATGACCACACCGGTGGCGGCACCACGGCGCCAGCCGCGTCGGGCCAGGACTTCGACGGCGGGGAGGAGTGCAAACGAGATGAAAGCAGAAAGCACGAGGGTGAGGAGGAAGCCGCTGGTGCTGCCGAATACCCAGACCGAGCCGTAGACAACGGTCACGGCGACCAGGGTCACGAGCGCAGCGCGCGGCAGCCATACCCGATACCAGCTTGGACCGTGCTCGGGTACTGTGATGTCTGGTGCTGTGGGCTCTGGCATGTCCATGTCCGTTGTGTGGCTCGGCAAGGCGAGCGTAGTGGTGGACTCTCGTGGGACCGGGTAACTTGCCTTGGCGGCTGCGGGATTGCCCTCCGGCAGCGGCAGCCTCCCGTCTAAGCTCGCCGTCCGATGCGCACCTTCCACGCCAATTGGTTCTACGTTTCAGTCATCACCACGGGTGTGGTGGGGCTGTGGGGTCTGGTGCTTGCGCTTGTCAAGAAGACCCCGGGCCAGGCTTTTAGTGTGGCTCGGGCCATTGCCATCGGGGCGATGCTGATCCAAATCGGGGCGGGGGCGATCCTGTGGCAGCAAGGGTTTCGTCCGGCCAACGGTTTCCACGTGTTCTACGGCCTCGTCATCGCCTTCACCCTGGCGTTCGTCTACATCTACCGCGCCCAGATGGCGCGACGACCCGCGCTGGCCTACGGACTGGTGCTGCTGTTTGTGATGGGGCTGGGACTGCGGGCCTGGTCGAACGTCACCTAGGTGTGAGGCCACAGACGTTGTCGACACTCGGTCGACCCTGTCGTCGAGGTCGTCGGCACTGCTTGTGATGGTGGTGTCCAATTTCAACCAGGGGACGGCGCAGGGGTTGTCGCCTGCGCCGCCCCTCGGTCGGTTTTGGTTGGGTGGCGGCGTTACCGATCGAACCCGGCGGTGTGCGTGGAGAATTCTGCTCCGAGCTGCATCTGCTCGGTAGCCTGCTGCAGCTCGGCGGGCACGTTCCCCATGAAGAAGAACGGTCCCGGAGTTGCGATAGCAAGGAGGCTCGGGAAGTGCGCGGCTGCCGTCGTGCTGAGGTGGAAGCCCATTGCGGCGGCGTCTTCGAACTCGTCACGGACGTAGAGGGCGTTGTCCGGTTGAGACACGTAGATGTGGACTGCCTTGGCCCCCGGTTCGTTCTGCTTCATTGCGTCGGTCACCTCTGCGTAGATCGACGTGAGCTCCTCGAGCTTGTCCGGCTGTGCCGTCCACTTGTAGATGACGGTGATGTGGTTGCTGTCCATGTCTCCTCCTGTGGGACCGCCTTCGTTGCAGAAGGGCGTCGTCGGTAACTGTTTGGTTACTTTACGAAAAGTAACTGATCAATTACTATGTGTCAAGCCGAGACGGAGAACCCATGGGTAGAGCCAAGCAGTACGACCGAACGGAGCTACTCGACCGAGCCGTGGAGTTGTTCCGCCACAAAGGCTTCAACGGAACGAGCACCGCAGAGCTGGTCGCCGAGCTCGGCGTGAACCGCAAGAGCATGTACGTTGAATTTGGGTCGAAACAAGGGCTATTTGAAGCTGCGCTAGAGCGATACAGCGAAGAACACCTCACCCGCGTATTGGCCCCGATCGAGGCATCCGACGCACGCACCGATGCGATCCGGCAGGCCTTCACCAGCTATGCCTCCGCCAGCGAGGGGTGGTTTCAGGGGCGCGGGTGCCTCATGTGTAACACCGCGGTCGAGCGGAGCGCACTCGACCCTGCGAGCGGACGCCACGTCGCTGCATACCTGGCCCGGCTCACCCGAGGGTTCCGGAACGCACTCGAGAATGGACGGCGTTTCGGGGAGATCAGCGACGCTGCTGACCTCGACGAGTTGGCAGCCTTCTTCACGAATGCGCTGATCGGGGTCGCAGCCAGCATCCGGGCCGAAGCATCTCCCGAACAGGTGCACGCCGCCTGCAGGGTCGCTACGAGCATCCTTGACACTCACCGGCCAGAGACCCAGCCCTCGTCCGGAGCCGGAACGGAGCCGGGGAGGATGCCCACATGACCGCCGATCTCGTGCACTTGAACGACCACGCTGGGCGCGGACCCGACAGGCGGCAGCCCGTTGGCTGAGCGTTCGCCCACTCCTGTTGGTCAACAGTCTCCTAGGCTTACGGACCATTCGTCCGGACCGGGTCCGGCGCCGACACTTGGGAGGGCTTGTGCTGCTGGAAGGGAAGCGACTCGTCATCACCGGTGTGCTCACCGATGGTTCGATTGCATGGCACACCGCACGGGTGGCGCAGGAACAGGGTGCCGAGGTTGTCCTCACCGGGTTTGGGCGCGGGATGCGGTTGACCGAGCGCTCATCTCAGCGGCTCCCCGTCAAACCGGATGTCGTCGAACTCGACATCAACGATCCCGACCATATGAGCGCCCTCGTCGCCGACCTCGACCAACGTTGGGGAGCAGTCGATGGCGCCCTGCATGCCATTGCGTTCGCCCCCGAGGATGCGTTGGGCGGCAACTTCTTGGCGACACCCGCTGAATCTGCCGGGACGGCGTTTCTGACCTCGGCGTTCTCGTTCAAGACCCTCGCCGTTGGGCTCCGCCCCCTCCTCCAGAAGGCTGGTGGTGGTGGTCTGGTCACGCTCGACTTCGACAACTCACAGGCCTGGCCGGCATACGACTGGATGGGGGTGGCCAAGTCGGCTCTGCAGTCGGTGACCCGCTACCTGGCCCGCGATCTCGGCGGAGACAGGATCCGGGTCAACGCCGTCTCCGCCGGCCCGCTTGGCACGGTTGCCGCCAAGTCGATCCCAGGGTTTGCCCAGTTCCAGGAGGTGTGGGCGAACCGCGCTCCGCTCACCTGGGACGTCGGTGACCCCGACCCCGTGGCTCGAATGGTCTGCCTTCTCATGTCGGACTGGACCCCGATGACGAGTGGCGAGATCGTGCACGTCGACGGTGGCTTCCACGCCATCGCCGCAGCGCCCGAGTAGCCGCAAGACCGTTACGACGGCCGTGCGGCCGAGAGACGGGGCATCGCCACCGTGAACGTCGCCCCACCACCAACGGTGGGTTCGAACCACACTCTCCCCCCCATCGCCTCGGACAGCCCACGCACGATCGATAGGCCGAGGCCGGTGCCGCCCCCCCCGCGGGTCTCGTGCCGTTCGACCTGGGTGAACCGCTGGAAGATCAGGTCGTGCAGCTCATAGGGGATGCCGTGACCGTGGTCGATCACCGAGATCCAGACCTCGGTCTGTTTGGAACGGACCGCAACTTCCACTGGACTGTCCTGGGCGTACTTGATGGCGTTCTCGGCGAGGTTGGTGATGATGCGTCTGAGATGATCGGGATCGGCCTCGAGGGTCACCTGTTCGGTCATCGGGTCGATCACGACCCGCCCGGCGGTGGCAGGGATGTCGGATACGACCTCTTTGATGAACGTGGCCAGATCGAGGGCTACCGGCCGCACCGGCAACGCTTGGTTGTCCAACCGGGAAACGACCAGGAGGTCCTCAATCAGCGTGCGGAGACGGTTCGCTTGCCGCTCCGCGGTTTCGATGAGGTCGCGAGCGCTTTCCGACGCCGGAGCCAACTCCGGGCGCTGCAGCGTCTTGAGTGAGCCGATGATCGAGGTCAGCGGGGTCCGCAATTCGTGGCTGACAACCGAGACGAAGTCCGTTTTCAGCTGGGCCAACTCGGCCATCTTCTCGCCGGTCTCCTGGGCTTCCTCGTAGCGAGCCATCTGGTTGAGCACCAAGGCGGATGGACCGGCGAGCGACTCGAGCGACTCGATGTCGTCGCTGTTGAAGT
>CAYXMJ010000212.1:0-4817 GCA_964465915.1 uncultured Acidimicrobiaceae bacterium
TCATCACTGCGGGCCGGTACGGTCTGCACTTCATGTACTCGGATCAAGCCCTGGTCCAACGCAACGAACTGAGCAAGAACTCGGTCGGCGCGTTCCTCATGTACAGCAAGGATCTGCGGTTCATCGACAATCTGATCGCTGAGAACAATGGCCCCAGCGGCTATGGCATCGGCCTCAAGGACATGGACGGCGTCGTGGCAGAAGGCAACCGCTTCATCGACAACCGCATCGGCCTCTACCTCGACAATTCGCCGGGTGACGTCAACGTGTATCAACAGTTCCGGCGGAATCTATTTGCGTACAACGATGTGGGAATCATGTTCTTGCCTGCTGTGAAACGAAACCAGTTCAGCGAAAACGCATTCATCGACAACGCCGAGCAAGTCGGCATTGCCGGATCGGGACGCTTTGGGGGCAATGATTGGTCGGTTGCCGGCGTGGGCAACTACTGGAGCGATTTCGCCGGGTACGACGCAGACGGCAATGGCATCGGTGACCGGCCGTACCGCCTGGAAGACTTGTACTCCACCATGACGGACGATTACCCCGAACTTCAGTTCTTCACGCAGACCCCGGCAGCAAGGGCAATCGATGCCGCCGCGTTGCTGTTCCCCACCTTGCGCCCCGAACCGAAATTGGAGGACTCGGCGCCGCTCGTTCGCCCGCCGCAGATCGCGACAGTCGCCGGCGCGGGAATCCCGACCGGATTGGCGCTTGGGCTGGCGTCGCTGCTGTTGCTTGGCGCCGCCGGGTTGCTGACCGCACTGGCCCTCCGGTCCCCCCGAAGCAAAGGACTGACCGGATGATCCGAATCGAGAGCCTCACCAAGCGCTACGGCAAGACGACCGTCGTCGACGACTTCAACGTCTCGGTTCCGCAGGGCGAAGCGATAGCACTATGGGGACCGAATGGCGCAGGCAAGACCACGGTGGTGCGTTGCATTCTTGGTTTGCTCGAGTTCGAAGGCGACGTGGAAGTTGGCGGCCTCGATGTCCGCAAGTTCGGCAAGTCGACCCGAAGCCAAATGGGCTACGTCGCGCAGCAACTCGCGTTCTACGACGACCTCACCGTCCTCGAAACCCTCGACTTCTCCGCCTCACTTCGTCACTTGCCGACCGAACGGGTCGACGAGGTGCTCGGGCTGGTTGACCTCGGCAGCCACCACGACAAGCGGGTGAGGGAGCTTTCCGGCGGGTTGCGGCAGCGCCTTGGGCTCGCTGCGGCACTCCTGCCCGATCCGCCGGTCCTCCTGCTCGACGAGCCGACCTCCAACCTCGATGCTGCTGCTCGAGAGTCGGCCGTTGCACTGCTCGATGACCTGCGATCACAAGGCCGCACCCTCGTCGTCACGTCTCATCATCTGGAGGAGGTTGGGATGCTGGTGGATCGGGTCATCGCAATGGACGAAGGGCACATCCCGGTTGAGTGCCCGCCCGCCGAACTCGCCGAACGACTCGGCCTGCGAGCCTGGCTCCACATCGTCGTCGGCGACGGTCTCCTTGACTCGGCCGTCGACACCCTCACGTCCGACGGGTTCGACGCGCACCGGAACGCGTACGGGGTACTGGTCGAGGTGTCTGCCCAAGGCAAAGGGCCTGCACTGGCAAGCTTGCAGCGCGCGGGTATCGAGGTCCATGATCTGGAGGTCTGGCGATGACCACCGCCGAGGCACGAATCCCCGCGATCTCCGAACGGCCGCAAGCCAGCCTGGTCTTCACCATCGCGCGCAAGGAACTGCGAGATGCCGTGCGCGGGCGCTGGTTCTGGTTCTACGCCGCCGGATTCGCAATCGTCGCCAGCACCCTCGCTATGGTGGCGCTCCCGGGCTCCCAAGTGTCAGGATTTGGGAGCTTTGGTCGGACCGCGGCTTCGCTGGTAGCACTGGTGCAGTTGATCGTGCCGTTGATGGGCCTCACCCTCGGCGCACAGAGCCTGGCCGGCCAGAACGAACGCGGCACGCTTCGGTACCTGCTGAGCCACCCGGTGAGCCGGACTGAGGCGTTTCTCGGCACCTACCTCGGGTTGCTCGCAGCTCTCTTCGCTACCGTCGCAGGTGGATTCGGCACGGCGGGAATCGTCACCGCGATGCGTGGATCGGGCACCAATGCAGGCGCTTTCGTCCGCATCGCGCTGTTGTCCTGGGTGCTCTCAGCCGCCATGCTCGGAGTCGGGATGCTGATCAGCAGCATCGTACGCAAGGGGAGCAGCGCGCTCGGTGTCGCGGTGTTCATCTGGTTGGCGTTGGCGTTCCTGGGAGACCTCGGCATCATGGGGACCGCCGTCGCCACCCGGCTGCCGGCAGAGGCCATATTCGCATCCGCGCTCCTCAACCCGATCGAAGCGTTCCGACTTGCCGCGCTGACTTCGTTCTCAGGGTCACTCGATGTACTCGGCCCGGTTGGGTCCTATGCGATCGACCGATTTGGCGCCGCCCTCGATCCGCTCATCTTCATGGCTCTGATCGTTTGGACAGTTGTCCCCGTCGTGGCCGCGTGGTGGTTCTTCACGCGGCGTAAGGATTTGTGACATGCGCATCAGTTTCCCCCGATCGCAATGGTTTGCCCTGCTCCTCACGGTGTCGCTGCTGGGCGGCCTGGCCGCAGCCTGTGGCAGTGCGGAGGCCGCCGCGGGCCCGCCCGAAATCAAGTACGGCCGTGACATCTGTGTTGAGTGCAACATGGTCATCTCGGAGACGCGGTTCGCGGCGGCCTACCGACTCGATGATGGTAGCGAGATGGCATTCGATGACATCGGTGGCATGCTGAAACACAATCACGAGACCGGCGAGATGACGGGCGTCGTCACCTGGGTGCACGACTTTCAGACTGAGGAGTGGGTGGAAGCCGCTGCGGCGTTTTTCGTGCCGACCCGTTCGGTCGCCACTCCGATGGCGCACGGCATCGTCGCCTTCGCCGATCACTCGCGGGCGATGGAGTTCGCGGCGGGGGTTGACGGCGAGGTCATCGACTGGGATACGGTCTTGCTGCTCCCGATCGTTGATGGTCTCGTCGGCCACCACCACGAAGGCGCCGATGCGGCGGACGGGATGAGCGACGAAGATATTGATCATGACGAAGCCATGGGAAACGACGAAGATATGAACCACATCGAAAACCACGACACGGAGGGTGATGCCTGATGAGGAAGCGACTGACGATCCTGCTGATCGCCGGCGCAGTGATGCTGACCGCCTGCGGCGGCAGCGACAGCGACGACGATGACGGAAGCTCCGGGTCGGAGACAACGGCACCGGCTGCCCCCGCGGGAGATGCGGCTCGTGGCGCAGAACTGTATGTCGGCAGCTGTCAGGCCTGTCACGGCCCCGGTGGCGTTGGGGTTGAAGGACTCGGCAAGCCGTGGGTCGACAGCGTCTTCATCGGCGGCCAGACCGACGATGGCCTGATCGCCTTCATCAGGATCGGACGCCCCACCGATGATCCGGAGAACACCACGGGCATCCTGATGCCGCCCAAAGGCGGCAACCCGGCTCTGAGCGACGAGGACCTCGCAGACATCGTGGCCTACATGCGGACGATCAACTGATCCGATCCGGTCAAGCGAAGGCGTAGCGGGTCAACTCTCGCGCCAACTCCCCCGCGGTCACGGCGCCGCGCGACTTCAGCGCAGCGCCCGCCGCGCTGTGCCAGTAGGCGCCGGAGCGCGCCGCCACCTCCGCATCGAGACCGCGCGCCCACAAGGCACCGATCGCTCCAGACAGGACATCACCCGTCCCTATCGTCGCTAGTTCGGAACCACCCGTCGTTACCAGCCATGCCTCGGCGCCTGCAACCAGCGTTGGGTTGCCCTTCAGGAGGACGGCGGCTCCAGCATCGTCCGGCACGGTCGCGGCACCTGCGACCGTGGCAGGCCGCCCGGTAAGACGCTCGAACTCACCGGCGTGGGGGGTGATCACCGTGGGCGCCTGTCTCGCAGCAAGCACGTCGAGGCCGTCCAGAGCGTTGATGCCGTCCGCGTCGATCAGCAGCGCTCCTGCCCATTCGGCAACGAGTCTTGCCACCAGGCCCTCCTGCTCAGGCCCCAGCCCTGGGCCCAACACCATCACGTCGTACCGCCCCGCCTGATTGAGAATCGATGGGGCGTCCGCTGCGACGAAGCGATCCCCCTCGCCGACTGGTTTCGTCATGATGTCCGGCCAGGTGGCGTAGCCGGGGGCGAGGGCACCGGGAACAACCAAGGCCACCGCACCCGCACCCATGGACAGCGCACCTTGTGCCGCCAGCAGCGGGGCCCCCGACATTCCGGGCGCGCCGCCAACCACCGCAACCGAGCCCGCAGTCCACTTGTGGGTAGTACGGCTCCGGTCGGGTCGCGGCGCGTCCGCCGCCTCGCAGACCCGATAGACCGGATCACCGCCCTGCAGGCCGATGTCGAGGACGGATACCTCTCCGCAGATGTCCGGGCCCCGGCCCAGCAGGTGGCCCGGCTTGAGGGAATGGAATGTCACGGTTCGGGCGGCCGCGAAAGCTCGCCCGGTGATCCGTCCCGAGTCGGCATCGAGTCCGCTCGGTACATCGATTGCCAGCGTGGTCGTGTCGAGATCCATCCACGCGGTCGCCGGAGCCGGTAGCTCACCGCGGAACCCTACGCCGAACAGTGCATCGATCAGGAGGTCGGCCGGTCGAGGTGCGTCCAGTTGGGTGATGCAGACGTCGGCTGCGGCCGCCCGTTCGGCTGCCGTCGCCGCCACGACCCGGGACCGCGGCGGACCCAACGCGTACACCGTCACCTGCGCCCCGCGAGCGGCGAGATAGCGCGCCGCGACATAACCGTCGCCGCCGTTGTTGCCGGTGCCGGCG
>CAYXMJ010000213.1:0-4786 GCA_964465915.1 uncultured Acidimicrobiaceae bacterium
CTCGTGGTGAGAGATCCTCAAGACTCCGCCGTTGACGGCCGATGTAGGTAGCTATCAACCGGCGCGGCGGGAACCGAAGAGGGAAGATGGAACACGACACCGAGTTCATCCATCATGGAGAGATGCCCAAACTGCTGCTTGTGGAGGACAACCCCCTCCACGTACGTTTGGTCAAATCCATGCTGGCGGACGTCTGGCCGGGAGCCGAAAACCTCAGAGCGGCCAAGCGACTCGACCGGGCCGTCGAGTTGGTCACGACCGATCCCCCCGAGTGTGTATTGCTCGACCTCATCCTTCCCGATGCCGACGGCCTCGACTCGGTCAAGGCAATCCTTGCCGTTGCCCCCCAGGTTCCCATCGTCGTTCTCAGTTCACATGAAGACGACGAGTTGGCGCTTCAGGCGGTCAAGGAGGGCGCCCAGGACTATCTGGTGAAGGGCACCATCGGCCCCGACGGTTTGGCCCGTGCCATCCATTTCGCCATTCAGCGCCACCGGTTGGATCGACCAGACGAAGAAGCCGCTGAGCTCCCCAACAACGAGATGGTCGATCAGGGTCCTGTGGCCGTCCTCGATGCCGACGGCGCCATTTTGTTCGCCGAGCCTGCCTTGGCTCAGTTGCTGGGTCGGACCATGCCGGAACTCGTGGGAGTTCCGCTTCAGCAGATCAGTCATCCCAATGACGCCGCAGGTTGGGCGCGTGTCATTGCGGACGCCGCTCGTACCCCCGAACTTACGATGCGGCTACGTCATGCCTCAGGCAACGACCTCAAGGTGCGCATCGAGCTGAACCCACTTGCCAACGGCGATGGCACCCGTGCCGCCTATCTCGCTCGTTACTACCCGATGGCTGAGGTCGGAACCGTGTCGTCGGGTGGGGTATATGCCGTCATGACCGAATGGGTCGGCGGCTGAGCATCAACGGAGATCGTGAGACAACAACGGGGCCCGGCGAGGGCCCCGTTCTTGTTGTTGCGAGTCCGGTTGTAAGCCGGATTCTGTACCGGTCGTTGCCGACCATTGACGGTCATCTATCTAGGCGGCCTACCTGGGATTGACGGGCGGGCAGCCCTTCCCTGCTTGGCCTTGCTCCGAGTGGGGTTTGCCGAGCCGTGCCGGTCGCCCGACACGCTGGTGGTCTCTTACACCACCGTTTCACCCTTGCCGGTCGGTTGTTTGACAACCGACGTAGGCGGTCTGCTCTCTGTTGCACTATCCGTCGGGTCGCCCCGCCTGGCCGTTAGCCAGCACCCTGCCCTTTGGAGTCCGGACTTTCCTCCACGGAACCGGATGGCTCCGCGGCGACCGTCCCCCGGGCTCGCAACAGGTGCAACGGTAGTGGGCAGGTCGGTGGTGCGGGCCGATCGGTGGTCAGCTGAACCTGATGCGCCGCTGCGGCGCTGCCGCCGGGGATGGGGCGTCTGAGGCGTTGGCGGTATCGATCGTAAAACGATTGGAGACCTGCCGAACCATTGGGTCGGCGGTCTCCGAGCGACGATCGCGGGTGGGAAAGGAATCCCAGGCACTTGCCGGAGCGAGGGGTATGGCGAGAGTGATCGTGGTGTGTCTGCGGTCGGCGTCGTGCTGAACCGCCCCGCCCATCCGTTGCGACAACGAGGCGGCGATGGCGAGGCCAAGCCCCTTGCCCTCGGTCAACAGCCCTGTGGGGTGCTCCCGCTGGGAGTCGCGGATCAGCCGGCCTGCCACCGCAGGGTTGAGCCCGGGGCCGTCGTCGGTAACGGTGCACGTCATGATGCCGGAGCGGGCGGTGACAACGATCTGGACGTTGGGTCCACCGTGGCGGATCGCGTTGGAGAGGAGGTTGCGGATCACTTGGCGGATTCGCATCGCGTCGGCCATGACGATCTCACGGGTGCCGCGTAGCTCGATGGATGCACCGGAACGGAGCAGCGGCGCAACGACCGCCTCCGCTTCTTCGAGCATGTCCACCGGGGTGCGCTCGATCACCAGGGTATGGCTGTCGAGCCGCGCCGCGGTGAGGAGGTCCTCGACGATCCGGGTCGACTCCGCGGAGTCCTGATAGATGAGTTCGAGCAGCTCCATTGCCTCGACTGGGTCGCCCAAGCGCTGGGTCAAGAGGTGCTCGCTGAAACCGTAGATGCCGGTGAGCGGGGTGCGGAGATCGTGGGAGATCCGGGCGACCAGTTCGTCCTTGGCGCGGCTTGTCCGGCGGGCCGCAGCCAGGGCATCCTCGAGGGCGGCTTGCTCGCGTCTGTGGTACGACTCGGTCACAAACCCATAGATCGCAAGCCCGACTGCGACCACGAAGAACGTGAGCACGGCCCGGCCGATCGCCGAGCTGCGCCCCGCTGGGTCACCGGCGACGATCGAGAAGCTGGCGACGGCGATGGCAGGAACCAGCGCGAGGAAGCCGGCACCGACGGTCACCAAAGTGACCTGGCGCCGACTGCTTGACGCGGTGCTCGGGCGAGCTTGCAGCGCTCCCATAGGTAACTATCGGCAGAATCGCCGCGGTTCTTCGCGTCAGATTGCGGCGGCGACGCGGTGCAAACGGGCGCTGACCTCGGCGGCGATGGTCTCGATGCCGTCCTTCTGGACGAGGGTCAGCACGGCGCCGGGATCCATGAAGTCGACGGCGACACCGTCCTCGAGCTGGCGCACCACCACGTTGCAAGGCAGCAGGGCACCAATCTGGGGCTCGGAGCTGATGGCCTGGTGGGCGAGGGGCGGGTTGCAGGCCCCGAGGATGCGGTACGGCGCCATGTCGGCGTCGAGCTTCGCCTTCAGGGTGGCGGCAACGTCGATGGTCGTAAGCACGCCAAAACCTTCGGCGGCGAGTGCCGTGGTCACCCTGTCGACGACGTCCTCGAAATCGCCGGTCGTCGTGGTCCCAAATGTGTAGTCGGTCAAGAGGCCTCCTCATACGACGGGAGCGGACGATGCTGCGTCCGCTCCCGTGGCTGTGTTACTCCGTCGGCGCTCAGCGCCCGATCACACGAAGATGACCTGGGAACCTTGCGACAACTCGATGAACTCGTTCACGTTGATGATGTCCTCGACCTCGTCGAACATGTCGTCTTCGGTGAGTCCCATCATGTCGACCGACATCTTGCAGGCCCAGAAGCGTGCCCCCATGTCGGAGAGCATCTGCATGAACTCGGGCACCGGGGGCACCTCTTGTTCGGCGATTTGCTTTTTGAGCATCTTGGTGGCGTAGCCGGTCATGCCCGGCAGGCCGCCGAGGCCCTGGGGGATGTGCTTGGTCGAACCCGGCATGTGCATCGCGGTGTTGCCCAGCATCGAGAACTGCAGCTTGTCCCACGTGCCCTTGTTGATCATGTCCATGCCCCAGAAGGTGAAGAAGATGTCGACTTCCACGCCTTCGCTGAGGGCGCCGTTGGCCATGATCAGGGCCGGGTAGGCCATGTCAAGGTTGCCCTTCGAGCAGATGAACGTGATCTTGCGTTCTTCGTCGTCATCCCCAAAGTCCGGGACAATGGCGGGGGCTTCCTCGGTGGTGGTCATCTGATTGCGCTCCTTTGGTGTTTGAGGTGAGTTGGTTCTGGCTTGTGGTGCGCTACACGCAACCGGCCGGCTTGGGGAGACCGGCGACGTAGGACATCTTCTTGGCAGGCTTCTTCGGGAAGAGCATGAACAACTGCTTGGTCGGGATGCCACCAACGTTGGCGACCCGGCGGATCGTCGCGGTCTGGCCCTCTTCGGCGAAGTCCTCACGCAAGAACTTGATGACCTGCCAGTGCTCGTCGGTCATGTCGATGCCGATCTGGGCAGCAAGCGCCGTGCCGACTTCCTCGTCCCATTCGTTGTACTCGGTCATGAAGCCCTCTGCGTCCACCTGGACGTCGTGGCCTGCAATGGTGGTGACCGCCATCAGTTTGCTCCTTCTCTTGGCTCGTTGGTGTTTGTGGTGGTTGTGGTGGTGTCTTCTTCTCGCACAGTGACGAACTTGCGTGGGGGACCGGTCTCCACGTTGGAGACGGCACTCAATGTGGTGAGAGCTCGGCCTAGGCCGCGACGCACCTCGGGATCGGTCAGGCGTCTGATGAGCGACCATGTGCTGGGTGGCTGATCGGGTTCGGCATCCATTCGCTCTTGTTGATGGTGGATGGCCTCGATCATGCGATAGGCCACCGCCATGATCTCGGGCTGGGTCATCTCCTTGACCGTCTGGAGGATCAGGACGACGTTGTCGCCGAGTTGCTCGACGTCCTCCTCGCTGAAACCGGTGACGATGCGGTCGACGACGCCAAGCCCCGCTCTGGCGAACTCGAAATACCCGCGCTGTTCGAGCTCCTCGAGTAGCCGCATCGCCTTGATGAAGGCTTCATCGGTGAGCGTGCCGGCGTCGTCGAGGAACTCCATCGCGCTTTCGAAGCGCTCGAGCGACTCTTCGATGCGTCGAGTGTTGCGCAGCAGACGCTTGAAGACCCGAATCAGGTCATCGGCCGACACGAACTCCTGGACGTCCTCCAGTTCGGTGCTGACGGTGGCCATCGCCTGGCCCATCAGCGGAGTCACGTCGAGGCGCAGCTCATCCCAGGCCTCGCGGCGGAGGCGTTGCTCTCTGGCCTCGTCGGCGATCCTGGCCACCTGGGCGGTCAGGGCGTCGATCTTCTCCTCGAGCACATCGGTGCGATCGGGGGAGGCGACCGTCATCAGGAGTCCTCGCGGATCTTGCCCGCCATCAGCATCTCGTGCGGCAGCGGCATTTCCTTGCCCTTGAGCAGGAGGTTCCAGTAGACCCACTTGAACATCATCTTGCCCCAGTGGTTCATCTCGGTCTC
>CAYXMJ010000214.1:0-4771 GCA_964465915.1 uncultured Acidimicrobiaceae bacterium
ATCATGGGCCCATTCTGGCGGCCGGCGGCTCCGGGGGCGGCCGATCAGCCGTCATGTCGACGTACTCCTCGCTGCCAGCCGTGGCAAGCGGCGCCAGCACGGTGGCGATCATGATCGCAACCGTCGACTCGGGGCCCACATTGAGGTCCCGGCTGCTCCCCCACAGCCAGTAGATCAGCATGGCAGCGACGGCAGCATAGAGACCGTTCACCGTCGGCATCCCGGCCAGCGACGCATAGCCGAGCGCCTGAGGCACCACCATCGCCCACACCGTCAGCCCGGCGAAGAAATCGAGCCGAAACCAGGATTCCTCGTAGGTACCGAGCATAGCGACCCCCGGAGCGAAGCGGGCAACACCGGTGCTGGTTGGGGTGGATGGTTCGGCCATCTGTCTCTCGTTCGTCGCAGTCGTGTGTGGTTCGGCCGGGCGATCGTACCGCGGTGTTCACCAGTGTTGCCTCGATCATGGAAATAGGTACTTGACATATATGTCACTTACATATATGTTACTGACATGCCTCGTGGACCTCACCCCCATCACCGACGCCGTCGTGGCGGACCGCAGGCCCGGAATCGACGTATGGTCGCTCCGGACCAGTGGGAAGTCACCGCCCGGGTGGAACGCTTCATCGAACCCGCGTTGCTGCTCACCCTGGACGAGGGACCATCCCACGGCTACGACCTAGCCGAGCAACTCGCCGCCGTAATCGGAATGGAACGCGTCGACTACGGCAACCTCTACCGCTTGCTGCGCGGGCTCGAGCAAGAGGGCATCGTCACCTCCGAATGGAACGATGAACTGCCGGGTCGCTCGAAACGCACTTACGAGCTGACGGAAGCCGGCCGGCACCTGCTCGCAGGTTGGGCGGAGTCGCTGCGAGACATCAACCAACAAATCTCCACATTCTTGGAGCGTTATGAAGAAAGGAACCACTGACATGCGATATGGACCACCCCCTCGCAAGATGCGCAGGCGCATGGCCCGCAGGATGATGCGGCACCACCCCCACGGCCGATGCGGTGACGATGCCGTTCCCTCCCGCGAGGACCGCCTCCGCTTCATGGAGGAATACCGGCGGGACCTCGAAGAGGAACTCGCCGACGTGTCCGCACGGATCAACGAACTCGAGGCCAAGGCCGAAGCCCCCGCCGAGAGCTAGCCCAATCCAACCCGAGCAACGACCGGCCGCCCATAGGGCGGCCGGTCTCGCGCTGCGGGACACGCCGCCAGCGGTTGAAGCGTCGCTCGACGTCCCTCTAACCTGAGGGCGCGGGCAGTTCTGCTCGCACTGCCTCGAGGGATGGTCGGCTATCGAATGACGTACTCAAACGTTCCCGAGGCCCCCGATCGCGCCTGGTCGGACTCCTTCCTCGTGCACGTCGATGACGCAAGGGGTCGTCGGCCGATCGATGCGGTCACCGCCGTGGTCGGCGGGTTGCTCGTCCTGTTCACGGCCCTCAAAGCTGACCAACTCACCTGGCTGGAGAGCTTGATCGGCGACATCATCGCCCAGTTCCCCGAGTGGCTCGATACAACGTTCGTCATCGTCTACCTCGTTGGCCTGCTCTACGCCGTCTTCATCGTCGTGCTGGTCATCTCGCAAGGCCGGATGCGGCTGAGCCTGCTGCGCGATCTCGGCCTTGTCTTCCTGCTCGCCGCTGGCCTGGCAACGGTGCTGACCCAGATCGTCAGCAATGCGTGGCCCGTGTTCCTACCCGAGGTCTTCGACCAGGTGGACCCCTTGTACCCGGTGGTTCGCGTCGCCACCGTCACCGCCATCGTGATCGTGGCCGGCCCCCACCTGGTCCGACCGATGCGGCGCTTCGGATGGTTGATGGTCTTCCTCATCGCGCTGGCGGCATTGGACCTCGGATATGGACTCACCACCGACGTCCTCGGCGGCATCGGCATCGGGTTGCTCTCCGCGGGCATCGTACTCGTGGTTTTCGGATCACCGCGCGGGTACCCAAGCCCAGCCGACGTCACCCGGGCGCTGTCGATGCTGGGTGTCGACGTGATCGACCTCACAGTTGCCGACGTCCAGACTTGGGGGGCTCGCCAGTTTGCGGGTGTTGGGGACGACGCCGCTCCCTTGTCGGTCCGGGTGTACGGGCGCGACGCGCGCGACGCCCAACTGATCACCCGATGGTGGCGATCGATTTGGTACCGCGACACCGGCCCGAACCTGACCACCAGCAGGCTCCACCAGGTCGAACACGAGGCGCTGCTCACCATTGCCGCCGCCGAAGTTGACGTGCCGGCGCAACAGGTGCTGGCAGCCGGCGACCCGACCGATCATGACGCGGTCCTCGCGTTGAGCGCCCGCGGCGCACCGCTGCCCAACGTCGACGACGCCGCCGTCACCGACGACGTCATGATCGCCATGTGGGCGTCGACGGCCAAGCTACACAAAGCCGGCATCGCACACGGACGACTCAATGCCGGCTCGTTCCGGTTGGACCAGAACGGGCCCGTGCTCGAGAACTTCAGGACCGCATCGATGGGGGCTCACGAGGCGCGGATCCACTGCGACACCGGAGAGCTCTTGGCGTCGCTCTCATCACGCTTTGGAGCCGAACGAGCGGTGGCGGCCGCACTACAGGGACTCGGAGCGGACGCCGTTGTGGCCGCCCTCCCCTACGTCCAGCCCTCAGCTGTGAGCACCGAGGGCCGCAGCGACCTCACCCACGAGCGGAAGCTCTTCTCCGGAATCCGTGATGAGATCGGGGCCCAGACCGGGGTCGAGGTGCCAAAGGTGGCCCAACTCCGCCGGGTCTCGATCCGTAGCCTCGGTATGTTTGCCCTGACCTTGCTCGCCGCCTACGCCCTGATCGGGATGGTGTCGGGTATCGACTTCGCCGCGGTCGGAGAGAAACTCCAGGATGCCGACTGGGCGTGGATCTTCGTCGCCTTCGTGATCACTCAGTTCACCCTGTTCTTCGACGCGATGTCGATGATGGCGGCAACCGCACAGCCGATCCCGATGAAGCCGACGGTGCAGCTCGAGTCGGCGATCAAGTTCATCCAGCTCGCCATCGGAGGCGCCGCCGGCCGGTTGGCCACCAACATCGCCTACCTCCGCAAGTTCGGCGTCGGCGCCACCGACGCCGTCACCCAGGGTGGTGTCGACAGCCTCACCGGATTCTTCATCCAGGCATTCATCATTCTGGGGGCCATCCTCTTCGGCGACATCGACCTGGTTCCGGACGACGCCTCAGCCGACATCAACTGGGCACTGGTGTTGACGCTGCTCGGCTTCGCCATCGTGGTGTCGGTGTTGATGGTTCGGTTCGTACCCGCAATCCGCAAGCACGTTGTCCCGCCCTTGAGCCAGATGTGGGACGGGTTGGCGACACTGGCCAAGAGCCCGGGCCGGTTGATTCGACTGCTGAGCGCCAACCTGATCAGCCAGTTGCTGTTCGCCTTCGGGCTCTGGCTGACGGCACTGGCCTTCGGCTGGGTGTTGCCGTTCCTCTCGGTGCTGCTCGTCAACACCATTGCCAGCCTGCTCGCCGGCCTGCTCCCGATCCCTGGTGGTGTCGGTGTCACCGAGGCGATGCTCACGGCCGGCCTGGTGGCGCTCGGCGTCGACGAATCTGCGGCGTTCGCTATCGCTGTCGTCTTCCGGGTGTGTTCCTCCTACCTGCCACCGGTGTGGGGCTGGTTCTCGCTCAAGTGGCTCCAGCGGAACGACTACCTGTGACCCAGCCGGCGAAGGACCGGGGACTCATCGCTGAGGCCGCCCACGAATACATGGCCGACCGTGCGCTGCGATCGGGCGCCGGCCTTGCCTACTACGGGGTCGTCACCCTCGGCCCGATGCTGGTACTGCTGGTTGGGATCGCCGGGCTGTTCGTCGGCGAGGAAGCCCGCAACGGCCAGCTGGCTGAGTCCGTGAGCAAGTGGGTCGGCCAGGAAACGGCCCAGGCGCTTGCCGACGCGATCAACAATCTCGACGTTGCGGGGAGCTTTGCGAACCTCACCATCTTCAGCCTCGTGGCTCTTGTCTTCGCGGCGTCGGTGCTGTTCGTGGCATGGAAGGACACCTTGAACGAGATCTGGGGCGTCGACTACCGGGGCGGGGTCAAGCAGACCGTGCGGCGACGCCTCTTCGGGTTCGCCGTAGTCGGTGGTCTGGCCGTGCTGTTCGTCGCTCTGATCTTGGTTGAGTCGGTGCTGGCGATGCTGAGCGGTGCGATGTCCGACGAACCCGTCATCGACACCGCCCTGCGCGTGGCGGCTTCGGTGGTGCCGATCGCCCTGGGCACGCTGTTGCTGAGCGCGATGTACCGCTACGGTCCCGACGTAGACGTAGGGTGGCGCCACATCTGGCCGGGGACATTGCTCGCTGTGGTCAGCCTCATGGTCATGTTCTGGGTCTACGGTTGGTACGTCGACTCGTACGGCAGTTCCTCGGTGGCCGGAGTCGCTTCCTCCGCGCTGCTCTTGATCGTCCTGGTGTACTTCGTCGCCCAGATCCTGATGGCCGCCGCCGAGTTCATCAAGGTCAAGGAACGCCGCGCAAACGCGGCGGCGACCAAGGGCACAGACCGCTAACACCGCAGCCGCCCCGCCCCTACAATCTCCCCGGGCCCCTAGCTCAATTTGGCAGAGCAGCGGACTTTTAATCCGTTGGTTGTGGGTTCGAGTCCCACGGGGCCCACAAAGGAAACCCCTGCTCAGCGTAGGGTTTGGTCTTGCTGAGGTAGGTCGAGGACGTCGGCCAGGACGCGCTCAGGACGCGATTCGGTCGCGGCATGGGCATCGAGG
>CAYXMJ010000215.1:0-4757 GCA_964465915.1 uncultured Acidimicrobiaceae bacterium
GCGACATCGCTCACCGCCCGCGAGGGCGCCGTACTACACGTCGGTCACGCCTGGAGCCTCATGGGCGAGTCAGCGCTCCGCGCCTCCCCCTATGTGGGGCTCCCCGGCGAGGTAGTCGATGTCATGATCGGTTCGGCGGAGGCCACCCATCGCGAGCACATCGACGCCCTGGTGGAGCAATACCGAGTAGCTGAATTTGGCGGGTCGGTGCACGTGGTGGCAGGCGACGCCGGCAAAGTACTGCCTCGCCTGGCAGAGAGCCTCGACATTGGGTTGATCGTGATGGGCACTGTGGCCCGCACCGGGTTGAGCGGCTTGATCATGGGTAACACGGCTGAAACGATCCTACGTTCGGTGCGGTGTTCGGTGCTGGCCGTCAAACCCACGGGGTTCACAACACCGATCAAGCCGGCACGAGGCTGAAGCCAAGTAGGCGGCGCCTGATGGCCAGGGTACTTCGGTGGACCGGGCCAGGCTGAGCCGTGCTCTGGCGGCCCGCCCGCCTTCTCCTGACCGCCCCGGCAATCCGGGATGCTTCTATTCAGGCCAATTTTCTCGTGATATATTCGACAGTGAAAGGGGAGTATCCCCAAACAAACGTCGCCGTCAACACGGCCTTCGGGCTCGGTGCGTCGGCCCCCTCCGGGGCGGGAGAGACCTTCACGAAGTGAAACGGCCTCTTCGAGGTTTCCAGGAGACGCCATGGCTACCACAACGGCCCGGCATGCATCCAAGACCCTTGGCTCCGGCGTCTACCCCTGGTTCATTCCCCGAACGTCGCTGGCTCGTTCCTCCGCATCGCTCCACGACGAGGCAGCCCATCACGTCAGATCAAATCGCCGCAAGCCCGACGATTTCGACACAACACACCGCGTGCCACGTCAGCGGCGAAACAGTTGTCCGTCATTGCGCGCCCTGCGCGCCCAAAACACTTCCTCGCATCGAGAAGCCTGGAGGCCCACATGACTACTCACGCACCGGGCGCCGTCCTCGTCGGCGTCGACAACTCCCCGAACTCCAACATCGCGGCGGCCTGGGCTGTCGAGATTGCTCGCGCCACGGGCGCACCGATCAGAGCGGTTACTGCATGGACGGGACGAGCCCCGTCCGGCTTGGAGGGCGTCGACGACCAAATCGCAGAGGCGAACGCGCCCGCGGAATCCACCGGCGCAGCATCCTTCCGCGCCGCCCAACTCGCAGGCCTCGAAGTCACCGCCGTAGAGGGACCGGCCGCTGAGGTGCTGCTCAAGACCGCCAATGAGTTGGACGCGTCGCTCATCGTGCTGGGAACCCGGGGTTTGGGGCCGCTCGCCGGATTGCTGCTCGGCTCCGTCAGTCGCCAGCTCCTGTTCGCCGCCGATCGGCCTCTCGCTCTCATTCCCCGTGAGTCGACCATGAACCCGAAGCGCTTGACCCGGATTCTCGTCGGCGTGGACTGTTCGCCGGTGGCTCGACGCGTCCTGTCATGGTCGGCGAAGTTCTGCACTGACTTGGATGTGTCGGCCACGATTGTTCGATGCGCCGACCCGGGCTGCGAGCGGCCGCCGGGATACGTCGAACACTATGACGACGAGATCAAAGCCGAGACCGAGGATGCACTTGTGGAATTCCGCAATCACGGTGTCGACTACACGTTGGAGGTCTGCAATAGCGACCCTCGTGTCGCACTCCCCGAGAGCGCCGCACGAGACGGAGCCGGCCTGATCGTCATCGGTACCCGGGGTGCGGGTCATTTCAGCGGCCTCGGCGGCACCGCATCGTACCTCGTTCGCCACTCATCGCTCCCGATAACCGTGATCCCCTGATCCCGATTAAGACCATGTGATGGGCGATGGCCGAGGCTCGGCACCGACGACGTCCTCTCCCCCACGGCGCCGCAATAGCCGACGCAACCCAGCCCCTGCCATGGCCGTTCTGCGCGACGGGGTGACCTTCCGTAGGAGGGCGGCGGCGGATACGCTTGGTGGATGGCCAATCGCTTGTTACTCCCGGCCGGTGAGCTCGGATCTCCCGCGGGAAGCCGGCCCGAGGAACCCCCCGTCGTCTGGCGGACCTGGCTGCTCGCTCCCGAACGCGGACCGCGCGGGCAGATCACCCCGCTCTTGACCGGCCTGTACGGATTCCCCTGGCGCAGCCCACATGCCGACGCCAAGTGCATCGTGCGCGATCGGGCCCGTGGCTACCTGGCGTCGGGAACGTTCACCCTCGACCGGCACCACGCCGTCATCCCGGACCCGTACTGCACGTGCGGGATCTATGCCGGACGCGATGAGTTGGTGGTGCCGCGTACTCACCCCGCCCGCGGGATGCCGTACGTGACGGGGTTTGTCGCCTTGCGTGGCCGCGTGCTCGTCACCCCAACCGGCTACCGGGCGCAACAGGCCCACGTAGTTGGGCCGCTGACCATACATCCGGGAAGGCCGCCGTTGGGAGTTGCCCTGGCGCGACGCTTCGGTGCGCCGCTCGTCCCCAGCCGGGTCGTCACGGGTCCGATCGGCTACCGGACGTTGTGGCGGCCACGAAGAGCCGACGCCCTCGATACCTGGCTCGACGAAACGACGGTCCAGCTCAATCATCGCTACGGAGTGCCGGTAGCGGTGTCGTCCGCAGGGACGAGGAGGAATCCTCCGCGCGGATGATGCGAGGGGCTGGTTCCGGCCGATAGCATCGACCCACATGGAGACCATGCCGCAGCGGCGCAACTATCCGTATTGGATGGCCGACGGGATCATCGCCGTTGGGCTCGCCCTCATTGCGGTCTTTCAACTGGCCGGGTCGAGTAGCGCTCTCCAGGATCTGTTCCGGCGCGAGCCGGACGGTTGGGCCTATCTCCTTGCCCTGGCCCAGACCCTGCCGCTGACCTTTCGGCGCATCCGGCCGATCCCGGTTCTGTTCATCGTCGCCGGTTCGTTCATGATCGATCGCGGGCTCGACTACCCCAGCACGATCGCGGTCACCGGCATTCTCTTTGCCTTCCATGCCATCGGCAGCGAATTGCCGCGGCGGCAGTCGCTCGTCATTGGACTGGCTACCGCAGGCGTCCTGACGCTGTTCACTCTTTCCGGAGTCGCCTACAACGAGAGTGTGGAGTTCGGTACGGTGCTCCTGGTGCTCGTCGGGTCCATCCTGCCGCTGTTCCTCGGACGGGAGGTCCACGAGCGCCGGCGATACCTCACCGAACTCGAGGAACGCACCAAGCTGCTCGAGCGGGATCGCGAGGAACGAGCCCGCCGCGCCGTGCGCGACGAACGCGCCAGGATCGCCCGAGAACTCCACGACGTCGTCGCCCACGAGATGACGGTGATGACCATTCAGGCGACCGCTGCGTCCAGAGTGCTCGAGAGCGACCCCGGCAAGGCCGCCGAGGCGCTCACCGCCATCGAGGCGGCCGGCCACGACGCCCTTGCCGAAATGCGCCGGCTCCTCGGCCTCCTCCGCACCGAAGAGCAGCCGGCAAACCGAAGCCCACAACCGGGCCTGGCCCGGCTAGACGGCCTCGTCGAGCAGATGGTCGAAGCCGGACTGTCGATCGACGTGGTGGTCGCCGGCACCCCGCGGCCGCTGCCGGCCGGCATCGATCTCAACGCGTACCGCATCATCCAGGAGTCGCTCACCAACACGCTGAAGCACGGCGGTCCCGACGTGCGCGCCCAGGTCCAGCTCGAGTTCGCCGACCGGGAACTCGGGATCGAGGTCACCGATGACGGCCGTGGGGCGGCCGAGGCTCTCAGCGCCGGCGATGGCGGCCATGGTCTGCTCGGGATGCAAGAACGGATCGCGCTGCTCGACGGTGAGTTCTCGTCGGGACCGCGCAGTGGTGGCGGCTACCGGGTGGCCGCCCGCATCCCGGTGCCCGCCTGATGGCTCTGATCCGCGTCCTGCTGGTCGACGACCAGGAACTGGTACGCACCGGGTTCCGCATGATCCTGGAGGCCGAACCCGACATCGACGTCGTCGGCGAAGTCGGCGACGGTGCCGCTGCCGTTGCGGCCACCAAGGAGCTTCGTCCCGATGTGGTGTTGATGGACATTCGGATGCCCGGCGTCGACGGGATCGAGGCGACCCGGCAGATCTGCCGGGACCTCCAGGACGACGATCCGCGAGTGCTGATCCTCACCACGTTCGACATCGACGACTATGTCTACGAGGCGCTGCGGGCGGGTGCCAGCGGCTTTCTCCTCAAGGACACCCCGGCCGACGACCTGGTCGGTGGCGTCCGCATCGTCGCCGCCGGCGATGCCCTGCTGGCGCCTTCGGTGACCCGTCGTCTCATCGCCGAGTTCACGGCCCGGCCCACCGCTGATGATGAGGCGTCTCCTGCACTCGATGAGCTGACCGAACGTGAACTCGAGGTGCTCGCCCAGCTCGCCCGCGGTCTCTCCAATGCTGAGATGGCGGAGGCGTTGTTCGTCAGCGAGACAACCATCAAGACCCACGTGTCGCACATCCTCACCAAACTCGAGCTGCGTGATCGAGTCCAAGCCGTCGTCGTGGCCTACGAGTCCGGACTGATCCAGCCGGGGTCCTGACCGAACGGCCACCCTCGGTGTTCGGTCGTCTCATCCTCGAGGAGTAGGGCCAAATCCCCCCTTGGACCGACGACAGCGCGGGATAGCTGGCGTAGCGTTTCCTTCACTGCGAGACACCTATGAGGGGAGTACCCACATGACCACTGGTACTGCGCCGTCTGCGGTTGGGGTGATTGCCGCCCGGATCGACGATGGCACCAAACTGTACGGCTCAGGAGACACCGAGGT
>CAYXMJ010000216.1:0-4756 GCA_964465915.1 uncultured Acidimicrobiaceae bacterium
AAACAGTGCAAAACAGTGAGCGATGCTGATAGTGCAAAATCCCTGTTCAGGGGCACTTATTGGGCATTCCCCCGGGTCAGCGAATCGCACTGAAGCGGACTTTTAATCCGTTGGTTGTGGGTTCGAGTCCCACGGGGCCCACAAAGGAAACCCCTGCTCAGGGTAGAGTTTGGTCTTGCTGAGGCACGTCGACGACGTTCGCCAGTGAACAGGTCCCGTGTCGAGCCAATCGGAGACACCCAATCGGAGACACCAATCGGAGATGATCGCGCTCGGCACGGACGGTCCACGCCTCGTTGCGCACCTGGGATGTCAGGCCGGCAGAGATGGTGGGATGAGGTCAGATCCTCGCCAGCGCTGGTGCGCTACACCTCGAAAATGGAGCCCGGGGTTGGACCCCGGACTCCATTGTCAGCTCGCGATCCCGGCGCCACTGTTGATGCTGAGCCGCCGACGATCGTTTCAGTTTCTCTGATCCTGCCTACAGGATCCGCTCTATGCCCTTCCAATGGTCCAGGCCACTGTCGACACGGGCTTTGTCGAATCCGCGGCCGCCGAACAGCCAGTCTTCCATCGAGTCATTGGCCAGCAACACATCGTTGCCGCTGTTGCCAAACATGCGATCGAGGCCATTGCCGCCGATGAGCCGGTCGTCGCCTGTCCTCCCCCTGAGGACGTCATCGCCGCCCCCGCCTCTGAGGACGTCATCGCCGCCCCCACCTCTGAGGAGGTCATCGCCGAGGCCGCCGATGAGGCGGTCGTTGCCGAGCCCACCTTTGAGGAGGTCATCGCCGCCATTGCCATAGATGCGGTCATTGCCCGCACCGCCGAGAATGGTGTCTGCGCCGCGACCACCGCAGATCAGATCATTGCCGCCAAGGCCGTGAATCACGTCGTCGCCCTCGAGGGCTGAGATCACATCATCGCCCGGGGTGCCATTGATGACGTCATCGCCGACCGTTCCAATGATCGTTGCAGTCTCGCCGCGGCATCCCATGAGCACTTCGATGGTGACCCCGACGATATTGGAGTCGTCAAGACCGTCCGTCGCGTGATATCGGAAACCGTCAACGCCCTGATAGCCCTTGTCGGGTGTGTACTTGAATGACCCATCCGCGGCCAGGGTCAACGTCCCATGCACCGGCCCGCTCTCGAGGACGGCCTCGAGGGCATCGGCGTCGGCATCGGTGTCGTTACCCAATACCCCAGGAGCCGCAACAGAGAGTTCGCTGTTGCGGGCGACGCGGTAGGCGTCAGGCACCGCAACCGGCGCCTCGTTGTCCGGGATCACGATGATCGTAACTTTGACTGTGGCAGTGTCCTCAGCGTCATCCGTAGCGTGATAACCGAAGCTATCCGTACCGGCGAAGTCCAGATCTGGCACGTACGTAAACGCGCCGTTTCCGGCGAACGCCGTTAGGGTCCCGTGCGAAGGCCGCACGTCGAGGACCGCGCTGATCCTGTCCCCATCAACATCGGAGTCGTTGGCCAATACTCCCGGCGAGCGGATGATGAGCCTGCCGTTCTCCGCCACCCGGTAGCTATCCGCGACGGCGACCGGCGCGTCGTTGACCGCGATGACCTCTATCGTCACCCGCGTCATCGCCGAATCGTCTGTTCCGTCAGTCGCGTGATAGCCGAAGTGGTCGGTCCCGTTGAAGTCCGCGTCCGGCTCATAGGTGAATGAGCCATCGCGACTGAACACGGTGACATCTCCGCTCGAAGCGGCGACATCAAGCAGGGAAGCCAGCGGGTCGCCATCTACATCCGTGTCGTTCGCCAGGACGCCTGGCGCAACAACGGTCAGAACCTCGTCTTCGAGCACCCTGTACGCGTCGGGAACGCCGACCGGGGCATCGTTGACGGGCCCAATAGTGATCGCCACCCGAACGGTGGCGGAGTCATCGGAGCCGTCGTTGGCGTGATAGCCGAAGCTATCGGGCCCGTGGTAGTCCGGGTCTGGCTCGTATTTGAATGACCCATCAGCTTTCAACTCGACCAAGGTGCCATGGGATGGGCCCACATCGAGCACGGCTGTCAGCGGATCACCCTCGACGTCGGTGTCGTTGGCGAGAACCCCCGGCGCGTCGACCGTCAAGGGCTGATCCTCATCGACGCTGTAGCTGTCTGCGTTGGCCACGGGTGCGTCGTTGACGGGCGACACCGTGATGGTCACCCTGCCGGCATTAGACAGGTCGGTGCCGTCTGTAGCTTTGTAGCCCCAGGAATCGGTGCCGTAGAAGTCCGCGTCCGGCTGATATGTGAAGGAGCCGTCCCGCTGCGGTGTCACAATGCCATTTGTGGTGCGGGCGACGATTTCACCAATCTGCAGGGTGTCCCCGTCGCGATCAGTGTCGTTCGCCAGAACCCCTGGAGCGGCCACCTCCAGAAGCCCATCTTCGGCAACCTCGTAGGTGTCCGCCTCGGCAAGCGGTGGATTGTTGGGTGTAACTGCCGCGACTGGCGTTGCCGCCAGCCATGTCACCGTGAGCAAGGTGACAGCCAAGACGCCAGCCTGGTATCTTCTCCTTGTGGTCCTCATTACGGAAACCCCCTTCCAGGGTGGTTGAGCCCGGAGCGCCACGCGTCGGGGACACTTGTCTACAAAGCAGATGTCCCCACGCGCGACAGATGAAGTTCGACGGCCACTCTCCGGGCGGAGGGCCCGTCGAATAGGTGCGAGTCAGCACGTCTGCTCGGGACGAGCCTCTAGCGGGGTAATCCATCGCACCCACCTTCCCCAATAGGTCCAGCCTATTCTGTCGGTCCAGGCACAAATAGGGTCCAAGGACTCCGTGCCGACAAGTTGTGAAATCGGGGTTGGACTGACTCGGCGGTGGGCATTGCCCGCCTGCTTGTCGACCAGCCCGCTGCAGCCGCCCAAGCATCTCACCAGGCGATCGAGCAAATTGTCTCGTAGGGCGATCCACGAGTGGAAGAACTTGCTGAGGGATATGGGATGGCGGCGTTGCGCCCGAAGCAGCGGCGCCGGAAGGGTGGTTCAGGAGCCGTGGGTGCCGCATGTGCAACACCGCCGTCGAGAGGGCTGCGCTCGACTCAGGGGAGCAGACGCCATGTCGACGCCTACTTGGAGCGACTTGCCCGGGCCTTCCGACACGCTCTCAGCAATGGGCAACGAGCCGGAGACATCCACAATCCTGCCGACCTTGACGAGCTCGCGGCTTTCTTCACGACGGCGCTGATCGCGATCGCGGCATGCATCCGTGCTGAGGCACCCCCTCAGCAACTGCGAACCGCGAGCTCAGCCACGAGTGTCCTCGACGCGCACCTGCCGCGACGCAGCGCTGAGTCGCTGGTCGTCAGCTGAGATCTCCGCGGGCGTCCGGGGGGAGGGAACCGCTCCGACGTCGATTCGACGTCCGATCATCGGTCACTCCGACCCAACAAGTGCCCCAACCCGAGAGCCGCCGGCGCAGGAAGAGCTAGGCCTCGGCCAGGATTGCCTCGCTCATCTCCCAGAGCCTCTCGGCGGCTTCGTCGCTGCAGGCGTGCGGGTCGACCCCGCTGAATCGAGCCATTGGGCTCTCCGGATCGGTGGGAGACGCGATGTCGCAGTCTTCGCAGTAGACCCCCGGCTTCCCTTCGAGCAGGGGGCTTGTCGAGGCCCAGAGGGCGGTTGCACAGCCCTGTTCGGGTGTCTTGAAGCCCTGCTTTGCGAGTTCCGTCGGTTGGCCTTCCTCAGTGAGCCAGCCGAGCTGCACCTGCTCCTCCAGAGAGAGATGACGCTGGAGGGGAGTGAAGATGCCCCCCGGATGCACCGCAAGGGCCAGCCCCCCACTCGGAGCCAAGCGCCGACTGAGTGCATTAGCAAACAGCGCATTGGCGGTCTTCGACTGCCCGTAGGCCTGCCACTTGTCATACGGCGTAGTTTCGTAATGCACGTCGTCCCATCGGATGTCGCTGACCTTGTGACCGGTAGACGAAAGGGCGATGACCCGGGCACCCTGTGTCCTCTCCAGAAGGGGCAGCAGTCCCAGCGTCAAGGCCATGTGACCGAGATGATTGGTGGCGAACTGCGCCTCCCAGCCATTTCCGATTCGGGTCTCGGGGGTAGCCATGATGCCAGCGTTGTTGATCAGAAGATCGAGACTCTCGAGCTGCTGAGCGGCGCGGTCGGCGAACGCCCTCACGGAAGCGATATCCCCGAGATCCATCGATGCGATCTCGATCTGACCCTCGAGCCCGGCCAGGTTCTCCTGAGCCTTCTGCTCGCTGCGAGCCGGAACGAGAACCCTCACGCCCTTGGCAGCCAGCGCCCGCACGGTCTCAAGACCCAGACCGCTGTACCCCCCGGTCACGATGGCAGTCTTCCCCTCCAGCTCGACATCGCGGATCACCTCCGCACCGTCGGGCCGAGCGCTGAAGCCAGAGCCAACCGGCTTCTGATCTTCGATGGCCATGCTTCATCTCCTGGTTCATCTCGGCCTGACGGTACAAGCAGGGCTCTCCCGGGACCCACTTGTGTGCCGCGGTCGCCTGACGGGGTTGGGAGCGTACTCGGAATCCTCGATCCGGGTCGCAGGATCGTTTGCCGGGTTCTCACGCGGACCGGGCCGCCGGGTCAACCGCCGCCCGGCCCTCACATCGCGAGTCAGCAGGATGCTCATCTCGGCGAAGCCCTGATCTCGCCCCGGGATGAGCACTGAGTAGTCGACGGATTCGAACGTTTCCGTTATCTCAGAGCTATAACCGAATGTTGTGGATGACGGGGTTCGAGAAGAAGGGCGGCGTACCC
>CAYXMJ010000217.1:0-4732 GCA_964465915.1 uncultured Acidimicrobiaceae bacterium
CGCCAGGGCTAGATAGGCGATCCCGATGGGGGACTCGTCGGGGCGGTCACCCGAGATCAGGCGCTCCACCGACGTCGCCACCAAGAACACCCCCAAGGCAAAGAACGCTCCCGCTACCAGGCGTAGTGCCCGGCGGTTGCGGTGGTGGTCGTCGAGATCGTCGAGGTCCCTGACGTGCCAGACCACAACCAGGGAGGCGAATACCTCGATCATCGAGTCCAGACCAAACGCCGTCAGCGCAATCGAGCCGGCCGCCAGCCCGAGTGCGATCGTGATCGCTCCCTCCGTGATGTTCCAGGCGATCGTTGCCCACAGCAGCCACATCCCGCGGCGACGTAGGCGTTCGCGTTCTGCCGTCACGTCAGCTCGTAGCGGTAGCCGAGTAGCTTGACGCCGGGCTCCGGGGTCCAGTCCAGGTCCCGGCGTCGTTCGAAGCCCATCGCCTCGTACATGCGGCCGGCTGCCTCCATCCAGGGGGTCGTGTGCAGATACACGGTCGTCCGGCCGGCGGCCCGGGCGTGGCGCAGACACTCCTCGGTCAGTGCCCGTCCGAGTCCCTTGCCGCGAAACGCCGGGTCGACGGCCAGCATTCGGATCCCGGCACCGTCCGGGTCGTCGAACTCGGCGGCCGCAACCACGTGCGACGGAACGTACGTCACGGTGCCGACGACCTCATCGGCGTCGACGGCAACCAGCACCACGCAGTCCTCTGCCCGGGACCGGACGTCGGTCAACTCCGCGATCAACCCTTCGCTCACCGGCATGTCGGGGATGGCGGCGTAACTCCGCACGAGGAGGTGGCCGACGGCGTCGTACTCGTCGGGCAGCGCGAGGCGGATCATTGGCTGCGGGTGTTGGGCGGTCACGGGCGCCAGTGTGCCACGTCCGGCGTGGAGTCGCTCAGCTCTCGAGGCCGGTTCCTCGGCGGCGCGGGTCGAGCCCCAACATCATGAGCCAGGCAGTCAACGCGCTGAGGATGAGGGCCGGGAGCAGATTGATCCTGAGGTGTTCGACAACGCTGCGGAACCCCACGGACAACCCCACCATCACCGGCACCCGGCGCGCCGGCTCGGCGCTTGGGGTACGGAACGCTAGGGCCAGTGCCGGGTCGATCGGCTCCGGCAGGGCCACGATCAGGCCATCGTCCTCGTTCACCGGTGCCGGCGTTGGGGCGGGCTCCTCCGCGGGAGGCGGGGGCGGGGCCGTGGTGTCGGGCGGTTGTGGCGTCGGCACCGGCAGTCCGTCGTCCCGTGGCGCCCGGGTCGTCGTGGTCGTTGTCTCGTTCGTCGGGGGAGGCCGGGTGGTGGTCGTCGTTGGCCGCAGCGTAGTCGTGGTCACGCCCGGGGCCTGGGTCGTCGTCGTAGTCGGTGGCCGGGTGGTGGTAGTCGTGGATGTGGTGTCGACCGGAGCCCGGGTCGTGGTGGTGGTGTCGATTGGCGCCTGGGTCGTGGTGGTGGTGGTGACGGTCGGGGGCTTCGTGGTCGTTGTCGTAGGCGGCCTGGTCGTCGTCGTGGTTGTCGTGGTGGTGGTCGGTTCGACGTCACCACCGAGGGCGAAGACCAGGCGGCTGTCGTAGGTTGCTGTGTCGTAAGCGAGCCACATATCGTCGCTCGAAGCATTACTCACGATCAGCTTGACCGCGATACGCTGATTGGAGGCGATGCTGGTGGTGACCGTCCCGAACGAGAGCACCTGTTCCTCCCAGTCGCCGCCGCTCCAAGGATCGATGTCACGCCGGCTCGTCTCGATGAGTTCACAACTGCCGCCGCCCCCGTTGCAGGCCATCAGGTAGGCGGTGATTGAACCCTGCACCGGCCGAAACTCGCGCACGGCGCTCCACAAGTACAGGCGAGCCTCTCCATTGAGGTCGTATCCGCCCGTCGTCGAGTACCACGCCTGGTACTTGTCCCAGCCCCACTCGTCGAAGCCCGAACCACCTCGACGGATGGTGAGACCAGGGTCGGTGTTGCGGCTGGCGTCGTAGTTCGGGAGCGCCCGGGCCGGCGGTGGATCGGTGCCCAAATCGGCCCACGAGACGCCGTTGCCGAGCAGGTACAGGGTCAAAGTGTCCTCCGCGGCGAGATCCTCGGCGGTCACGGTGGAGAAGAGGCCCGAAATCAACAGCAGCCACCCGGCGACGATCACCAGGGCGCGCTTCATCAGGCCACCAACTGCTCGGTCGGGGCCGCAGATTCGTCGGCCGACACACCGTTGCGGAGGGTCAGCGAAAAACACGTCCAGCCATCGACGGTGCGCTCCAGGGTCAGGTCGCCTTCCATCTCTCGAGCCAGCTCCCTGGCCACGGCAAGGCCCATTCCGAGGCTCCCGGTCACCAGGGCGCGGGCTCCCTCGTTCACGAAGGGCTCGAAGAGGCTTTCGTTGGCCTCGAGCGGAATGCCGGATCCGTTGTCGGCGACGACGAGGCGCGAAGACTCGTCGCCGCGCACGATGGTGGCGCGGATCTGGGGACCGCCGTGGGCGACGGCGTTGGAGATCAGGTTGCGGGTGATGTGCACGATCCGGTCCTGCTCACCTTTCACCCACAGCGAGCGAGGATCGATCTGGACCTCGCGGCCCGATGCCTCCGCCGCGCTGAGTAGTGGCGCGATTGTCCTCATGACCTCGATGTCGGTGGTTTCGAGGTCGGCGACGGCATGGTCGAAGCGGGCTGCGACGAGGAAGTCTTCCACCATGCGGGCCAGCTCCTTGGCTTCCCCGTTGATGACCTCGACCATGTCGCGCTGGGCCGGTGAGAGGTTCTCGTCGTCCTCGAGGATCTCGGCGAACCCGGAGATACTGGTGAGCGGGGTGCGCAGCTCGTGGGAGACCGCTGCGATGAGGTTGTCCTTCGCTTCGGCAACGGCCCGGTGGGTCTCGAGTTGGGCGTCCATCCGAATGGTCTCCTCCTTCAGCTGGGCCTTGGCCCGTCTGCGGTAGAGGAAGAGGGCCGTGGCCGGAACGAGCAAGACCATCACGAATTGGAGCACGGTGGCGACATAACCGGCGCTTGCCTCCGTCTGCTCGATCCGCTCCGCGGCGCTGTTCTGGGCGGCGTTGAGTCCCGCGACCGCGTCGGCGCGAGCAGGCTCGAAGTCGTTCTGCAACGTGGCGAGCGCAACATCAACATCGCCGTCCTCGAGGGCGGTAACTGCGTTGCCGGCGGCGTCGAGCAACGGCCCAACACCATTCACGGCCACCACATCGGCCTCCGGTCGGGCCGCCCAGTAGCGTGCGGTGTCGATGGCGAACCGCGCCTCGGCGAGCGCCTCATCGATCTGCTCGGGCTCACTCGCATCGTTGTCGGCGACCTGCACGGCCTGCCCAACTGCCAACCGGGCGATCTCCGATGATCCCAACATTGCGTTTGCCCAATGCAGCGACTCTGCATTCTGGGCAACACGACTCGAGGTGGTGGCACCGGTGAAGACGATGGCGGTGACGACGAGGGCTGCGACACCGACCACGGCCGGCAGCAGGGCGGTCAACCGATTCGAGGGGGTCGGCTGCGGATCGCGGCCCTTGATACGCTTCGGGGGATTGCGACGTCTCACTCAATAGTTGTCGGCAATTCCGCAACCACACCTTGAGATTCAAGGGGCCCCTTTTTGCTTGCACGAACTGACTAGTGCGGCAGTGATTCCATTTGGTTGCCTTACCAGGAGGCGAGCGCGTCGGCTGAAAGGGCCGTCGCGACGATCATCCTTGTCACTGTCAGCGGAGTCTGGGGTCCGGCGAATCGGGGTCGATTCCGAACCGAACAATGGCGTCTTGGACGAGGGCCGGTTCGATCTTGCCTTGATCGGCGAGGCCGGACAGCACGGCAACAATGACGTTGGCGGCGTCGACCTCGAAGAACTCACGCAACGCCTCGCGGGTGTCGCTGCGGCCGAAGCCATCGGTGCCGAGTGGAACAAACGTGCCCGGAACCCACCGCGCCACCTGATCCGGAACCGCCTTCATGTAGTCGGTCACGGCTACGACGGGTCCCGATGATCCTGCCAGCATGCGGGTCACATACGGGAACCGACGCTTCTCGCCGGGGTGAAGCCGGTTCCAGCGTTCCGTCTCGAGTGCGTCCTCGCGCAGCCGCTTGTATGAGGTTGCGCTCCACAAATCGGCTCCGACGCCGTACCGCTCCGCCAACTCGGCCTGGGCCTGGCGCGCCGCGCCCTGCAGCGGGCCCGAGAACAGGATGGTGGCTTTGTGTGCGGTGCCCTCGGGAGCCTCGGCCCACTGGTAGAGCCCGGCGATGATGCTCTCGTCGATCCCCGCCGGCTTTGCCGGTTGAGGGTAGTTCTCGTTGTAGAGGGTCAGGTAGTAGTAGATGTCCTCATCGTTGACATACATCCGGTGGAGGCCGTCGCGCACAATCGTCGCCATTTCATAGGCGAACGCGGGGTCGTAGGCCTGGCAGACCGGAACGGTTGAAGCAAGTAGCAGGCTCTGGCCGTCCTGGTGTTGGAGGCCTTCGCCGAGCAGCGTCGTTCGTCCGGCCGTCGCGCCGAGCAGGAACCCGCGGGCGCCGGCGTCGGCCGCGAGCCAGAGCAGGTCGCCAACCCGCTGGAAACCGAACATCGAGTAGAACGTGTAGAACGGAACCATCGGCACACCACGGTTCACGTAGGCCGTGGCGGCCGCGATCCAGCTGGCCGTCGCCCCAGCCTCGGTGATGCCTTCCTCGAGGATCTGGCCGTCGGTCCCTTCCTTGTACGACAGGATCATCTGGTGGTCG
>CAYXMJ010000218.1:0-4684 GCA_964465915.1 uncultured Acidimicrobiaceae bacterium
CGACCCGTTCCATGGCTTCAGCCACCTCGGGGTGGGCGGCGTCTCCGGGATGTCCGAGCGAATGCGACAGATCGGTCGGTCCGATGAACAGGACGTCGACGCCGTCGATCGCCACGTAGTCATCGATGGCGTCGACCGCGTCGATGGTCTCGATGTGGATGATCAGCATCGTCTCGCGGTTGGCGCGCTCCGTGTAGGCGCCGAGCGACTCGGACATCCCCCACTCCGATGCTCGGCTCCCGGCGAGACCGCGCTGCCCGCGCGGCCAATACTTGGTCGATTGCACGGCTGCTTCCACGCCGGCGGCGGTGTTGACCCACGGCACGTGGATGCCGTGCACGCCGGTGTCGAGCACCCGCAAGATGATGTGGGGCTGGTTGGTGGCGACCCTGGCGATCGGGGTGGCGCCGCGCAGTTCGACAAGAGGGCACAGCGTCTCCATCTCGCGTGGCCCCAGCGTTCCGTGTTCGCCGTCGAAGATGATGAAGTCCCATCCCTGCATGGCGATGAACTCGGCGAAGGTCGGTTCTCGGTACCGGATGAAACAGCCGTAGACGGCTCCACCGGCAGCCAGCTTCGCCTTGGTCTGGTTCTCGAGCATGGTTGGTTCCTTGTCTTCAGTCGATCTTGAGGCTGGTGACGGGTTCCCACGCTTCGGACTCCCACGAGCGGACCATGGCGGCCGCAACGGACGCGTTGGCGAGGGCGTCGCTGAAGCCGGGATGGTGGGGACGCTCCTCGGCCACCGCCTTCAGGAACTCGAGTGCTTCGATGACCTTCATGTCCTCGTAGCCGAGTGAGTTCCCGCCGCCGGGGACGATGTTGCCTTGGTGGGGCAGGGTGTCGCCGGCGAGCAACTCGACAAAGCCGTCGTTGTGTTGCTCCTCGGCCAAGTAGAGCTGCAATTGGTTGAGCTTCTCGTGGTCCCACGATGCCGCCCCCAGTGAGCCGTTCATTTCGAAGGCCATCGAACTCTGCGGGCCGAAGATGGAACGGTCGGCCTCGAGCGTTCCGCGCACCCCGTTGGCGAACTGAACCAGGGCGCCGACATAGTCCTCATTGGTAACGGTGCCGGTGGGATCGCCGGGGGCGCCCCGGTCATAGTGGGTGCCGGTGCCCGGCGTGGGCAGCGGCCGCTCCTTCACGAAGATCTCCTTGACCGAAACGAGTCTGGTGATCGGGCCGCACAGGTACTGGGCCATGTCGATGGCGTGGGACATGATGTCGCTGAGCGCGCCGTAGCCGCCTTCGTCTTGAAGGAAGCGCCATGACAGCATCCCAAGCCGGTCGCGCCCGTACATCGAAAAGAACCGACCCCGGTAGTGGGTCAGTTCACCAAAGCGCCCGTCGGCGATGAGTTGCCGGGTGTACTGCACGACGGGCGCCCACCGGTAGTTGTAGCCGACGCCGGTGATCACGCCGGCCCGCCGTGCCGCCAATTCGATTGCAGCCGTTGCCGCCGGCTCAATGCCGACCGGCTTCTCACAGAAGATGTGTTTTCCTGCCGCGGCTGCCGCTTCTGCGATCTCCTGATGGAGCGCGTTCGGCGCGGTGATATCGATGACGTCGATGTCGTCGCGATCGACCACCTCGCGCCAGTCCATCGTGCCGTGTTCGTAGCCGAAGTTCTGTGTCGCCAGGTCAAGACGCTCGGGGACATTGTCGGAGATCGCAACCAGGCGAGGCTCGATCCCCGCCTCGGGAAAGTACACAGGGATGTTGCGGTAGGACCGAGAATGGGCCTGACCCATCCAGCCAAAGCCGATCAATCCGATCCGAATCTCTCTGGTCATCTGTTCACTCCATTTCGATCCCACACTTCGGGGTTCACCACATGAGGTGGACGTACACCGTCGAGCGCCATGAGCGCTTGCTCGAAAGCCGACTCGAAGAGGCGGCGCTTCCCGTCGGCGGTGCCCGAAGCGATGTGGGGTGTAACGACTACGTCATCACGGTTCAGCAACGGGTGGTCCGACGCAAGTGGCTCAGGTTCGGTGACGTCGAGGCCTGCGCCGAACAGGCGGCCCGACTCCAAGGCAGCGAGCAGCGCCTCGTGGTCGACCAACCCACCGCGCGCGGTGTTGACAAACACGGCCCCCTCCTTCATGACACCAAACGCCGCCGCGCCAAAGAGCCCCGCCGTATCGTCCGTGAGCGGGATATGGACCGAAACCACATCGGCGGCTCGCAGCAGACTGTCGAGCGACCCGGCCGACGCGGTGGCGCCGAACTCAGCCGGGGGGCAGAAGGGGTCGCAGGCGACCACCTCCATCCCCAGCCCGCGCCCGGCATCTGCCACCCGACGGGCGATCCTTCCGTAGCCGACGAGTCCGAGTGTCTTCCCGGCCAATTCGACCCCGGTATATCCGGCATAGAGGTTGGTCTCACCGGCCTGGAGGCGGCGGGCGGATCCCTTGAGATCCTTGGCCACCGCCAGCATGAGGGCGACGGCATGTTCCGCCGTCGAGATGGTCGGCCCATCGGGGGCGTTGCACACCACGATCCCTCGCCGAGTGGCCTCACCAATGTCCACCTTGTCCACCCCGATCCCGGTGCGAGCAATCACCCGCATCTGTGGCGCCCGGCTGATCCACTCCGCGTCAAAGCGCGACGCCCCGACCACCGAACCGCGCGCTTCGCCCAGTCCGGCGAACGGATCGGCTTCCGTCGGCGGACCGAGAACATCGGCACGTGCTTCGACCTTCGCTCTCAGCTCGGGCAGGACGGGTCGCTCAAACCACACGGCGTGTCGCTCAGCCATTGGTGCTCCGCTCCCGGCTGGTGGAAACCATTCCTCGGAGAGTGTAGCGAGCGGCTTTGGAACGTTCCATCGGCTATCTAGCGGGGGTTCCACGCCGCAAAGGCGGGCTCGGCAAGTCCCCGCACTCCTGGGTCGAGCGCCAGTAAACGGCCACCTTCCGGCCGCAGCGAGGGAGCCGACGCCGAATCGGCGTCGCCGATCGAGGTGACGTAGAGCGTGTCGAACTCGCGGCCGCCAAACGCCGGCATGCTCGGTTTGTCGACCGGAAGAGCCAGCAACCGGTCCAGCGCACCGTCCGGCGTGAATCGAGCAAGAGCTGCGCCGTTGACACAGGCCACCCACAACGCGCCGGTCGAGTCGACGCAAGCGCCGTCGGGGGCGCCCGGCAGGTTGGTGAAGTCCACGAAGACGCGGGGTGCGCCCGGTTGACCGGACTCGACGTCGTAGGCGTGAGCCCAGATGGTCGCCCTGAGGGTGTCGGCCCAGTACATCGTCAGACCGTCGGGTGAGAAGGCCAACGAGTTGGAGATCCCCACCCCGGACCGCACCATCACATGCGCACCATCAGGATCGACCCGATGCAGCATGCCGGTGAACCGCTGCTCGGCGGGTCGTCCGTACATGCTCCCTACCCAGAATCGCCCACGGGGGTCACAGCGCCCGTCGTTGAGTCGGTTGCCGGTCCCCGGAGGCTCCAGGTCGAGCCAGGGTTCGAATCCGCCGTCGCTCCACGAGAACCAGCCGACCTGGTGCTCACCGGCCAGCAGCAGTCGACCCGCAACCGACGTCAGCGCAATGGCCCCGGGGCGACCGGGTGTGGTTCGTATGTGATCGCGGCCGGAAGCCGGGTCAAAGCGATGCACCGCCCGGCCGTCGATGTCGACCCAGTACAGCACCTGTTCCGCGTCGCTCCACAGCGGACACTCACCGAGCCGTGCCGGAGTGGAGACGACGGTGCCGACCACCGGCCGTTCCGGCGTGATCACAGGGTGGTGGCAAGCTGTTTCAGATACTCAACGCTGGCAACGGCATCGGTCTTCGGCCCCAGGTTCGGCTCGGGATCCTCGGTGAGCGAAACATCCTGTTCGAGCACATACCATCCGTCGTAGCCTGCGGACTCGAGGGTCTGGATGACCCCGGCGATGTCGACGTCGCCCTCGCCCAGCGGCGTGAAGGCACCCTCGATGACGGCCTGCCGGAAAGGCAACGCGCCCGACCGCACCCGCTGCGCGAACACCGGGTCGACATCTTTGAGGTGCACGTGGTGGACCCGATCGGAAGCCAGCTTGGCGATGTCCGTTGGATTGGTTCCGGCCAGGTAGAGGTGACCGGTGTCGAGGCACAGCCCAACATCACAGGCTTCGAGCAGCCGCTCGACGTGATTGCCGGTCTCGATCGCCATGCCCCAGTGCGGGTGCAATGCGGTGATCAGCCCTTGATCGCCGACGATGGCGTCGAGGCGGCGAAGATTCTCGAGGAAGATCGCCCACTCCTCATCGTCCATGTCAATCGACGTGTCGTAGCCGTCGTGGTGGGAGCTCGGCCCCAGCACGAGCACCTTCGAACCAGTCCGGGCCAGTTGCGTCGAGGCGCGGGTCACATACTCGAGCTCGCCATCAACCCGATCGGGCCGGTAGAGCAACGCGGGGACAAATCCGCCGACGATGCTCAAGTCGTACCCATCGAGGTAGTCGGCCAGCTCGCCGGGATCAAGCGGCAGGTACCCATCGGGGCCCAACTCGGTGGCCGACAGGCCGATCTCGGTCATCTCCGCCATCACGCGATTGCGGTCCATCAGGTGGCCCCATCCCGGAGACCCGTCGACACCCCACGTGATGGGTGCTCCGGCGATGCGGTCGAGAAACTCGCTCACTCGATTTCCTCCATTCTCACGGTTCGTCCTTCGGCAAGTGACAGGTCGCA
>CAYXMJ010000219.1:0-3476 GCA_964465915.1 uncultured Acidimicrobiaceae bacterium
GGAGACCGGGTCGATCACTACGAGATCATGCATGAGGCCTCCTCACCCGAACCTGATGTCTTCGCCACGGTCCAGCAACGGCGTGCCGTCGAGCAGCGCCGTGACCGCAGTCCTGATCCGCTCCGCCGGGGGCGGGCAGCCCGGCAGATAGACGTCGACCGAGATGACCCGGTGCAGTGGAAGCACCTGCGGCAACAGCGCCGGCACGATGCCTTCCTCATTCGGGATCACGCCGTCTCGATCCGGGGCCTCGACGTAGACCTTGATGAGGATCTGGGTCGGGTCTCCCAGCGGGTTGCGCATCGCCGTCACGTTCCCGGTGACGGCACAGTCGCCAAACGACACGACCGTCTTCGAGTTGGCGCGGACGATCTCGGCCAGCTCGCGGTTGTCCTCATTGGCGACGGCTCCCTCGACCAGGGTCACGTCGACGTCCGACGGGAACTCCTTGATATCGACCAGCGGGCTGTAAACGAGCTCGGCCCGCCCGGCGAACTCGAAGAGCCATTCATCGGTGTCGAGGAACGACATGTGACAGCCCGAGCAGCCGCCGAGCCAGACGGTGGCAATCCTGGCCTTGCGGGGCATGGTCTCGCTCATCGCGCCTCCTCGGGGTCAAGCCATTCGCCGCGGTTGCGGGCGGTTGCCAGACGGATGATGAGGCTGACGTCGCGCTGCATCTCGCCGACCGCCTTGCCCTGGTAGGACAACGCGCCGGTGGGACACACGATCACGCACTTGCCGCACCAGGTGCACGACTTCGACTCACCCCACGGCTTGCCGAGTTCGGTGACGAGCTCGGCATCCGAGCCGCGATAGGCAACGTCCCACACGTGAGCGCCCTCGATCTCATCACAGACCCGGACACAGCGGGTGCAGAGGATGCAACGATTGGGGTCGAACACATACTTGGGGTGGGTGGCATCGACCTCGCGCACCGGCGACTGGTAGTCGAACCGGACGTGGTCCATGCCGGTGTCGACCGCAACGTCTTGGAGTTCACAGTTGCCGTTGCTGACGCAAACGGCGCACACGTGGTTGCCTTCCGCGAAGAGCATCTCGGTGATCGCCTTCCGATGAGCTCGCAGTTGTGGCGTGTCGGTCTTGATCTCCATGTCGGCGTCGACTTGGGTGGCGCAGGCCGGCCGCAGCCGATGGTCTTCGGCCACTTGCACGACACACAATCGGCACCCACCCCACACCGAGAGTCCTTCGACGTAACACAACGACGGGATGTTGACCCCGAGGCGCCGGGCGGCGTCCATCACGGTCTCATCGGCGAACGCCTCAAATTCTTCGCCGTCGAAGGTGATGGTGACCTTGGTGCGTCGCTCACGCATCAGCGACCTCCTTCACTCCGGCCACGGTTTGAATGGTGATGAGGTCCTCGTACTCCTTGCCGAAGTATTGGAGCGTGCTCAGCACCGGGTTTGGTGCCGATTGGCCCAGCCCGCACAGGCTGGTGTCGCGCACCGTGGCACACAGCTGCTCGAGGTGCCGCAGGTCGGTGAAGGTGCCCTCTCCGGCGCAGATGCGCTCGAGCAGACTGTGGATCTGCACGGTGCCGGCTCGGCAAGGAACACACTTGCCGCAGCTCTCGTCCATGCAGAACTCCATGAAGAACTTGGCGACATCGGGCATTCGTTGCGTGTCGTCCATCACGATCAGCCCGCCGGACCCCATGATGGAGCCGAGTTGGCGCAGGCTGTCGTAGTCGACCGGAGTGTCGAGAAACTCGGCCGGGATACATCCGCCGGAGGGCCCGCCGGTCTGAGCGGCCTTGAAAGTGCCCCCATCGGGGATCCCACCGCCGACGTCCTCGATGATGGTGCGCAACGTGATCCCCATCGGCACCTCGATGAGGCCGATATTGACCAGGTCGCCGGCGAGCGCAAAGACCTTGGTACCCGGGCTGCTCGGAGTGCCGATCGACGAGAACCACTCAGCGCCCTTGTTGACGATCGCCGGGATGTTGGCGAGGGTCTCGACGTTGTTGATCATCGTGGGCTTGCCCCACAAGCCCCGCTCGGTCGGATACGGCGGCCGCAGCCTTGGGGTGCCGCGCCGCCCCTCGATCGAGGCAAGCAGAGCGGTCTCTTCGCCACAGACGAACGCACCTGCGCCGATCCGGACTTCGACATCGAGGCTGAACTCGGTGTCCAGGATCCGGCGGCCGAGGAGGCGGTTGCGGCGGGCCACCCGTATGGCCCGGTCAAGGCGTTCGACGGCCCTCGGGTACTCCGCTCGCACGTAGATGTATGCCTTCGACGCCCCGGTGGCGTAGGCCGCGATGGCGATGCCCTCGATGAGGCGGTGCGGGTCGTCTTCCATCACAGTTCGGTCCATGTAGGCGCCCGGGTCACCCTCGTCGCCGTTGGCGACGACGTACTTCTCATCACCCTCTGACTTGGCAAGCAGCCCCCACTTGCTCCCCGTCGGGTAGCCGGCACCGCCGCGGCCGCGCAGACCGGAGGCACGGACTTCCTCGACGACCTCTTCCGAAGTCATCTCGGTGATGGCCTTCTGGAGTGCCACGTAGCCGCCGTGGGCGACATAGCCCTCGATGCGGTCGGGGTCGATGATGCCGCCGTTGGCAAGCACGATCCGCTCCTGAGCCGCGAAGAAGGGAATCTCCGCGTCGAGGACGCTCTCCTCAACCGGCTCGTGGTTGCGGATGTGGCTCCGGACGATCTCGATGGCAACGTCTTCGTTGACCTCTTGGTACATCGTCTCGTCGCCGCCGCGTCGCAGCACCCGCACCAGCGGACCGCGGCTGCACAGACCCATGCACCCCGTCGGGATCACCACCGCATCGAGCGCCAGGTCTGAGGTTTCGATGGTCTGCTCGAGCGCCGAGATCGTTGACGCTGACCCGGCCGACAGGCAAGCGGTCGACCCGCAGGCCTTGATCCGCCATGGGTAGCGGCTCCTGGCTTCGTGCTCACGCTGGGCGACTTCGTGAAGATCGATGGGAGCCGCCATCAGCTCTCACCGCCTTCCGCCGCAGCGCCAACCGGTTCGGGGACGACCATCGTCTCGAGAGCTGCCAGGATCAGGTCGGCCCCCTCGCGAGCCTTGACCTCGCCGTCGAGCAGCACGACCGGCGCCAAGCCGCAGGAGCCGAGGCAACGAGCCGTCTTGAGGGTGAGCAGGCCGTCCTCGGTCGTCTCGCCGGACGGGACGTCGTAGGCGGCGGCAACCGCAGCCACGATGTCGTTGGCGCCCTTGACGAAGCAGGCGGTGCCGGTACAGACGGTGCAGGTGTGCTCGCCGGGCGGGTCGAAGGTGAATAGTTGGTAGAAGGTCGCCACGCCATAAACCATCGAGGGCGGTAGCCGCAGCGCCCGAGCCACATAGATCAGGATGCCGTCGTCGAGGTATCCGAACACATCTTGGGCGATGTGCAGCGTCTCGATCAGCTGGTCTTGGGCGTAGCGACCCCGCTTGAGGTGCTTGTCGATGACCGCAAAGCGGTC
>CAYXMJ010000219.1:3576-4667 GCA_964465915.1 uncultured Acidimicrobiaceae bacterium
CGCGCTTGATGTGTCCTCGGTCATGAAACCTCACTCGACGTTCGCCCCACCCTGGCCACACGGGCTCGACCGAGACAGAGGCACAAAGTCCCGAAGTTGTCCGACCTCTGCCCCGAGATCCCGAGACCAAATCCGTTCTTGCGTGGCTGAGGTACCGGAAACCGCGCCTACGCCACGCCAGAACAGGGATATCCGGTGGCAGGGACCTCCGGCCCTGTTCGCAGGCCCGGCCCACCTGCGAGAGTCTCCCCATGCACCCAACGTGCCTCGGGCCGCGTCCGCCGCAATTACGTCTACGGTCTGCGGCATGACCGAACCAACCGCAGCGGACGAAGCTCCGGTCCTCGATCGCTTGTCGCGTCTCGACCGCTTTCTGCCGGTGTGGATCCTCGCCGCCATGGCGTTTGGTCTCGCCCTCGGCCGGCTCATTCCCGACCTCAACGACTGGTTGGACAACGTCAAGATCGGAGAGGTCTCGCTGCCGATCGCCATCGGATTACTCGCCATGATGTACCCAGTGTTGGCTAAGGTGCGGTACTCGAAAATCGGCGAAATCACCACCGACCGACAACTCCTGTTCAGCTCGCTCATCCTCAACTGGATCGTCGGCCCGCTCCTCATGTTCACCCTGGCTTGGGTTTTCCTGCCCGATTTGCCCGGCTACCGCACTGGTCTCATCATCATCGGCCTCGCCCGCTGCATTGCGATGGTGCTCATCTGGAACGACCTCGCCTGCGGCGACCGCGAAGCCGCCGCCGTCCTGGTAGCGATCAATTCGGTCTTCCAGATCATCGCTTACTCGCTGCTCGGCTACTTCTACCTAGAACTGCTCCCCAACTGGCTGGGTTTCGACACAGCGACGCTGGCCGTATCGATGTGGGACATCGCCAAGATCGTCCTCGTCTTCCTCGGCGTCCCACTGGTCGCCGGATACCTGACCAGACGCTGGGGCGAGCGAACCCATGGGGTCGAGTGGTACGAAACCAAGTTCCTCCCCAGGCTGGCGCCCGTGGCGCTGTACGGGTTGCTGTTCACGGTGGTGATCCTGTTCGCCCTCCAGGGCGAGACGATCACCGAACGACCCTTCGACG
>CAYXMJ010000220.1:0-4602 GCA_964465915.1 uncultured Acidimicrobiaceae bacterium
CTAGGGGTGGACACTGATGGACGAAGGAGTCCTGGATCTGTCGGATGGCAGGAAGCTCGGCTACGCGTCGTACGGTTCCGCCGATGCGCCGCCGGTTGTGTACTGCCACGGGTTCCCGAGCAACCGTCTCGAGTTCCAGTTGATCGAGCCGGTGCTGGAGCGTCGCGGCGTCGAAGCTCGAGTGGTGGTTCTCGACCGGCCTGGGTACGGGAAGTCCTCATTCCTCCCGAAGCGGACATTCTTGGATTGGCCGGGCGACGTTGCGGCGGCAGCCAACCGACTGGGCCTCGATCGCTTCGCGGTTGTCGGCGTTTCGGGTGGAGGCCCCTACGCGCTGGCGTGCGGGTACTTGCTTTCGGACCGGGTGAGTCGTGTGGGTGTGGTGGTGGGTGTTGCGCCGCGGGAAGCGACCGGGATGGAGAAGGCGGCGTCGATCGACGGCCCGTCGGCCAATCGGCTGCTCCGCAAGCTTCAGTTCACGATGTCGGCCTACGCGTTCAAGAAGGGTCAGGAGGATCGATTCGTCGACCAGACCGTCGCCACGATGGGCGACGCCGATCGCGAGGTTCTGAATAGGCCGGAGGTGCGGCAGTGGTTCAGGGAGATGACACGTGAGGCATTTGTTCAGGGCGGACGCGCTGCCGACCTGGAGGCGGGCCTCTATCGACGACCTTGGGGCTTTGACCCAGCACAGGTCGAGATCAAGACCCACCTCTGGTACAGCGGGGAGGACAAGACGGTCCCCGCCTCGGCCGGACGATGGCTAGCTGATCGTATGCTCGATCCTGAGATCGTAGTTTGGCCGCAGCACGGCCATGTGTCCTGGATGGTGGCTGACGAGGCTGCAGACGTCATCGCCACGACAAAGGGTTAGGTCTCGCCCGCCCCGGGGCCGGGGCTCGGCGTTCGCTTGGAGTAGAGTCCCACGGCCTTGGGTCCTTCGGCCCTATCGGGTATCGACGATATGCGATCAAATCGCTCGTGAAATATTTCACAAGCCCGACGAAGGGCTTGACCCGATAAGGAGCAAACAGATATGGCAAAGCGCCTGAGAACACTCGGCGTAGTAGTGGCCGTCATCGGCTTGGTATTCATCATTGCAGGCGGAGTTGCCTACACCAGGGTGCAAGACGGCTACGGCTCATTGCAGGCATTCAGCGAAGCTCAGAACGTCACCCTGAGCTACAACGAAGAGGGCCAGCTCATCGACCGCGGAACCACCGAAGGCGCCGACGCCATCATGGTGATGCTCGTCGAGGACTGGGGCTACCCGGTCAACGAGGCGGACCTGGACCCGAACGATCCGTTGGTCAACACGGCATCTGAGTACATGTTCCAGATGGCCACCATCGGCTTTCACGTCATTCACGGCAGCCAAACCGTCGTGCTGACCGAAGGCACGGAGTACAACGGAGAGAGCTTTGCAGCAGGCGAGTATGAGGTGGTCGTCAGCGAAGTTGGCAGCGAGGAGCGCCTCGCAGCCGGTCTCGGCGGCTACTGGACTGACTTCGATCGCATGCATCCGCTCGAGGGCCCGGCCCGTGCGCAGGCATGGAGCGGAACCGCCCACGGTCTCTTCGGCGAACTCGGCGTCGGCACCGTGACCCACTCGACCCTCCAAATGGGTTTGGCCCTCGCCGGCATCCTGGTCGGCCTCGGCTTGACCTTGGCGCTCGTCGGTGGCGGTCTCTTCTGGGCCGGCAAGGCCAGGAAGGACGACGAGATCCCGGCAACCGCAGCCAGCATCACCGGCGACCCCGTTGCGGTGAACTGAACCAACAAGAACAACCATCGAAAACCCGAGCGAGGCCCCCACGAAAGTGGGGGCCTTTCTCGTGGGCGTCTTCAGTCGATGCGTTGTGGTGCCGAAGCTGCTGGAAGGAGGTTCCAGGACATGGCGGACACCCGGCGCCACACCCCACAAATCACCGAGAGGCCCTACCTCGCCTTGGCGGGTGTGTCGGGAGCGGTCTGGGGCTTCGCCGTTGAGTACGAGAATTTGACGGGTCCGTGCTGGGACCCCGACGACATGTGCGAGGGAGGGATGGCGGATCCATTCATCCTGATCCTCTTCACCATCGTGGCTTGCCCTCACGATGCTCACCTGGGGCGGCTTCTTTGCCTTTGGTCGCAGCATTCTGCTGGTAGGGGATGTGAGCCGGGCTCGCCTGCTGCCATGGGCAGCCGCCATTTGGTGGCTGGTGCCGTCGGTCGTCGCCATGAAGATGCAGTGGAGCGGGGCGTCGTGGTTCTTTGCCCTGGTCGGAGTGATCGTCGTGCTGTTGGCCAGGGCCGATGCGGCCCAAGTCACCGCCGGCTGATCGGGCGCCGAGACTGTTCGCGCCTCGGGTTACCGTGGGGTTGACATGAAGCCGGACCCCGCCGCAATTGCCGCCAAGTACTTCGGTATTGTGGCGTCGGCGCATCCGTTGCCGGGTGAGATCGACGAGAACCTGCGGTTGGACGCTGCCGATGGCTTGACCTACGTGCTGCGGCTCAGCCCGTCTCGGACCGACTGGGACGTTCTCGAACTCCAGTCCGAGATCCTCGGCGTCTTGGCTTCGCTCGACGGGGTGGCCACCCCCCGTCCAGTACCAGGCTCAGGGGGTGAGGAAGCCGTCGTTCTGCCCGACGGCCGTATCGCTCGCATGTTCTCCTGGGTCGAGGGAGTGTCGTTTGGTGCCATCGGACGGCCACCGGGGGCGGCGGAGTCCGTCGGGCGCACCGCCGGCCGGATCGCGGCCCTGCTCGCAACCAGCGACCATCCCGCGCCCGAACGCGAGATCGAATGGGACCTGCGCTTCGCCTCCCAGACCATCAGGCGCCACGTTTCGGCCATTGAGGATCCGGTCCGCCGCCGGATGGTGCTCGCCGTTGCCGACCGCGTCGGCTCGATCGATTTTGGCGGATTGCCCCTGCAGCTCATTCACAACGACCTGAACGACGACAACGTTCTCCTCGAGGGTGAGAGGGTGGTTGGGGTCATCGATGTCGGCGACGCCATGTGGACGGTGCGAGCCGGCGAGGCCGCCATTGCCGCAACCTATGTGATGCTCGATCAGGACGATCCGGTCACCGTTGGGGGCAACGTGATCCGTGGGTTTGTGGCTGAGGCCGAACTGAACGCAGCCGAGGCCGGCGCGCTGCTCGATCTGATCCTGGCCCGGTTGGCCACTTCGGTAGTGATGTCGGCCCAGCGAGGAAGCACCAACCCCCATCACACCGCATCGGAACCGCTGGCGTGGGATCTGCTCGAGCGTCTCTCCGCGGCCGATCACGGTCTGGTCGCCGACGAACTTGCCGCCGCGGCCGGACGCGGTTCCCGCCCCATCGATCCCCAAGAGCGGCTCGAAGCGATCCGGCGCTCCAGGCTGGGACCATCGCTCTCGTTGAGCTACGCCGATCCGCTCCACATCGTGCGGGGTGCCGGCGCCTACCTGTTCGACGCGAGGGGGCGCCGCTACCTGGACGCCGTGAACAACGTTGCTCACGTTGGACATGGCGACCCCCGGGTTGTCGCCGCCGCAGCTCGGCAGATGGCAGTGCTCAACACCAACACCCGCTACCTCCACGAGGAGGTCCTCACTTACGCCGACCGGCTGGCGGCGACACTGCCTGCGCCGCTGCACGTGGTGTTCCTCGTCAACTCCGGTAGCGAGGCCAACGAGCTGGCCATCCGTCTGGTGCGGGCCGCCACGGGCGCCTTCGACCTCATCTGTCTCGACCACGGCTACCACGGCAACACGTCGACGCTGATCGACGTGAGCCCCTACAAGTTCGATGGTCCCGGCGGGTCCGGGCAACCCAAGTGGGTCGGGGTGTTGCCATCGCCGGATCCATATCGGGTGCCTAGATTCCGTGGGGATGATGCCGGGCGACTCTACGGCGAGGCAGCCGCTGCCATCTTGGCCGGGCGGGATCGTCCGCCGGCGGGCCTCATTGCGGAAGCGCTGCTGGGCTGCGCCGGCCAGGTCGTACCTGCTGCGGGAGTTTTGGCGGCCGCCTACCAAGCAGTTCGCGACGCCGGCGGGTTGGTGATCGCCGACGAGGTCCAGACCGGTTTTGGTCGCGTCGGCGAGACGTTCTGGGCGTTCGAACTCCACGACGTCGTGCCCGATGTGGTGACGATGGGCAAGCCGATCGGCAACGGCCACCCATTGGGTGCAGTCGTCACCACCCGGGCGATTGCGGAGTCCTTTGACAACGGCATGGAGTACTTCAACACCTTCGGCGGCAACCCGGTGTCGGCTGCCGTTGGCAACGCGGTGCTCGACGTCATCGAGGACGACGGTCTCCAGACCAACGCCGCCGCGGTGGGGAGTGTCCTGATTGATGGATTGCAGGACCTGGCCGGCGACCACGAGGCCATCGGTGATGTCCGCGGTGCCGGCCTGTTCATCGGGGTCGAGTTGGTGACCGACCGGACCACCCAGCGGCCCAACGCAAAGCTGGCGGGTCGGATCGTTGAGGTTGCCAGGGAAGCTGGGGTGCTGCTCAGCATCGACGGCCCACACCACAACGTGATCAAGATCAAGCCGCCGCTGGTGTTCACCGCAGACCACGCCCGTCGCCTGGTGGCGGTGCTGGCTGACCAATTGGAGG
>CAYXMJ010000221.1:0-4583 GCA_964465915.1 uncultured Acidimicrobiaceae bacterium
GCCATCATCATCCAGTCGACCGAACTGTCCGAGTGGCTCGGCGCCGAGATCGGTCTGCAGGGAGTCGACGTGCCCGCCTGGATCGACACGTCGACCCAGCGTTTCCGGTTCTACGTGATCGGGTTGCTGCTCGTGGTTGTGACCTATGTGCTGTATCGCGCCCTGGTGAACTCACCAACGGGCAAGGTCCTGATCGCTATTCGAGAGAACGAGGACCGGGCATTGATGCTCGGCTACAACACGTTCTGGTTCAAGCTGATCGCACTGATAGTGGCATCGATCACCGCCTCGCTGGCGGGGATGATGTACACGCTGCACCAGCCGATCGTCAGCCCGACCGTTTCCGGGCTGTTCTGGACGGTCGCCGCCCTGCTCATGATCCTCATCGGAGGGATCGGCACGCTGACGGGGGCCATCGTCGGTGCCGCCACGTTCCGTCTGCTCGAGTTCTATCTCGACAAGTGGTTCGGGGGCGCCGCCGCCATGATCCTCGGCATCGCCTACATCGGGATCGTGCTGTTCTTGCCATTCGGCATCGTGGGCACCTGGCGTGCGAAGAAACCGCAGATGAAGGAAGGGTGGGAGCACCTCACCCAGAGAGCGAAGCAGGCCGCCGAGTAGCGGGGGGAGGTCACGATGGCGCGTCCGGTACCGGCCTATGACTGGACCGCGTTCCACGCCGACCTGCGCCCAACATCCGTGGCGCTCGTTGATGATGGACGAGACCTGACGATCACCTACCGCGACCTCGACGACAGTGCCCGTCGGCTGGCTGCGTGGCTTGCCGACCATGGCGTGACCGCGGGGGATAGGGTTGCGTTTCTCGCCGGGAACACAACCGATGTGTTCGAGGCGTTGTTTGCGTGCGCCAAGCTCAGTGCGATCCTGGTCCCGCTCAACTGGCGGCTGGCGGTACCCGAACTCGAGTTCATCATCGGCGACTGCCGCCCCCGGGTGCTGGTCTATGAAGACGATTTTGCCGAGGCAGCCGCCGCACTGGAGACTCCGGTCAAGCTTCAACTCGGTACGGACTACGCCGTGGCCAAGGCAAGCGTGAATCCGGCGGCGGTGCATCCGGTGTCGGCGACTCACGACGACCCGTGGGCGATTCTCTACACCTCGGGCACCACCGGGCACCCCAAGGGCGCCATCGTCACCCACGGCATGTTCTTCTGGAACGCCATCAATATCGGCAACGCGGTCGGGCTGACGATGGACTCCACCAACCTGAATGTGCTCCCGACATTCCATTCGGGTGGACTCAATCTCTACACCACGCCGTGCCTGCATCTCGGCGGCCGGTCGATCAACCTACGCGAGTTCGACGCCGACCGAGTGCTGACCTGGCTCGAGTCCGGCGAGATCACGCACTTCTTTGGGGTACCCGCCGTCTATCAGTTCCTCGCCGAGCATCCGCGCTGGGAGGAGGCCGACCTCACCGGGGTGCAGTCGTGGGCCTGTGGCGGGGCGCCGATGCCCGTCGCGCTGCTCGAGCGCTACGCCGCTCGCGATGTGGTGATTCGCCAGGGGATGGGCCTCACCGAGACCAGCCCGACGGTGTTCCTCACCGACGAGGACCATGCGCTGCGCAAGGCGGGATCGGTGGGCAAGGCCTGCCTGCACACCGAGGTCAAGGTCGTCGACGAGTCCGGCACCGAGGTGGGCGTCGACGCCATCGGAGAACTGTGGGTACGCGGCCCCAACGTGACCCCGGGCTATTGGGAGCGTCCCGAGGCCAACGCCGACTCGTTTACCGATGGCTGGCTCCACACCGGCGACGCCGCCAGGGTCGACGCCGATGGCTACGTCTACATCGTGGATCGCTGGAAGGACATGTTCATCTCCGGCGGCGAGAACGTGTACCCGGCCGAGGTCGAGCAGGTGTTGTTCCATCACCCCAACGTGCTCGACGTTGCCGTCATCGGCGTTCCCGATGAACGCTGGCAGGAGGTTGGTGTGGCCGTCGTTGTCCCACGCGACCCGGCCACCTTCGACGGCGATGAATTGCTGGCCTTCTGTGATGGCAAGCTGGCCCGCTACAAGATCCCGAAACAGGTCACGGTTGTCGAGGTGTTGCCGCGCAACGCCGCTGGCAAGGTGCTGAAGCGGGAACTGAGAGAGACGACGGGATGACGCGCCTGCTCAACCGCGGCCGGCGGGGGCCCTCCGACAAGCACCGCTCTCCGTCTGAGACTATCGAGCTCTCCGATGGCGTGCGACTCCATCATCTTGATGCCGCGCCCGGCGACCAGTACCCGGTGCCGATCGTCCTCGTCCCTTCGCTGCTCAGCAAGTACCAGGTGTTCGACATCCACCCGGCCCGGTCGATGGCCGGGTTCCTGCGTGACCATCAGTTTGATGTGTGGATCGTCGATTGGGGCAAGCCGCGGCGAAAACGGCCCACCCCAGGCTTCGAGTCGTACGTCGACGACTGGCTCGACGAGGCCGTCGGCACCATCGTTTCGCACGGAGACACCGGTCAGGTCTCCATGCTCGGCTACTCGCTCGGTGGCGTGATCTCGACTCTCTACGCAGCCTCGTACCCGGAGTCGGTCCGCAACCTGATCACGCTGACCACTCCGATCAACTTCCACCGCACCGGTCTTACCGCGACATGGGCCCGCTACTTCCCGGTGGATGCGTTTGTCGACTTCTGGGGCAACGTGCCCTCGTGGTGCTGGCTCGACCGCCGCTGGTTCGACGTCAACAAGATGGTGGACGGCACCGGCAACCTGTCAGCCGACGTGATCGCCAACGGGGGCAAGATGCTCAAGGCGGTCGCCAACTACGTCGGTGCCTACGTCAACCTGTGGGATCGGATGGAGGACGGTGAGGGGGTCCGCAACTGGCAGGCGATGCACCGTTGGGTCCACGACGGCGTGCCTTTCCCGGGGGCGGCCTTCCGGCAATGGGTCGAGGACTACCTGTGGGGCAACGCCCTGGTCACCGGCAAACACGTCGTGCGCGGCCGGCCGGTGCGGCTTGCCGACATCGAGGTGCCGATTCTCAACGTGCTGGCCAAGCACGACCACATCGTCCCCAACGCGCAGTCGTTGCCGGTGGCCGATCTGGTCGGCTCGACCGACGTGACAACCGAGATCCTCCAAGCCGGACACATCGGGATCATGGCCGGGCGGTCGGCCCACGATGTGCTCTGGCCGACGCTGGCGGCCTGGTTGGGGGCACGATCCGGTGGGGCGTAGCCCGCTCGTCATCGTTGGCCGCGACGGGCCCATCGTCACGTTGACCCTGAACCGGCCGGAGCGGCACAACAGCCTGGTGCCCGAACTGCTGACCGAGATGCTCTTCGCCCTGGAGGCCGTGGCGACGGATGAGTCGGTGCGGGCGGTGATCCTCGCGGCGGCGGGTCGGTCGTTTTCGACGGGCGGCGATGTGCGCGGCTTCTACGAACAGGGTGACAACGTTGCCGAGTACGCCCGGGAGACGGTCGGCCGGTTGAACGAGGTCATCGTGGCGATGCTGGCTGTGCCGCAACCGATCGTTGCAGTCGTCCACGGCATGGTGACCGGCGGCTCACTCGGGTTGGTGCTCGGTTCCGACATCGTGCTCGTTTCGCCGGAGGCCTCGTTCACCCCGTGGTACAACGTGGTCGGCTTCTCACCTGATGGTGGTTGGACGGCCATGCTGCCTGCGGTGATTGGCCGGCAACGGGCGGCCGACGTCCTGCTTACCAATGCCACGATCACCGCGGAACAGGCAGTGGCCTGGGGGATGGCATCCGAATGGGTGCCCGTGGAGGACATCCGGGCTCGAGCCGGAGAGATCGCGGGGGTGATCGCCGGAATGCAGCCGTCGTCGGTGCGGCATACCAAGGTCCGGCTCAGCTGCGATCTGGCCGAGATCGTCGCCGGGCTGGAAGACGAGCGCCGCCATTTTGTCGACCAGATCGTCACCGTCGAAGCCCGCAAGGGGATGGCTCGATTCCTCGGGGAATGAGAGTGGCCCGTGCCTCGTCCCGACCGTCTCGCCTCAGGCGGGTAGACCGTCGCGCCCTTTGCATGGTTTGCCGGACGGCGCCTTGTGAGGTCGCAGGCGGACGTCTTCTGTCTTCCGCTCGAAGGTGCGGTCGCAGACGGGGCACCGAACCGTGAATCCCGATGGCTTCGGCTTTGGCTTCGGCTTGGTTGTCGTGGTCGAACGTACTCGGACGTCGATCATTGCCGGCTGAGGTCCCTCGACATGGACTGGGATCCGGTACTCCACACCCGGGGTGAAGAGGTCGGGATCGACGCGGGTTGTGATCGTCACCGTCGCCGAGCCGCCCGGCTCGACCGTCAGCCGATCCGGCTCGACGCTCACCGGAGCGCTGAATGCTTCTCCGTCGGGGCTTCGACACAGGCCCACTTCGATGCTCACTTCGGCGGCGTCAGGATCGGTGTTTTCGAGCGAGAATGTGCTGGTTACCTCGCTGCCTTCAGGGCCCGACACCTCGAGGAGGTGGCGTGGGCGCTCATCCGGTTTTGCCCGGTCGTCGGCGACCGGGCTGGCCTGGATCTCGTCCCAGAACCGTTCGCCGTACTCACGGGCCGCCTCGGCGAGCGCCTTGTAGTAGTCGACCGTCA
>CAYXMJ010000222.1:0-4555 GCA_964465915.1 uncultured Acidimicrobiaceae bacterium
GTCGTCCTCGCCGGTATCAACTACCACGAATCCGGCGACATTGAAGACGCATTCGTCATGGAGGAATCGGACAGAGTTCCCGTATGCCTCGACCAGTTCGTCGACGGTGGAGCCGACGGTCACCCCGTTCTCGGTGGAGAGAGCCAGGTCGTCTGTTCCTCCCGAGTACCGGTAGCCGCGCAGATTGGGCGGGGCCGGTTGTGGCTTCCAGTCCTCCCAACCTGGTGCCGGGTCGGTCCAATCGCTGAAGAGGACCCGGAGTCCGGTGGTCTCCCAGCTCACCACTCTGAGGTAATCGACGACGGGGTTGAGGATTGCGGTGGCTACCAGTTGGTAGACCTCCTCCGGGTCGCCGAGGAGGAACGGAACCCGCAGGGCCTCGGCGCGATGGATGGGATCCGAGCTTCGCCAAATGCGAAGATATGAAGCCCGTCTCGGGCGGCGACGCGTCGATCGGATCGGAGTCGTTGGCCAGAGCCCTTGTCGAAATTGGGCGGGTGCTCCGGCCTCGGCTGGAGCTGTGATCTCCATTCGGTCTCCACCCGGCAACGACGATGGCGTCACCTACCCACCTAGCGCTGAGAAGACCTCGTAGACCATGAATGCGGGCCAGAAGAGAGCTTGGAAGAACGAGAGCAGGTACTCCCAGAAGCTATCCGCCTGCTGCCAGTAGTACACAAAGGCTCCGAAGATCCCCAAGCCGTAGAGAGCCCCGCCGCCGGCGGCCCCGGCGTTTGTCGAACTCACGTGGTGCCACCTCCTCTGCGTTGAGTCTACGTGGCGCCGACCGCCGCAGCGAAGCCGCAATCGAACGGCATCCGACCATGGGAGGCCGCCGCCGACCAACAAATCGTTGGAGAATCGCGATTCTCTGCCAGAATTGTCTGCTTGTGGGCTTGACCCATGCGCGACCCATGCGCGAACCCGACGGACCGCCTCCGCGATGAGGGCTGTGATGCCCAGTGCGCCATCGTCCGGTCGGCGACCGTTGTGCCCGCATTCTGTGGTCGATGCGGCAGCAGATTATCGACTGCTTATGGTCTCTCAGCAGAGGATTTAGCGGACAATGGAACAGCATGCCCTGATGGCCAGATCCGACGACACCGCCAGCGCTGCCGCGCCCACCCCTCCCGAGCCAGGATTTCTCGCCATGAGGCGGATCCGGCTCTCGCCGCGCCTGCGTCGAGCCGCTATCGGGTTCCTGGCCGTCGCCATGCTCACCTCCGCTCTGGTCTCAACTTCGCCGGCGACACCGGCCGAGGCAATCTCCTACGGCGAGATGGCCAACTACGAGATGATCTTCCCCATTGACGGTAACCCATACCGCTTCCGGGACACCTTCGGCGATTGCCGCGACGGCTGTGCGCATACCCACCAAGGCACCGACATATATGCGGCCAAGATGACCAAGGTCGTGGCAGTTGCCCCCGGGACGGTGCGGTACGTCAATTGGAGTCGGTCACCTGATCTGAATCCGGGCAGGTGCTGTTCAGTCGTGATCGACCACGACGATGGTTGGCAGACCCGCTACCTCCATCTCAACAACGACAATCCCGGCACCGACGACGGCAAGGGCTGGGGGATTGCCGACGGCATTGCCCCAGGCGTCCGGGTCTCGGCTGGTCAACTCATCGGCTGGCTGGGCGACAGTGGCAACGCCGAGACCTCCAACCCGCAGCTCCACTTCGAGCTACGGGCACCGGGCAACATCGTCACCAACCCGTATCAAGCACTGGTGAACGCCCCGCTGGTGGTACACGACGATCCACCCGCGGATGAAGGTCTCTTCGACTCGACCGCGACGGTGCGGCGCGGGGACCGGGGACGGGCCGTTGAGGAGCTGCAGCAGATCCTCAACGGCCTCGGCTATAGCGCCGGGGCTGCAGACGGTGTCTTCGGTGCGAGGACCGAAACGGCCGTTCGTGTCTTCCAGGCCGACAACGGACTCACAGCCGACGGACTCGTCGGCCGCAGGACCAAAGAGGTGCTCGAGGAGAAGGCGAAGCCGCTACCCACCCTCCGCCGGGGCGACCGCAGCGATGACGTGGCCTACCTCCAAGGCTTGTTGAACGATGCAGGCTACGACGTGGGCGCGGCCGACGGGATCTTCGGCGCCAGAACCGAGTCGGCGGTGCGTGGGTTCCAGACCGACAACGGACTCACCGCCGACGGGATCGTTGGCAAGCGGACCTGGGCCGAATTGCGGTCCTGAACCGTCGGTTGCCTATCGCCGCGCACTCAGTGCTCCACCGCGAGGCCGGTGATGGCAGCCACGATCTCAGCTGTTCGCTCGGCGGCAGCCGCCGGCCCATGGCGACCCGTCAAGACGGCTTCGAGCATGTTTTGGAGCTGTGTCGAAACCAGGTGGTAGTCGGGGAGACCGGGCCGAATCACCGCGGTCTCGAACAATGCCGCGGCTTGCTGCATGAAGGGCGATTCTTCGGACAGTAGGTCAATCGCCGACCGGCGGGGTGGGATTGCCGGTCGACCGCGGGCGCGTTCGGCCAGTCGCTCGGTTGTCACGATGTGTTCCAGCAGCCGGAGGGCACCGGCCGGGTCCGATGTTTGGCGGAAGATGACGTATGCCATCCCTCCGGCCAGCGTCGCCGGAGCGCCGCGCGGTCCACCCGGGAAGGGAGCGAACACGAAATGCTCGGGGACCTGCTCGAGGGTGATGCCCGCCGCGTCCGCGATCATTTCAGCCTCGTAGCTTCCGCCGATTGTCATCGCCACCCTGCCGGATCCCAAGAGTTGGGGGCACCGAGTCCAGCTGTAGGTCACAACCTCCGCCGCCATCAGTTCGGCCTCGACAAAGGAACGGAGGAAGCGCAACGCCTCCACGGCTGCCCCCGAATCGAGCGATACGCCGCCGTTGATCACGGAGGCACCGTTTGAGGCCAGCACGGTCAGCAGACAATACGTCGAAGTCTCCTCGGCACGGTGGCCGCCGGGCATGGCGAGGACGCGCTGGTTCGAGCGCATGAGCGGCTTCAGTCGCAAGGCCAGGTCGCTGAGCTCTTCCCACGTCTTCGGCACCGTTGAGCTCGCGGCATCCAGCATGTCGCGGCGGCACCACAGGCCCCCGACGTTGAGCTCTTCGGGGACGGCGTACACATGGCCGTCGACGCGACGCCCCGCGACGAATGCGGCCACAAAATCACGTTCGAACTCCCGACGAACCCAACTCGGGTCGAGTTCGTCCAGCGGAAGCAGAAAGCCGGCGTCGGCGAAGTCGGCGATCCACACTTCGTCGATGAGAGCCAGATCGGGGGCGCGCCCCTCGGCGACGGCGCTGGTGAGGGCGTGGCGCATCTCCGCATATCCGACGACGGCAACGTTCACCGCGGGTTGATCTGGTGGGCCAGAGCGAATCCTGTCCGCCCACTCGGCATCGGTGATGACCAGCCGCAGCTCATCGCGACCGGCATGACGTGGCACCCAGTGCGGGTTGACGGTCGTCCCGCGCCGACGGGCCCTCAGGATGACGCCCTCATTGGCGAGTTCGGTCAGGGCGCGCCGGGCTGGGGTTCGGCTGATTCCGTAGATTTCGCACAGCTCGTGCTCCGTCGGTAGGCGCTCACCAGGTGGATAGGCGCCGCTGACGATGTCCTCGAGAAGCAGCGTCTTGAGCTGGTAGTACAGCGGAATCGGGCTGCCGGGATCGATGACCTGCATGACGCCGCTACCGGCGCTCGACCGTTGTCAGGCCACTGGGGTCCCCAAAGCGATTCACTCGAGGATCCAAACGTTGCCCCACGCGCCGAGACGGATGCCCGATGGCGTCAGTTCGTAGTTGTGTCCCTGGATTGAGTACCCGCCCGGGTCGTTGATGGTCACGGGTTCTCCCGCGACGTTGACATAGACCCTGGCGGCGGCACCGGAGTCGTGGCGACGCGAGATGCCGAGCACTGAGGCAGGCGTCGCCATGATCGACTGATCTGCGTCGGGATGGAACGCGGCCGATGCGGTTCGCCACCTCACCAGATCGCCGATCCCGGCCAACGCCCGAGCCTCACGGGTCGTTGGGTCGCTGAGTAGTTGTTCCAGGGCGTCGAGGTCTGTGAAGCGGCGGCGGTTGATAGCTCTGGCTTGGCCGTCGGCGGCAACCGCGGCGGTGTCGTTCTCGCTGCCGAGCAGGCTGTGCACGTAGATGGCCGGGATGCCACGCAGTGCCAGCATGATGGCGTACGAGGCGAGGTGGCGATGCATCGCCTTTTCGCCCGTGGTTTCACCACGGATGAGGTCGAACCACGTGGCGTTCAATTCGTAGGGAACGGACGTGCCGTTGTTGGTCGTGCGCCGGTTGACCGAGCCACCGTTGGTCTCGCTCTGGGTGACGAGGGCGGCCACATCGGCGTCACCGACGAGGCCTTCGAGGGGCCGTAGCCCAACACCATCATGCGAGGCCAGGAAGTTGAGGAACGTCGTGTCGGGAGCAGGCGACTCCAGAGCCTGGAGCCACGCCGCCAGCACGGTGGCGTTCCCGTGGACGAACGCGTGCAAGGTCAGCGGTGGAAGCGGGAATTGGTAGACGGCGTGTGCCTCAGCATGGTGC
>CAYXMJ010000223.1:0-4542 GCA_964465915.1 uncultured Acidimicrobiaceae bacterium
GCGACCTCGGGGCTTTCTTCGGCGGGGTCCGAGTCGTCGAACAACTCCTGAGAGAACCCCAGGGCCCGGCTGCCTAGAGCGTGCATCCCGTGGTGGATCAAGTCGTACGAGAAGCCGCCCTGGCGCATGATGCCGACGATCGAATCGAAGTACGCCATCAGGGTAGGGGTTGGGTCGTTCTGGCCCTCGATGACGATGGCCGCCCAGGGATGGTGGGCCATCACCCTGCGGGCGGACATAACCTGGTTGCGCAGCGCGGTCTTCCAGTCGGGTCCACCCGGTGAGAGTTCGATCTCGCTCATGACCATGTCGACCATGCCGGCCAGCATCTCGCCCTTGTTGGCGACGTGGTTGTAGAGCGACATCGCCTCGACGCCAAGCTCCTGGCCGACCTTGCGCATGCTGACCGACTCGATGCCGCCGCGGTCGGCGAGGTCGATGGCAGCGCCGAGGATCCGGTCTCTCGTCAGCGGGATCCTCGGTTCGACGGGAGTTTCGGCATGCGTCGCCATCTCATCTACCACCTTTAGTGCGCAGCATAACGTACAGAGTAAGTTCCTCGGTCCGCCACTTGACAAACTTACGGCGTACATATAACTTACACCATACGTTTACACCGTATGTTTGTGTCGAGTGTTTGGAGTGAGGGATATGGAGATCTATCTCTTCGAGATTGCCAGCAGGGCCGCCGGGGTCCTGTTGAGCCCGGGTTTGCTGGTTCCTGCGGCTCTTGCCGGGCTTGCCCTGGCCACCGGTGCGGCCGGGCGGGTGGCCATCCGTATCGAGGACGTCTTGAACGGCGCAGCCACCACCCAACAGCCCAACGAGAACTGAAGGGAACAAAAGGATGAAGGCACTACAGGAAACCACGATGAGAGCAATCGTCCAGCACGAGTACGGCGCACCCGACGTGCTGGCACTGGGCAAGGTCGCCAAGCCGGCGGTGGGCGACGATGAGGTCCTCGTTGAGGTTCACGCCAGCTCCGTCAACCCGGCTGACTGGCACCTGTCGACCGGCACTCCCTATCTGGTACGCCCCCAGGCCGGGTTGCGCACCCCGAAGCGGGGCATTCCCGGCAAGGATGTCGCCGGGAGAGTTGTTGCCGTCGGCAAAGACGTGACGGCGATGGCGGTCGGTGACGACGTGTACGGCGAGGTCGAGGGCGGCGCGTTCGCCGAATTCGTCGCAGCGCCGGCCAACCTGCTGGCGCCCAAGCCGGCCAACCTCACGTTTGAGGAGGCAGCAGCGGTACCGCTGGCGGCCATCACTGCGTTGCAGGGCCTTCGGGACAAGGGGCAGGTTCAGCCCGGGCAGCATGTGCTGGTGAACGGTGCGTCCGGCGGTGTCGGCACCTTTGCGGTGCAGATTGCCAGGGCACTCGGTGCCGAGGTGACAGCCGTCTGCAGCACGCGGAACGTGGACATGGTCCGTTCGATCGGTGCCGACCACGTGATCGACTACACCAAGGACGACTTCAGCGCCGGCGAGCGACGGTACGACGTGATGATTGACAACGTCGGTACGGGTCCGCTGTCGGACTGCCGTCGGGTTCTGAACTCGGACGGGATCTACGTGATGATCGGGGGACCGAAGCATCGCTGGCTGGGGCCCGTGCGACACATGATCAACGCCGCCGTGTACTTCACGTTTGTCAGCCAGACCTTGCGCTGGTTTGTGGCGACGGCAAACCGTGAGGACCTGGTCTATCTCACTGAACTGATCGAAGCCGGCAAGGTCACGGCGGTCATCGATCGCCGCTACACCCTGGCTGAAGTGCCCGAGGCGATGGCGTACCTCGGGGAAGGGCACTCCCGCGGGAAGTCCGTCATCACGGTTGTCGAAAGCGTGGCACGCAGTACTCCATGATGCCGGTGTCCGGCTGAAGAATCACCGAAGGAGATCTCTCCTGTCGCCTCCTCGTTGCTGTCACCCACGGTCACGGCTATTTCGAAGACGTCGATCTGCTCACCGCCGGAGACCACTTCGAGAATCAGTGGGGACGTGCCATAGCCGATTGCCTCGAAGGTGGTCCTCCAGATGGCGAGGAAGTGCCACGGTTTGGTGTCGTCTGACGTATCCCAATCACCCAGGGCCCGGACCGGATCTTGCTCGGTTGCGCGTAGCGCAAGGACCGTCGGATCGATCTCGACAATCTGCCATGGCGCCTCGGGGTATTGGGCGTTCGCCGCCAAGGTCACCGTGAAGGTCTCGCCCAACTCCACCGGCATTGTCATGCCATCCTCGAACGTGGCGATCTCCAGGTTCGGCGACCGGTCGTCCCAGCCACAGCGGTTGGCGGAGATCCCCACGTCCTCGGTGCATGCATCCGCGACGACGGCGATGGAGTACTCGGTGACGTCGGCCGGTCGGCCGTCGACCTCGAGCGCAAAATGCAGAGGTGATTCGCCCTCAGCCACACCGACAAAATCGAATCGGGTGTGGGGGAGGAATGGCTCTGTTTCCGACGAGACCGGGCAGGGGTTCTCTTCGGTGGGCCTGCACTGCGAGGTGATGTGGTTTGTTCGCCGATGTGCCACGACGGCAGGGTCGAAGTCGACGAGTCGCCACGGGACGTCTGGATAGAGGGGGTTGGCGACGAGATCGACCGCGAACTCCTCTGCCGGCTCCACGTTGACTCGCCACCCATGGTCGAAGTGAGTCAGCTCGAGTGGAGCGGCGAGGAAGTCCTGTCCCAAGCACCCGCTGACCACGAGTCCACCTACGAGGGCACCGGCGGCCAACAGCCGCAAGCCAGAACAATGCCGGGACTCAGTCACGGCACCTCCCCGTTGACCGCACCATCGTACGAACCGTTGTTGACGGCAGGAAGGGGCGAACGGCAGCTTCGATGGCCGGGAAGGGTGGGCTCCGACCCAGTAGCCTTCGTGGAGTCGGTCAATGACCCCGATGCTCAACTGCCAGGGTGTCCAAACCGACGGGGCCACCACGGGGGTCCGCTCACGTACGAAGGATGGATGGGATATGACCGAGCACGGCGCTGAAACCCGTGAGATCGTCGAGCGCGACAGGCGCCACTTTCTTCACCCCTATCAGGTCTTCGACCTCATGGCCGAAGAGGGAGCGCTACCGATTGGGTCGGGCGATGGCGCCCACCTGACCGACACGGATGGAAACCGCTACCTCGACGCCGTTGGCGGTATGTGGTGCACCAACATCGGCCTTGGCCGAGAAGAGATGGCCGAGGCCATCGGCAACCAGGTACGTCAACTGGCCTACGCCAACCCGTTTGTGGACATGACCAACATCCCGGCTGCAGAACTGGCAGCAAAGCTCGCCGAGTTGGCGCCGGGCGACCTCAATCACGTCTTCTTCAGTGCGAGCGGTTCGGCCGCCGTCGACGCCGCCTACCGCATCATTCAGTTCTATCAGGGGGTCCGCGGCAAGCCCGACAAGATTCACGTGATCTCGCGCAAGGACGCCTACCACGGGCAAACGTTTGCGTCCTCGTCGATTGGGGGCAAACCGGGGGATCGCATCCCCGAGCTGCATTTCATCGACACGGTTCACCATCTCAGTTCCCCGAACATCTACCGCTATGGCGGAGATCTGTCTGAGGCGGAGTTCGCCGACGAGCTCACCGCCGAGTTCGAGGTCAAGGTGGCCGAATTGGGCGGACCCGAACACGTGGCCGCTTTCTTTGCGGAACCGATCATGGGCTCGGGCGGCGTGGTCCTTCCACCCGGCAACTATCTCCGCCGCATTTGGGAGTTCTGCCGGGACAACGACATCATCTACGTCTCGGACGAGGTGGTCACCGCGTTCGGGCGAATCGGTCACTGGTTTGTGTCCGCCGAGTTGTACGGGATCCAGCCGGACGTGATCACGACGGCCAAGGGCCTCACGTCTGGGTACCTCCCGTTGGCGGCGACGATCATCTCTGATCGGATGTATGAGGAGATGAGTGACCCGGGCGCTGGGCGGTATCTCCCGATCGGTTTCACCTACTCCGGCCATCCGGTGTCGTGCGCCGCGGCACTCAAGAATATCGAGATCATCGAGCGGGAGGGGATTCTCGAGCACGTCCGAGATGTCGGCCCCTACTTCCTGGAGCAGCTCGATACGCTGCGTAACCTGCCAATGGTCGGCGACGTGCGCGGGTCACATCTGATGGCATGTGTCGAGTTCGTCAGGGACAAGGACACCCGAACCCCGTATCCCGACGAGATCGACATCGGCAAACGGGTCTCGAACCAGGCCGACGCCCTGGGTCTGATCGTGCGGCCGGTTGAGAACCTCAACATCATGTCGCCGCCGCTGATCATCACCCGCGACGACGTCGACTTCATTGTGGAGACGTTGCGCACCGCAATCCCGCTCGCTCACACCGAAGCCGAGGAGATGATGGCGGCGACGGAGCTCGAGACCGAGCATTGAGCCCGAGAGGCGACGGCTCGTCTCCGCCGGAACTGCCGACGAACCTGCCGCTGGCGGTCCGCGTGGACGCAGCTGGATCGTTCTCGACCAGGATCCGTTGAGCCGCGAGAACTGGAGCAACTCCGATAGGCCGCCGAGAGCCGTCG
>CAYXMJ010000224.1:0-4525 GCA_964465915.1 uncultured Acidimicrobiaceae bacterium
TCGAGACCATCGATGCCGTCGAGGCGATTGACGACTACGTCGCGATTGACGGCGTCGACGTATTGTTCATCGGACCGACCGATCTGTCGCATTCACTCGGCCATCCCGGGGATCCTGCCCACCCCGAGGTAGTCGACGCCATGGAGCGAGTTGCCGCTGCGGTAGTCGGCTCCGGCAAGACCCTCGGCATCTTCGCCGGGACACCGGAGTTCGCCGCCCGCTGGTACGAGCGGGGCGCTCGGTACTTTGCTACCACCCCCGACGGGTTCTTGAAGAAGGGCATGCAGGACTACCTGGAACAGGTGAGGAGCTAGCCATGGAGACCATCCGACTGACAACTGGACAAGCGATCGTGAAGTGGCTGCTGGCGCAGCGCACCATGATCGATGGCCAAGAGGTGCCCGTGTTCGCCGGGGCCTTTGGCATCTTCGGCCACGGCAACGTGACCTGCCTCGCCGAGGCGCTCCAACCGGTTCAGGACCAATTGCCGACCTGGCGCGGCCATAACGAGCAGTCCATGGCCCTTGCCGCGTTGGCGTATGGCAAGGCGATGAAGGGGCGGCAGATCATGATCGCTACGTCGTCGATTGGCCCGGGCAGCACCAATATGGTGACGGCCGCGGCCGCCGCTCACGCCAACCGGATCCCGCTGCTGCTGTTCTCCGGCGATACGTTCCAGCACCGCATCGTCGATCCGGTCCTGCAACAAGTCGAGGTGTTCAGCAATCCGACCATCACGGCCGCCGATGCCTTCCGACCCGTGACCCGCTACTGGGATCGGATCAGCCGGCCCGAGCAGATCGTCCAGTCGCTGCCCCAGGCCCTCGCCGTGATGCTCGACCCTGCCACCCGGGGGCCCGCCTTCTTCGCCCTGCCTCAGGACATCCAGGCTGAGGCGTACGACTTCCCGGCCAGGTTCTTCGAACCCAAGGCGCACTACATCCGCCGACCCGGTCCCGATCCGCGGGATGTGACGTCGGCCGTCGACGCGTTGGCGCGATCCCGCAAGCCGATGATCATCGCCGGAGGTGGGGTCCACTATTCGGACGCCGTTGCCGCGCTGACGGACTTCGCCGAGCGGCGAAATATCCCTGTGGTCGAGACGGTGGCAGGCAAGTCGGTGATGGTCGCCGACCATCCCAACTACGCCGGGCCGATCGGCGTCACCGGGTCGACGGCGGCGAATGCGGTGGCGGAGGACGCCGACGTGGTGCTCGCAGTCGGGACCCGGCTGCAGGACTTCACGACGGGATCGTGGTCGGTCTTCAAGAATCCAGACGTCCGGTTTGTTGCGATCAATACGGCCAGCTGGGATGCCCACAAGCAAATGGCCCAGCCGCTCATCGCCGACGCCGGTGTCGCCATTGCCGCGATCGATGCCCGGATGGGCGACTACGAGGCTCCTGCCGAATGGCTGGCGTTCGCTCAAGGCCAAATCGCCGACTGGCACGCCTACCTCGACTCGTGGCAGCAGCGCGAGTCGGACGGACCACCCGCGTACGCCGAGGTCATCCAGGTCATCAACGACATCTGCGACGACGACGACTACTGCCTCTCGGCGGCCGGCGGCCTCCCCGGAGAGTTGGTGATGGGTTGGCGCTCGAAGTCGGTCAATTCGTTCGACTCTGAGTACGGCTATTCGACCATGGGGTACGAGATCGCAGGCGCATGGGGTGCCCGCATGGCACGCACCGGCGACGTCATCTGCTGGGTTGGCGACGGGTCCTACCTGATGATGAACTCGGACATCTACTCGACCGTGATGACCGGCCAGAAGGTCATCTTCATGGTGTGCGACAACGGCGGGTTCGCCGTCATCAACCGACTCCAGGTCAACACCGGCGGCGCCGAGTTCAACAACCTGCTGCGGACCGCTCGCCACGAGCGCTACTTCCACGTCGACTTCGTCAAGCACATCGAGGCGATGGGTGCCATCGCCGAGAAGGTAGAGCGGGTCGAGGACCTGCCGGCCGCCTGGGCACGAGCCAAGGCAGCCGACCGCTCCTACGCCATCGTCGTCGACATCGACGAGTACACCTGGACCGAAGGCGGAGCATGGTGGGAAGTTGGGGTTCCCGAGGTCAGCGACCGTGAGCAAGTCAGGGTCGCCCGGGCGGAATGGGCCGCAGAGAAGAAGCACCAACGAGTGGGCTTCTAGTGGATGGCCCCCGCGTCGCGGTGATGACGGGGGGAGCGTCCCTGATTGGGATGGCCTTCGGCCGCGCCTGGATCGAGATCGGTGGTCGGGTTGTTCTTGGCGACCGCAACGAGGCGGACCGCGCTGAGATCGAGGCCTTGGTCGGGAGCAGCGGGCGATACGTGATCGGCGACGTCAGGGACGACGACTACCTGGCCACGCTGGTTGCCACGGCGATGGATGAGTTCGGTCGGCTGGACACGGTGGTGAGTGGGCCGGCGATCTTCGAAGGCCACGGCTACGACGCCGGACGCGAGGTGTGGCATCGGGCGCTCGACATCAACCTGGTGTCGGCGGCCCAGTTGACCGCGGCTGCGCTCCCGCATCTCGCGACCGGGGCGTCGGTGGTCTACGTCGGCTCGATCAGCGGCAAGGCGTCACAGCCGAACCGCATGGTGTACAACGTGACGAAGGCCGGGTTGTTGATGCTCGCCAAGACCGGAGCGCAGCAACTCGCCCCGCGAGGTATTCGGGTCAACGTCGTGTCTCCCGGTTGGACGTGGAGCCGCAACGTCGCGGTCCGATACGGCTCGCGTGAGGCGGCCGATGCGTTTGCCGCTGAAACCCACCCGCTGGGCCGGATGGCCGATCCCGAGGAGATCGCCGACGCCATCGTGTTCTTGGCGTCGGAGAACGCCTCGTTCATCACCGGCAGCGACCTCGCCGTCGACGGCGGCTACAGCGCCCTCGGTCCGGAGGCACTCGGGCACGCCCAGCGAGCCCACCCCGGCATTCAAGAACCAGGACAGTGAGGAAGGACGCCTGACATGAGCCAGCCGATGTTCGACCTGGCCGTATGCAGCGAAATGGTCTTCCTCGACTCGCCCATTGTCGAGCGCATCAAGCGGATCAGCGACCTCGGGTTCTTGGTGGAGATCTGGAGCTGGTGGGACAAGGACCTCGATGCCTTGGCTGCTACCGGCGCCACCTTCTCGTCGATGACCGGCTACGTGAGCGGCAACCTGACGGATCCGGACGCAGCCGACGAACTGCTCCGCACCGCCGAGTTGGCGGTCGCCGCTGCGGCGCGACTCGATTGCCCCCGCCTCAACCTGCACGGGACGGGACTCGGCGAGGGCGGTCTGCCCGTCGAACCGGTGCATGAGGTCACGGGAGCGATGTGGCTGGCGGCCGGCCGAACGCTCACTCGCATCGCCGAGCTGGGGGAACGAACCGGCGTCACGTTCTGTCTCGAGAACCTGAACACTGCGGTCGACCACCCCGGGGTGCCGTTTGCGACCGCAGCGGACACGTTGACCCTGATTGAGGCGGTCGATCACCCCAACCTGCGGCTGATGCTGGACCTCTATCATTCCCAGGTAGACGAGGGGAACCTGATCGACCAAGTACGGCGCTGCGCCCTCTACATCGGGGAGGTCCAGGTTGCGGATGTCCCCGGCCGCTGCGAACCGGGAACCGGTGAGATCAACTACCCGGCGGTGGCCGCTGCGCTGTACGAGGCTGGGTACCGTGGTGTGGTCGGTCTCGAGGGTTGGGCGTCCGGCGACGATGGTGTCGCTCTCGAGCGGTTTCGTGCCGCCTTCAGTCGATAGGAGACAGACCCGATGGCGAGATTCGACGGCAAGGTGGCCTTGGTCACCGGGAGTACCCAGGGTCTCGGCGAGGCCGTTGCCCGCAGGTTCGCTGCAGAGGGGGCTGCCGGCATCGTCGTCTGTGGGCGCAACGCCGACCGTGGCGAGGCGGTCGCCGCGTCACTGGCCGAGTCGGGCAGCGAGGCCATCTTCGTCCCCGTCGAGCTCGGTGATCTCGATCGGGTCGCGGCGTTGGTTGCGGCTGCCGACGCCCGCTTCGGTCGGGTCGACATCCTGGTCAACTCGGGGGCGAGCACCGATCGCGGCACGATTCTCGATACGAGTCCCGAACTATGGGACCGGATCCTGGACGTCAATCTGCGCGCCCCGTTCTTTCTCATCCAAGCCGTAGCGCGCCTCATGCGGCGCGAGGGAATCGCCGGCGCCATCGTCAACATCGGCTCCGTGGCCGCCCACGGGAGCGTTCCGATCTTGGCTCCGTATGCCATCTCCAAAGGGGCGCTGCTGCCCCTCACCCGCAACGCGGCATTTGCGCTGTCGCGTGACCACATCAGGATCAACACTCTCAACATTGGCTGGATGGATACCCCTGCCGAGGACGCGATCCAGCGCGAGTATCACGGGGCTCCCGACGACTGGCTTGCTGCTGCGGAGGCCGGAATGCCGTTCGGAAGAATCCTCAAGCCCGACGAGGTGGCCAGAGCGGTGGCCTTCCTGGCTTCTGACGACTCGGGCATGATGACCGGGGCCGTGATCGACTTCGACCAGTCGGTGA
>CAYXMJ010000225.1:0-460 GCA_964465915.1 uncultured Acidimicrobiaceae bacterium
CCAAGCAGCCCGGCGAGCCGCCCCGGGTCCAGCCCAGCCGCCAGCGGCGACCGGATGACGAGTACTGAAGAGTACTGGTGCGCAAGGTTGTTGGAACCTCGTGGACCCCACAAGCCAAGGGGCAGTTGGGCCGGCGATTTCGCTCGTGATCGATCCGGCTGGTGGCGCATCAACGATGGCTTCGCCGGTGCCAGCGGCACGGTTCCGATGCCGATATGGGCTTCGAGCAGCCTCGCGGCATCAACGCGTCCGGCACCATGAGTTGATGCCAACGGCTCCAGTGGGACCCGAATCACACCTCTAGCTGGAGCGCAGCTGCGAACGTCACTTGACTCGGTCACCCCACGTCGAATCACACCTCTAGCTGGAGCGCAGCTGCGAACGTCACTTGACTCGGTCACCCCACGTAGTGGTAGCCGAGGTCGATGGTTCCGGTGTCGGTGACGGCGTCGGTGCGGGT
>CAYXMJ010000225.1:560-4480 GCA_964465915.1 uncultured Acidimicrobiaceae bacterium
GGTCCCACCCGCCCTCTGACCACTCGAAGGACTCAAACCACTCACCGAAGGCGGCAGCACCCCAACCGAGTCGTAGTGGTAGCCGAGGTCGATGGTTCCGGTGTCGGTGACGGCGTCGGTGCGGGTGGTTCTGGTGTCCAAACCCAGGTTGGCGGCGGTGTCCGAGCCGGCGTCGATGGCGGGACTGTCGGCTCCTTGCCCGGCCGCGATATGGGACAGATGGAAATCGTTGCTGGCTGCGTTCACGAACAGCGGATCCGATGAGAAGTTGCCCGTCCCCGCCAGCACGGTCGCGTTGTAGTCGTTGTAGTTGAACGTCCCCAACGCCGTGTTCTGAATCGAAGCCGCCGCCCAAAAGATGTTGTCCTCGAACAGATTGGACGCCAGACCGTTCTCCAATACCCACCCACCGATCGTGCCGGCAAAGGTGTTGTTCCGATACACATGACTCCCACCACCAACCGGAGTCGATCCGTCGTCGTCGATGTTGTAGATCAGGTTGTTCTCCACCAACCCATTCGCCGACGTTCCCCCGAAATTGACCGCATCCCGACCGGTGTCATGAATGACGTTGTTTCGGACCGTCACATTGTTCGCGTTGACAACATCCACCGCGGCATCGCTTCCACCGCAATCCGGCTGGTCCGTGATCTCAAAGCTATCGATCACCAGATCGCCCGTTCCCGCCACATCAAACGCCTTGCACCGCACATTGCCGCCATCGACCACCACCACCCCATCGGCCAGATACGTGATCGGATCAGCCGCCGTTCCCGCATTCAACGGCGTCACCGTCTCGAGATACGTCCCCGGCTGGACCCGCACCATATCCCCCGCCACCATCGTGTCAGCCGCCTTCTGAATCGTCAGCCACGCCCCCGCCGCATCATTCGACAACCCAGAATTCGCATCAGACCCATCCGTCCGCACGTAATAGGTATTCCCAACATAGGTGTAATCGTCGGCGGGGATATTGGCACTGCCACCCAGCGGCGTACTCACCTGCACATCCACCGTCCCCAACGTCCCAGCCGGCGCCGTCGCCGTAATCTGGGTGTCGCTATCGACCACAAACCCCGTCGCCGGGGTAGCTCCAAAGCTGACCGCAGTCGCACCCGTGAAATACAGACCGGAGACCACCACCGAGGTCCCACCCGCCCTCTGACCACTCGAAGGACTCAAACCACTCACCGAAGGCGGCGCACAGGTGCCAGTCGAGGCAACCGCCTCGCTGCCGTCAACGCTCTCCCAGCTCAGGTAGTAGGCGCGCACCACGTAGTAGTGGATTCCGGCCGGGGGGGTATCGTCGTACGTCACCGTCGTCCGAGGCGTGATCTCGGCGATCTGACTGTAGGGACCGCCGGGAGTTCCGGCGCGAAACACTCGGTAGCCCGTGGCGTACGTGTCGACCGTGGCCGTCCAGTCGAGGGTGATCGTTGGGCCGCAGGCGGCCGCGAGGCCGGTGGGCGGAGCGAGGATATCCGCCCCAGAGGAGTTTGCGTCGTTGCTCGTTGGGTTGCTGAAGAATGCGCCTGCCGTCGGTAGTGCAAGCAGCAGGGCGAGCAGCACGGCCGCCACCAGCGCCGTGCGAATCCTCATGACGTGACTTCGACGTCTGGCCGTGCTGGTTTTGGCCATGGATCGTGTCGGCGATCCAAGGCGAATCGGGCCAGCCACAACGCTATTGCCGTGGCTGTGATGGTCAGAATGAGCGGCGTCCACTGGCGCTGAGCGGCCCAAACGCGAGGTAACCCGACGAACGGAACGATCCACCGGGCCTTGCTGCGGATGCTTGCAGCGGGAATCGGCGCGGGGTCGTTGACTCCGCTCCCATCCCCCCTGGTGATGTACGAGCCGTCCGGGTTGGTGGAGACGACACGATGAGTCACGAGGTCGTGCTTGCGTGGCTCCTCGTAGACGACGACGGTGTTGGGAGCGATCTCGGTGCCATCGTGATCGACGGCGATGACCACGTCACCAACCCGGAGCGTCGGCTGCATCGATCCCGACGTGATCGTCGCCGACATGTACCCGGGAATGATCATGGGCAGCACCGCCATCACGGCCAGCGCGCCAAAGACCAGCAGGCCGGTGAGGGCTACGAGACCGCTGGAGAACAGCGCAACCTCGACGCGGTCGATCCCCGCGCCCCTTGTGGGACCCGGGAATCGACCCCGTGGGTTTGAAATGACCGCCATGTGGTCTCCGAGTGCGATCTCGGAGCGAGCTCGTTAGGTATTCGTTGCGAGCCACTCGAACTCGACGTTGTCGACGGTGCTGTCCTGAACGGTGTTGGGGGCACCCGCATCGAAGGTGACGGTGATCTCGTAGAAGCGACTCTCATCAACGCCAGGCACAGCCGGCTGCCAGGCCGTCTCGGTGATCCCCGGCGCGGACAGCGTCCCGCTCGCTACGGCGGCAGGCACACCGTCCGTGCACGTCGCAGACGTGTGTCGATCGACGGTGAGATTCAACTCGGCGCCGATGCTGTTCTCGTTCACGCCGGCGATCGTGACCGAGTCCAACAGGATGTCGGCGGCCACCGAGCCCTGGTAGATCACCTCGAAACACACGGTGTTGGTATCGCCCGGCACCATGTCGGTGGCGGTGAAGATGGCGAACCCGGTCTCGTCGAAGGTGGGGGGCCCGCCGTCGACAAGGGCGCCTTCGTTGACCAGGACGACATTCCCGGAGCTCCAAGCGTTGTTGTCATTGGACGTCGGGTTGGTGAAGAGCGCCCGGGAGACACCCATCACCATCAGGATGGCAATCAAGAAGCCGCCGACAATTGCGGTCACTCTCAGGGTTGCTGCACGAGACATCCGAGTCCTTTCGTACTTCGTCGGGTACGGGTTTGATCGGCAGCCCGGGCAACGACGTTGAGCGATACGACGGGCGACATTCGGCCAGGTCCCTTGATGTCATCGTGTCAACGACGCATACCGTTGTCGTTCGGGGCAACAACAGATTGCTGCCGGCCACCGCAGACACACCGATCGCCGAATCAGGGAGCAATATCACCCGGCAGAACGATGCAAATATGGGCACGTCGAAGGGTGCCTGTTCCTGCCCGCCACTCGGCGCGTGTGATCGTCACAACCGCCTTCGGGCGCCGGCCGCGCCCTACGTAACCACCCCGGCGAATCCGGGCCCTTCCGGACGCTCGAGCTGGTCCATCGTGCACATCTCGGCGTCCTTGTCCGGGCGCCACCGCTCGAAACGGGTGGCGTGGCGAAAGCGCCCTCCGGTGAGCTGGTCGTAGCTGATCTCCACCACGACACCAGGCTGCACCGGCACCCACGACAGGTCCTTGCCCGCCGACCAGCGGCTCTCCCCTCCGGGACGGCGGACCTCGTCGCCGAACGAGTCCTCGGTCCGGATCTGTTCGAACTGACGCAGCATCTCGGCACGGTCGTGATCGGAGAAGCCGGAACAGTGCCCGATGAAGTGCAACTCCTGGTTGACGTCGTACAGGCCGAGGAGGATCGAACCGATCTTGTCGCCGTCTTTGTGGACCCGATACCCGCCGACCACGCAGTCGACCTCGCGTCGGTGCTTCAGCTTCACCATGTCGCGTTTACCTTCGACATATCCGCCGTCGAGGCGTTTTGCGACGATGCCATCGCAGCCGGCCGCTTCAAACTCGTCGAACCAGCGGCGAGCGACGTCCATGTCGGTCGTGGAAGGCGTCAGGTTCCATGGGCGGGCGGCCTCGCTCAACAGCGTTTCGAGGCGTTCCCGACGTTCCCGAAAGGGCGCGTCGCGAAGATCTTCTCCGCCAACGGCGAGCAGATCGAAGGCCACCAGCTCAGCCGGTGTTTCGTCGGCAAGGAGGTTGACCCGGGAGGCCGCCGGGTGCAGGCGGTTCTGCAGCGCATCGAAGCTCAGCCGATCGTCCCGGACCACCACCACCTCGCCGT
>CAYXMJ010000226.1:0-4469 GCA_964465915.1 uncultured Acidimicrobiaceae bacterium
CGCCGCGCTCATGCACGCGGGTGGCTTCGCTCATAGGTTGCCTTGAGGTGTTGCCTGGTCACGGAAGTGTATAGCTGGGTGGTGGCCAGTTCAACGTGGCCCAACAACTCTTGGACCGCACGCAGATCGGCGCCGCCCTCCAGGAGGTGGGTTGCGAACGAATGGCGGAGGGCATGGGGGAAGGTCCCGAGGCGGGCTTTGACGACGCGGCGCAGGCCACGTGCATCGAGCGCTCCGCCCCGCACACCAACCCACAGCGCATCTCCGGCCTGGGCCGCGGCAAGCTGGGGGCGGCCGTCCTCGAGGTACCTGGCGACCGCCTCTCGCGCCACCCGGCTGAGAGGGACGGCCCGGTCCTTTGACCCCTTGCCGGTCACCGTGAGAAAGTCCGAATCGCCGACGTCTCCCACTCGCATTGAGGCCAGTTCCGACACTCGCAGGCCGGTGGCGTACATCAGCTCGAGCGCGGCGCGGTCCCGCCGGTCGACTGGTTCGTCGCCGTCGAGTGCGTCGAGCATGCGTCCCAGGCTGGCAGACGGAATCGCCTTGGGCAGGGTCTGGGGGCGTTTGGGTTGGGCGACACCGGCGGCCGGGTTGGCGATTACCGCGCCGCGGCGGGCCGCGTCCGCAAAGAACGCTCTGACCGCGGAGACCTTGCGAGCCACGGAGCGCCGCGCATACCCCCGGGTGGCCAGGTGCGCCATGAAGCGCCGGACCGTGCGGCGAGTGACGCCGGTCAGATCGGTGATCTCGAGCCGGCTGCAGAATCCGAAGAACTGGGCCAGGTCACGCCGGTAGGCGGCGACGGTGTGCGCCGAGAGTCCGCGCTCGATTTCGAGGCGTCCCAGGTACTCGGCCACCGCCTCTTCGGCCCAGGGGCTGGCTTCGAGTGTTGTGGTCACGGCCGCATGGTTGCCCGACTGGGGGCAACCGTCAACGATCATCCTCCAGGACGGACACGAAGACCTCGGTCAGGTATTGCAGGCGCACCGATCCGGCCTCGCCGACGAGCGCCTCGAGTTGGGCTCGAACGCCGGTCGCCTCGCCTGTGGATAACGACGCCATGTAGCTGGTCGACATGACCCGGTCGAGGAAGGCCGAAGCATCCACGATCTGGTAATGATCGAACGTTGCGGCCTCAATGGGCCCGAACCCGGCTCCTCCCAGGGCGCCTCGCCACGAGTCGTCCTCGCTGTAGTGCGGTGACCGACCGCGATACGCGGCCGTGATCCGGTCCACGGTCGCCCATGGTTCGAGATCGATGCGGCGGGTGTTCCATAGCGCGGCGATGGCACCACCGGGCCGCAGAACCCGCCCCATTTCGGCCGCGGCCCGGGTGGCGTCGAACCAGTGGAAGGCTTGCGCAACCGTGATGACGTCCGCCGAGTCGTCCGGAAGCGGGATGGCCTCCGCCGTCCCGCGCAACAACCGAGCCGTCGGCACCGCCCGCGCCAGCAACGCGGCCATGGCGTCTATCGGCTCGATCGCGATCACCTCGGCGTCGGTCGGGATCAGGTCTCGGGTGAGCTTGCCGGTACCAGCGGCGAGGTCAACCACGACCATGCCAGGACCGATCTCGAGACGTGCAACCAGCGCTGCGATCGCGGCCGCCGGGTAGTCGGGACGACCCCGCTCGTAGGCCTCGGCGGCGGCCCCAAACCCGGCAACTGCCAAGGGGTGCAGCTCCGGAGCCGCCGGCTCAGGAGGAATGACGGCACCGATGGCGCCGGCGTCCCACAAACCGGACAGCTGATCCACGACCCGTTCACATTCTGCTTCGGTGTGGGCCTCCAGAAGCAAGCTCCAATTCTCGCCATCGACTTCACGGGAGAGGGTGTGCCGAGCGTTCGGGTCGGCCGGATCGATCTCTGCAATGGCCGCTCCCACCGCAGCGGGCCAGTCGCCGGCTCCGCTCCACCGCACCAACCAGGTGTTCTGCATGGCATCACGATACCGGCCGGCCCTTCGGCCCCGGTGCTACCGAACCCGCGGCTAGCGAGCTGGTACGGACGGCACCAGCAGATCACCCTCTTCGGCGATCCATCCGCCTGCGATCAGCTTGCCGATGAGACGCACCAAATCGATGGGACCCATGTCGAGCCGCGCCGCCAGTTCGTCGGCGCTGGCACCATCCTCGAGTGCCACCAGTACCGGACCGACCTCGGCGGGCACTTGATCTGTGGTGACCGAGCGCTGCACCGGCCCGAGAATCAACTCCAGCTCAGCAATCAGGTCGTCGGCGTCGAGCACCGGATGTGCGCCGTCGCGTATCAACAGATTGGTTCCTTGTGACGAGGCCCGCCCGACATCTCCGGGGACCGCAAAGACGGGGACGCCCTGGGTGAGGGCGGCACCCGCCGTGATCAAGGCACCGCCCTTCACCCCGGCCTCGACCACAACCACGGCCGCGGCCAGACCCGAGATGATCCGATTCCGGGGCGGAAAACGCCATCCTTCCGGGGGTGTGCCCGGTGGGTACTCGGTGACGATGGCTCCCCCGAGATCAAGCAGCCGCCGTCCGAGGAAGGCGTGTTCCGGCGGATAGGCAACGTCGATCCCACAACCGAGTACGGCGACTCCGCGTGCGCCTGAGGCGACGGTGCCTTCATGAGCGGCACCGTCGACGCCTCGTGCCAAGCCGCTCACCAGACACCAACCGGCCTCCCCTATCGCCTGGCCATAGGCGGCGGCGAGCCGCTTGCCGTAGGTGGTGCAACGCCGCGTCCCCACCACCGCCACCCCAGGTGCCAGCGGGAGTTCGCCGCGCACGAACAGCGCGTCGGGGGCGTCCGGTAGCTCGGCCAGGTGTTCGGGGTACGCCGATTGCCCTTTGGCGACGAACTCGACCCCGAGCGCCTGTAACTCCGACCTGCGCACTGCGGCGTCAACCGCCACGGCGGCTCGAACCCGGTCCGTGGTTCGGACCGAACCGGCACCGATCGCCCTAACCACCGCAGCCGCCGACCGGCGTTCAGCGATCAGGTCCCGTATCCGATCGGGGTGGAGTCCCCCATAGGCCAATTGCAGCCTCGCATCGTCGGTGTTCATGGCGACCCCCGAAACGCCAGCGCCTCGGCCATGTGGTCCTCCCCGATCAGCTCGGACTCGTCGAGGTCGGCCACCGTCGCCGCCACCCGCCGGACCCGATCCCAACCCCGCCCGGTGAGGGCCTGACGACGCACCGCAACCGTCAACAACTGCTTCGCCTCCGGACTCCACACCATCGCATCCAACTCCCGCCCGACCAACTCACGATTGAGCGACCCTCGAGCGTGCTGACGTTTGCGAGCCGCCACGACCCGCCGCCGCACCTCGGCGCTCGCCTCACCCCGCGGTCCCGCCAACTCCCCCGCCTCGAGACGGGTCACCCGCACCCGCAGATCAAACCGATCGAGCAACGGACCCGACAGCCGCTGTTTGTAACGATCGGCTACCCGCTGACTACAACGACAACCGACCAAACGGTCACCCGAGTAGCCACAGGGGCAGGGATTGGTGGCGCCGACCAACTGCACGGCGCTGGGAAAACGCACCGCAGCTCCCTTGCGGGCCACCACGACGCTCCCCTCCTCAATGGGCTGACGAAGAGCGTCCAACAGGTGCGGTGGAAACTCCCCGACCTCGTCCAAGAACAGCACCCCCCGGTGCGCCAGGCTGATCTCGCCGGGCACCGGCACGCCGGAACCGCCACCAACGATTGCCGCCAAAGTCGCAGAGTGGTGCGGAGAGCGGAACGGCGCTCGGTCAATTCGCCCTCTCGGTCTGCCGGCGGCCGCCCACGCCAGCGCCGTTTCGAAACCTTCCTCCGGTGTGAGCGGTGGCAGGACCCCCGGCAGGCGACGGGCGAGCATCGTCTTGCCCGACCCCGGTGCGCCGGTCATCAATAGGTGGTGGCCACCAGCGGCAGCGATTTCCAGGGCCCGTCGCGCCGCCATCTGTCCCCGGACGTCGGCAAGATCCAGCGTGTGACCCTCAGGCGGGCGCGGCGGCTCCACCACAGCGCCGGGAGCAACGGCGGTCGCCCGAACCGCAGCAGCCAAATCAGCTACCGGCCGAATGTCGACGCCATCGAGCAACGCCGCCTCCGCGGCCGACTCAGGTGGAAGCAGACACGGCCTACCCAACGACCGAGCCGCCAACGCCGCACCAAGCCCACCCCGCACCGGCCGGATGCTGCCATCGAGGGCCAACTCCCCAAGCGCCACAACCGCCTCCGCCCCCACAGGCAACATCTTGGAAGCAGCAAGCACCGAAATCGCCATTGGAAGGTCGTAGGCCGAGCCCGACTTGGGGAGATCAGCCGGCGACAGATTGACCACGATGCAGCGACTCGGGAAGTGATGACCCGACGACTGCATCGCGGAGCGCACCCGCTCCCTCGCCTCACGAATTGCCGTATCCGGCAACCCGACGAGGATGAACTTGGATTGAGCAGCCCGAGTGACATGGGCTTCGACTTCGACCGGCTG
>CAYXMJ010000227.1:0-4432 GCA_964465915.1 uncultured Acidimicrobiaceae bacterium
CTTCGAGCAGGGCCTCCTCGAGGTAGATGATCCCGAGTCCGGTCTTGCCCGATCCGGTCATGCCCACGATTACTCCGTGGGTGGTGAGATCCGCCGGGTCATACATGGCACGCTCGTCTTCGAGGCGCTCCCCGGCCGCCGGATCGATCATTCCCCCCAGATAGAACCCGTCGCGCATGTGGTGAGTGTCCTCCTCGTTGGCCCCGGGTCCGAAGTGTAGGGGGAGCTCAGACCCCGAGCTTCTTGCGAATGACGTCGAACGCAGCGTCGGAGCTGTCGGCGGCCATGAAGCTGAACGCCCGGTGACCGGTCAGCTTCTTGATGAGGCTGACCGACGCGGTGGTGTTGGTGGCGATGCCGGCAACGACATCCGGCTCGAAACCGAAGCCCTCGATCACCCCGGCAACGGCGTATGGGTCGGAGGCGCACAGCACGGTGCAGCGGATCGCTTCTCCCAACTCCGCGAGCACGATCTCTCCGTTGTACGGCTCGAGGGGAGAGGCCCCGGCCTCGGCGACGACCACATCGGGAGCAGCGCCCATCACCAGCGTCAGCAACTCGAGCAAACGCGCCCGATACGTCTCCGGTTCGACGATGGTCGATGGGAGCCCGACATCGACAAAATCGAAGATGGCGTCGGCGCCCGCGTCCCACATCGCCAACACGTCTCGGTAGCGACCGGCCCCGGTCAACTTGCAGCCGACGACCCGCAGTCCGGCCTGCTTGAGGTGGCGCACGATGCGCTTGGCCGACGTCGTCTTGCCTGCGGACATCGAGGTGCCGATGATCAGCACGGTGGGCACGTCATAGTCAGCGTGCGGGATTGGCCGCACGAAGTCGTTCATGACGAGTTTGCGCCCCTGGCGCAGGCAATGTCCCTTGTAGTCGAGCGTCAGCAGCGGTGGCATGAGCGGGGCCAACGACGTCACCCGGCCGAACAGTCCAGCCGAGGTCATGGCGTGAAAGCGCTGCTCCGGCCCGATGTCTTCCCAGCTGCCAACCGCCTCGAGGGTCGCGCCGCGGATCCCGAAGGCCCCGACCACCAAATCCTCCTTGACCAATTCGATCATGCGGCCGCTGCGCAGCTCAACGCGCGACAAGGCTCCGGGACGAGAAACGACCTCGCCGACGACGTAGTCGCCCATCTCCCATTCGGCTTGGTCCATGGGTTCAACCGTGAAGCCCTCTTCGGCAAGGTCGGAAATGCGGGTGAGTGAGGAGAAGAAGTACTTGTTCACGAGACGCTCCCTTCCACACGGTCGATGGGTTCCATCATCAAGGCGGCCAGCAGCGCACTGCGGCGGACGACGCTGTCCATGCGCACCTGTTCGTGGGGGGCATGGGCGCCGTCGCCCACCGGACCGAGGCCATCGAGGGTGGCGGTGCGCTGGCTGGTCGTATTGCCGTCTGAGCCGCCGCCAGCGGTCGATTCCTCCAGTTCGATTCCGAGCTCGGCTCCGATTCTCTGGGCGGCAGAGAAGAGTTCGACGTTGCCGGGGGTGCGTTCCATCGGGGGACGACCAAACCTCCCGGTCACCTGGAGCGATGTGCCTGGTGTGCTCGGCTCGATGCCGCGAATGGCGCGTTCGACTTCGATGGCGTCCTCGTGGCGGAGAACCCGGACATCGACCACCGCCTCGCTCGTCGGCGCGACGACATTGGCGCGCATCCCTCCCTCGATCATGCCGACGTTGACGGTGATGCCTCGCCCGGGGTCGTTGAGGGCGAACAGCTTCTGGATCACCATCGACAACTCGAGGATGGCGCTCACGCCTTTGTCGGGGTCAAGGCCGGCGTGAGCTGCCTTCCCTTCGACGGCGACGGCAAAGCGGCCGAGACCCTTCCGGGCCGTCTTCAGCTTTCCCTCGGGGCCCAAGCCCGGTTCCATGATGAACGCACGGCATGAGATGCCGGCCAAGCGATCGATGGCGGAACCCGACTCGCGCGAACCGATCTCCTCGTCGCTGTTGATGAGGAGGACGGGCGCGGCCTGCGGCGGGTGGTCCAGGCTGTTGAGGGCTTCGACGGCGAAGAGCATCTGAACCAGGCCTGCCTTCATGTCGTAGGCGCCCGGTCCGTGCACGGTTCCGTTGCCCATCTCGACGGGGCGTTCCTCCAACGTGCCGACCGGCCAGACGGTGTCGGCATGTCCAACGAGAAGCTGCACCGGGGTATGGGCCTGCCGCCAGCGAGGCACGGCGAAGAGGTATCCGCCGGTCTTGTGGCCCCGCACGCGCCGGGTGCGCATGCCGCGACGGTCGAGCTCGATGGTGAGGCGGTTGAAGATGGGATCGAGGCGGCGCGGCTCGGTCGATGGCGTCTCCATCTCCACGAGATCAGTCAGCAGAGCAAGCATTTCGCTGCGGTGAGTTTCCACCTCCTCCAGGAGGCGAGTAGCCGGCGATTCGGCCACTGTGTTCATCGCTTCCATCCGGCGTGGAAGGGAAAGTGGAGACCCCCGCGCACGGTGGAGAAGTGATCGGGGGAAAGGAACGCCAGGAGCGGTGAGGCCGCCAGTACGTCGGCGTCGTCACGGTCGGGGTCCCGCAGTGCGTCCCGATCGACCCGGGCCGCGACGATGCGACCGATGACCAGGCTGTTCTCATCGAGGTCGTCGACGATGCGGTCGAGACGGCACTCCAAATAGAGAGCACAACCCTTGAGGACCACCCCAGGTACCGCCTCGGCGCGCTGGGTCGGGATGGCGGCCAGGGAGGGCTTCTCGCCCTCGGTGTCTCTTGGCGCCGAAGCCAAGCTGGCTTGAACAACCTGGCTCGGCCTCAGGTAGCTGACCGTGAAGTACTCCTCGCGCACGACGTTGCGGTAGGTGGCGTGGCTCGGGGTGCAGACAAAGCCGAAGAGATTTCCCCATGAGGCCGGCCCGACCAGGTGTTTTGGCGCCAGATCCGGCGTTCCATCCGGCTCGACCGTGCCCACCATGACGAGCGGCGCAACCAGGAAGAAACGCTCCCAGATCGGATCGTCGGTGTTCAAACTTACGTACCGATCCTGATCGGCAGATTCACTCACGGACGACCTCCCGGTGCGCTCGGCGTCACGATATGCGACGGCAGCCAGAACGCAATAGGGGAGAAGGTCATACCGACATAGATGTGGGGGCTTGCAGCCTCGCGGCGGGAGAGGGCACTTCTACGCCCCCCTCACACGGAGGGTGGGAGAGGTGGGCCGGCGCTGCTTTGGGCGATGGGGGGCATTCCCTGCGAGTTGGATGCCGCTTGCCGAGCACGCGGCATGTTCCCCCTTTGTTAAGGGGGCGTTCACGGGGGTGTCACGTGGGGGGGTCATGGTGAGGGCACGCGGTGGCAGAGGGCCACTGCCGAAGGGAGTCTTCATGACACGCAAGCTGCTTGTTCTGTTTGCGGCGGGAGCCATCGCGATGGTTCTGCTCGCACCGGCGGCGACGGCGTACAGTACGCCCAGCCATTCGACCGCGGTCTACGAGGTGACGATCACCAACTTGGCCGATGGTCAGCCGCTATCTCCGGCCGTGGTTGCCACCCACCGACCGAGTGTTCGCCTATTCCGTGAGGGGCACCGTGCCTCGGAGGCCATCGAGTCGATTGCGGAGAACGGCGACCAGTCGTTCGCCGTTGCTGCGCTCGAAGCGAGCGATCGAGTGACGGATGTGGTCGATGTAGGAGCCCCTCTGACCCTCGCCGGCACCACCGTCGGTGACTTCACGGACTCAGCCACGTTCAAGATCGAGGCCGGTCGTTGGGATCGGTTGTCGCTTGCTTCGATGCTGATCTGTAGCAACGACGGGTTTACCGGGCTCGACGCCATCAAGCTGCCCAAGAAGGGCGACGGAACCGTCACCCACTACGCGGCGGCATACGACGCGGGAACCGAACGGAACACCGAGGTCAGCGAAGACATCGTGGATCCGTGCAGTGGGCTCGGACCCGTAGCGCTCCCCGGTGACCCGGATGGGAACAACAACGACGGCATCAACACGCACGACCGGATCCGCATGCACAAAGGCGTGCGCGGCTCGGGGGAACTTGGTTCCGAGCACGACTGGGATGGTCCGATCGCGATGGTCGAGATCACACGTGTCGGCGATGCGGCCAACGTGCGCGACTACACGGTGGCACTGCAGAATCTGACCACGAGCCAGCCGTTGTCGCCTGCGGTCGTTGCCACCCACAGCCCCCGCAAGGGGATCTACGAACTCGGTCAGCCGGCGTCGGCCGACATCGAGGCGATAGCTGAGAACGGCGACAACAGCGGAGCCCTGGCCTCGCTGGGTGGCTCCGGCTGGGTGACCGATGTGGTCAACGCCGGTGTGCCGCTCACGCCCTACGGAACGACGGTTGCCGACTTCTCTGACTCAACCAAGTTCAGCATCACCGCCCGAAAGTGGGACCGCGTGTCCTTGGCCTCGATGTTGATCTGCACCAACGACGGCATC
>CAYXMJ010000228.1:0-4400 GCA_964465915.1 uncultured Acidimicrobiaceae bacterium
GTCACCGGTCGCATCCCCGCCCGTACCATTTCCATGCCGAGCAAGGATGACGGCTGGGAGGCAGCTTCGATCGCCTTACCGACTTCTGGGTAGGCGATGTACATCAGCGCAGACGGATGCGTCGCCGGTGTCGAATGCACCAATGCCGTACCGTTGCGCTCGCCGATCCACACCGAGCCGCCTGGAACCACGAGACGAGCCGCTTCTCTGACGACGGGTCCGACCTCGGCGGGACGCTCCCAGGCCGACAGCATGAGCACGGCATCGAAGCTGTCGGTGGGGAGTGCGGTTGCGGAGGGGACCGCGCTCTCGGTGAGGGGGCCCGCTTCCACGCCCAGCGAAACCAGGGTCCCGGTCGCGTCGGCGACCGGAGCGCCCAATTCGATGGCGAGATTCTCGACCCCGGGGCCACCAATGAGGGTTCGGGCATCGGCCTCGACGCCGAGGCCTTCCAGCGTCGTCCGCCACGCCTCGAGCAACCATCCCTGTCGGAGTTCGAGCATGGGCCCAGCGTAGTGCGCCGTGCTCGCCGGTCCGCTCAGCAGACCATGATACGTCCGTGCGGCCGACATGGTCAGCGACAGAGCCGGAGTCCCGAAGTGGCACCAAGCCACCCAGGCAGGAGGACGGAGGTCAGGTCTGAGCGTTCGGCTCGCGCAATCGGGGATTCAGTCGTCTCGGACGAGCCGGTCGGAACGAACCGCGACCGGCCACCGGATCCCGGAGCCGTCGCCGATCGTCAGGATGCCCCGCCATGTTCCGTCGCTCTCGGCCACCTCGATCAGCTCTGGTTCAGCATCGAACAGCTTCCCGTACTCGAGGGCTGCGGCTCCTACTCCCTCGGCGGCCGGGAGCCCCGACCACCATCCCGCGAGGTCGCCGGGCTGGGGCGGGACGATGGGGATCGGCAGCTCGGCAATTGCGACGGCGCCGTCACCAACGACCACCGTCACCGCGACGGCATGGACCGGCCCTCGCCGAAAGGCCTCGCTGCCCGACCGATGGATCGAGCGGAAGGCCACGTCCACCAGGTAGCGATCGGAGGCCAACGCCTCGATCCCGTACGCTCGCGCCCATTCGACGAAGCTCACATCGTCCGCCTCATGGACGTCTTGGGGAAGGGGAGGAATGGAGGCATCGGCCACGAAGGCGCGAGCCACATCGGCGGCAGTTGCCGGCGAACCATCGACCGTGAAGAAGTCGGTGACGAACCATTCGGCTCGCATTCTGGCGACATCCGCATCGGAGTCGGGGTCGGTCGCCTGGAGATCGGCCTCGCTGACGGGGTCCGCGACGGCCGCCGAAGCAGGCGATGACAACGGCGGCGTCGCCCCGGCCGGGTGGTTTCCATCGTCGGCAACCGTCGTCGGAGCGGCGTCGCCGGGCACCGGACCGTGCTGGGGCCCGGACAGCCAGCGGATACCGACGAACCCGATCACGGCCGCAACGATGACGGCGGCGGCGAGGTACAGCAGCTTGACACGCTGACCTCGATGCTCGGCTACGAGATTGGACCAGGGGATATGCTCGAATTCTTCGGGTTCCAAGCCTCACCTCCGTGGGATCTCGAACTGCTGTCCCGGCAAGATCAGGTTGGGATCCGCACCGATCACGTCCCGGTTGTGGTCATAGATGCGGCGCCAGAATCGATTGATGTCCGCAGAGCTCGGGGATGTCCCCAACTCAGCTTCGAGATGCAACCGGGCGATGCGCCACAGCGAATCGCCCGGCCGAACCACGTACGTGTCTTCAGCCGACTCGGGCACGGATGGCGGGGACGCCGGAGCGCGATCCGCGAGACGCACCATCGGCGGAGGCACCTCGGCACTTCCCGGTCGGGCGCGGCCGACCGAGAAGAGGGCGATGACGACGACCAGCACCCGCACCCCTGTAGCCGGGACGGGCACCGATCGGGCCGCGCCGAGAACCGACGGCACCGAGGGGGCAGCAGCAGCGATCAGGAAGGCGACGGCAACGGTACCGGTAAGCCAGACGGCGGGATCGGTCACATCCGAAGTGTGCAGTTGACCATAGGTAAAAGCAATAGGCTTGATCGGAGGTTGTTCGGTGCATGGAGGCGCGGCGGGTGAGGTTCCTGGGCAGAACGGCCGCGTGACGTGTCAACTAGCCGCCGATGTAGCTCATCTCCGGGTCGGTTGCTGGTCCTTGCGCGTCGTCACTGGAAACATGCTCTGAGCCGGGGAGACGCGAATTGCACGTTTGTCATCACCATTGGTTCTCTGGCGTGGTCTTCCGTCCTCCCGCGGAATATCCGCGGAACGCGAGGAACGAGCCGAGAATGCCGCCAGCGCAAACGCGAATTCTCTTGGTCGGACGGTGATACGCTGTACCCGGATGTTCTGCGGCGTTTGTGACCAGGGCGTGACCACGTCCGCGTCCGACCACGTATGGAATCCGGCCGAGGTGCAACTGCGCCCGAGCCGCTCGCCGAACGTTCGTCGATAGTGCTGGACCGCGGCCCGCGCCGCACAGAGTGGCAACCCAATATCTGGGAACCGCACTGGATTGCCGGATCCAGGATGGGTTCTTTGCCTCTGGGGAGGGACAGGTCATTGTGATTATGCGTGACGTCATCGGCACTTGGCACTCAATGGGTTGAGCCGTGACGCAGAACGACGACATGCACCCGCTCGAGGCGTCCACCGCCGTGCGTGTTGATCGCTTGCAGGCTGGCCGCGACGATCTCCTCGGCGCGGGCCAACTCATGCATCAGTCGCCGTGCCCTTCGGAGAGCACAGTCCCATCCGGGGCGCGCACCCGAACGACGATGGGCATCTCGCCCGCCAGGCTGTGGATGGCGCAAGCAAAGCACGGGTCGTAGGCGCGGAATGCCATCTCGATCTTGTTCAGGACCCCCTCGATTACCTCAACGCCGCCGCGGATTAGGCCTTGGGCGCTCTTCTTGAATCGAGGGCTTCCTGTCTCGCCGTCACGACGTTCAGCACCAGCGGTCGGACCTAGCCTGCGTCGGTTTGGCTTGCGGCGGTTTGCAGGTCGTAACGCAGGTCATTCAGGGTCTTTCCCAGCCTGGTAACGGTCCAGGCGTACCATCCGTCGTAGGCAGCGACACCGGCTGCCTCAATTGCTGCCTTTGACGGAGTCGTGACCTCTCTTCCGTCGGCAAGGCGGATCAGTCCATCCGATGTAACCGTGGCTTCGTATCGTTTGCCGTTCCGCGGCCGAACCCATATCAACTGATCTTGGGGAGCAAGCAGGTCGTGTTCGAGAAGATCTTGGACTCTCACACGTCTACCTTCGAACTTGGCGTGGTCGGGTTCGCGAGCGCCCGATACGGCCGCGTTGGCCAGCGGCTCGTGATCTCCCTCAATATCAACGAGGCGGCGACCCCCGACGTCCTCGTACACCACCACCCGGACGAGCCAAACCGGTACCCCGGTGTAAGCGAGGAACTCGATGTCAGTGGAGAACTCGAAAGCGTTCTCGGTGCGGTCCTCAAAGTCGCGAGCCACCAGGTAGAGCTTGGGAACCGCGCTTACCAAGACAGGAGCGTCGGTTTCTGTGAACTCGGTCCATGCTGGCCAGAACTCGGCCTCGCCGCCGTGATACATCCCGGCCAGCTCTTCAAGGTTCGTCTTCTTCGCCCAGTTTGCGCACTCCAAACACTGAGCGAGTTGCTCGCGATCGACATCTCGTTTCACTTCGAACACGACCACACGCCCAAATCGGTCGAGCGCCAGAGGACAGGGTTTGCCGCCCGAGGGAATCTTGGCTTGCCGCGCTACGGGGAACAACGTCTCGCCGGTGAACTCATCCAGGTTGGCCCACAAGAGATCCTCGATCTCCTTCTCGTAGAGATCGGCTGCACCCTTCAAGCGCCGGAAGGGCACCAGCTCGCTCCTGGCGACTTCAAACAACGGCACGATCACCCCTCCCCTCGCTACTAACCCTACCGAAGCGGAATTGCCAGTCACCGAGGAGTCCTGCCAAAGCCCTCACAAGAACGGTGTGGGCAAAGAAGGAGGGACCTCTGCCTGGGCGCAGCGATCACAGCGGATGCCAGCCTCTCCTGCGGCAACGCGGTCAACGCCCGCGCCTATCGCCAACGTCACCGCCACCAGCCCCCTGCACCAAACTCTCAACAGAAGTCGTAGAGAAGGCACGACCGCGTCGCAGAGGCTGCCACTACCCGGGGAGGTTGCGCCCTGGGTTGTGCGACCGTGCGCTCGCTATTGTCGACAACACGGACCGTCGCGTTGTTGGGGAGTGAGCTATGACCGATCAGGAACCTGATGATCAGGGTGAAGCGGCGCCAGGTGCTCCGGGAGAGAGCGCTTCTGCAGATCTGGGACAGCGTTTTGTGGCCCGTCTGATCGATTTCGTGCTGCTGTGGGCCGTCTTTTTGGTGATCATCGTCCCGA
>CAYXMJ010000229.1:0-4383 GCA_964465915.1 uncultured Acidimicrobiaceae bacterium
CCGCTATTGCGCTGCGCCTGGCCTTCGCCTGGCTCCCGGCGCGAATAGGGGAGAAGAAGGTGCTCTTCCCGGCTCTGGCCGCGATCGCCATCGGCTTCGTGCTGCTGGCGAGAGTCCAGACGCCGACCGACATCGCGATTGCCGGAGTGCTCTGCGGGGCGGGACACGGCTACGCCTTCCCGATCCTGTTTGGCTTCACCGTGACCCGTTCCCCGGTCGCGGTCCGCGGCGCAACCCTCTCGTTCTTCACGGCGCTCTTCGATATCGGGGTGCTGATCGGCGGGCCGGTGCTCGGCATCATCATCAGCGTGTCCGGCTACCCGGCGATGTACTCATTTGCCGCCATCGCGATGACCATCGGCACCGTGGTCTACTGGCGCTGGGACCGCCGCTATGACGCCGCAGACAGAGACGAAGACGTCCCCGCCGCGGCGTAGAGGGTTTTGGCGGACATGAGCGCATCATGATGCGCTCATGTCCGCCAAAACCCTAGATCGCGGCGACTCGGAGGGAGCGGAACACCTCGATGGTGACCTCGGCCAGGGTGTCGGTAGAACCGGGGCGAGCCCAGTGCTCGACCGCAGCAAGCAACACCGCACCGGTCGCGGCGGCGACCACGCCTGCTTCGAGAGGGTCGGCCCCACCCCGGCGAAGGGCGTTCCCCAGGTCGTCGCCAAACCCACCAAGCATGGCGCGCATTGCCTCTCTGAGCGGCGGCGTTGCCAAAATGGCGCGAGTGCGCGCCCGCAGCACCGCTTCATCGTCCGGGCTCAGATCGCCGACCACCGCGAGAAACGTCACCTCAACCGCCTCCATCGCGGGGCGGCCACCGAGGTTGACCTCCAGCAAATCCATGAAGGGACCCTCGAGCGGGTCCCAGACGAATACGCCGTCCTTGGTCCCGAAATAGCGGTACACGCTGCTCGGTGAGACCTCGGCGGCGCGGGCGATGTCCGTGACCTTGGTCGCCTCGTAGCCACGCTCGGCGAGCATGGTGAAGGCTGCTTGCTGGATTCGTTGCATCGCAGCGGACTGCTTCCGCTGGCGCAAGGTCATTGTCGACTCGGACATGATTCGACATCATACAGACAGTGACTATCATTTGCGAGTGACTATCAGTTGGAGTCTGTGATGACGATGCCTGCGGTGCGAGCCGAGAACCTGACCAAGACCTACGGCGACGGCGAGACCGCCGTTCACGCCCTGCGCCGCGTTTCCTTCGAGGTAGGCCGAGGTGAGTTCGTGGTACTGCTCGGGCCGTCCGGATCAGGCAAGACGACGCTGCTCAACATGATCGGCGCCCTCGAACCGCCCACCGATGGTGACATTGAAGCCGATGGGGTCGATCTCAGCGAGCTCGACGAGGACGGGCAGCAGCAGCTTCGCCTCGATGCCGTCGGATTTGTCTTCCAGTTCTACAACCTGGTGCCAACCTTGACCGCCCAGGAGAACGTCGAACTGATCGCCGAACTCACCGGTGAAAACGCCACCCAACGAACCACCGCGGTCCTCGACAACGTCGGGCTGGCGGACCGCACCGACCACTTCCCATCCCAGCTGTCCGGCGGCGAACAGCAACGTGTCGCCATTGCGCGCGGCATGGTCAAGAACCCGCCGCTGCTGTTGTGCGATGAGCCCACCGGGGCCCTCGACGTTGCCACCGGCCGCCAGATTCTCGGTCTGCTGCGCGACACCACGACCGACGGCGAACGCAGCGTCTTCCTTGTGACCCACAACTCCGAGATCGCCAAGATGGCCGACCGCGTCATCCGGCTGCGCGACGGCGAGATCGTGGCCGACACCGTCAACCCGGCGCCGGCCGACGTGACGGAGCTCGACTGGTGAGCATGCTCAACGTCAAACGGCGCCGCGATTTCCGCGAGCGCCGCTGGCAGTTCATCGCCGTGGCGGTGACCATCACCCTCGGCGTGATGATGTTTGCCGCCAGCTACGACGCCTACCTCAACCTCGAATCGTCCTACCAGGGCACTTACGACCGGCTCGGTTTCGCCGACATGACCGTGACCGGAGCTGAACCGTCTTTCGCCGCCGACGCGGTCTCGATCGATGGCGTCGCCGTCGTCGAGACCCGCCGCCAGGTCGATCTTCCCTTCCGGGCTGAAGGCGATGTACTCAGCGGGCGCGCCATCGGAATGCCGGCCGCCGGTCAGCCGGCGATCAATCAGGTCGACGTCACTTCGGGCTCGTACCTCGATCCGGACCGACCGACCGGGGTCGTCGTGGAGTCCCACTTCGCCGTCGATCATGACCTGACGCCCGGGGACACCATCGAGATCTTCACCGGGGCCGATTGGATGGAGGCTGAGGTGCTCGGGATCGGGGTCTCGGCGGAGTACCTATGGCCGGCCAAGAGCCGTCAGGAAGTGTTCAGCGCACCCGGGACTTTCGGCGTGATCTTCGTCGCCGAGGACCTGCTCGAACCCCTCCCGGCAAACGTCGTGGCCGACCAAATCCTCTTGCTGTACGCCGAGGACGCCGACCACTCCGATGCGGATGCCGCGGTGTCCACCACCGCCAACGCCGCGGGTGCCGCCGACATCCAGACTCAGGCGCACCAGCCGTCGAACGCCGCCCTGCAGCTCGACGTTGACGGGTTTCAACAGCTCGCCATCGCCTTCCCGGCGCTTTTCTTGATCGCGGCCGGGATGGCAGCCTTCATCCTGCTGACCAGGCTCGTGCTCACCCAACGGCCCCAGATCGGCGCTCTGCGCGCCTCCGGGGTGAGCAGAAGGCTCCTCACCCGCCACTACCTCTCCTACGGCATCGTGCTCGGCGTGATCGGTGCGATCGTCGGGGTCGTCCTCGGCGTGTTGCTCGGGTACGCCCTGACCGCGGCCTACACGACCGAGCTCGGGATTCCCGACACGATCCGAGAGTTCCGCTGGCTGACTCCGGTCGTCGGCCTGCTCTTCGGAATCGTGACCGGGTTCCTGGCCGCCTACGTTCCGGCTCGCTCCGCCTTCCGGATGAGCCCGGCCGAAGCGATGCGCGGCGACGTCAAGGTCGCCGATGGACGAATCAGCGGGTTCGAACGGCTCATCCCGCCGCTGCAGCGGGCTCCGGTTCGCTGGCGCATGGTGCTGCGCGGCATTGGGCGGGACAAACGCCGCAGCCTGTCGACGGTGATCGGCGTGACGCTGGCCCTCGTGCTCATCCTGGCCTCGTGGGGGATGATCGACACCGTCGGTGTCCTGATTGACCGCCAATTCAACGAGGTCGCCCTCGAGGACGCGTCGTCGGTGCTCACCGTTCCGGTCGGCGACGAGCAGGTCGCAGCCGTTGCCTCCGTGTCCGGCGTCACCCGGGCCGAGGATGTCGCCACCCTCGAGGTATCGGTCCGCTCCAACGGTGAGACCTACGCCACCCAACTCCAGGCCTATCGACCCGATACCCAACTCCACGGATTCACCAACGCGTCCGGCGAGTTGCCCAGCACGGGGATGATCGGAGGCATTGCCCTCAGCGACCTCCTCGGCGTTGTGGAGGGAGACACCGTCGAGGTGTCCTTCCCCACCCTCGGCACCACGATCACCACCACGTTGGTCGAGTTCGTTGACGAACCCATGGGGACCGCCGTCTACATGGAGCGGGCAGAACTGGGGCGGGCCCTCGCTGCCGCCACCCCCCCGATCCCTCCCGAGGTGCTCGCGGAACCCGTGATCTCCACCGTGGGATCGCTCTTCGATCCGGCGGCAAACCGCGACATCGTCATCGCCGACATCGGAGCCCGCGACGAGGTGGCGGCCGTCATCGACCAGCGCGCCCTCTACGACCTCGCCCAGAGTTTGCTCGGGTTCTTCTACATCTTCATCGGCATGATGCTGGTGTTCGGCGGGCTGATGGCGTTTGCGCTGATCTTCAACATGATCTCGGTGAACGTGGCCGAGCGCTCAACGGAGTACGCCACGATGCGGGCCAACGGGATGCCCCGCCGCCGCATTGCGTCGCTGATCATGGGCGAGAACATGCTGCTGACGACGATCGGGATCATCCCCGGCCTCATCGTCGGGTATCTCGTGGCGGCACAGTTCATGAGCTTCTACTCGAGCGACATGTTCCAGTTCGAGCTCGACATGAAGTGGAGCACCCTGGTGCTGTCGGCGCTGTTCATGCTGCTGGTCGCCGCCATCTCGCTGTGGCCCGGCATCCGCTCGGTGTCCAACATCGACGTCGCCTCGGTGGTGAGGGAGCGCGCCATCTGACCCAGCGGGTTTTGGCGGACAATGGCGCATCATGGTGCGCTCATGTCCGGCAAAACCCTCTCCTACGCGTAGGCGTCGATCGGTGGGCAGGCGCACATGACGTTCCGGTCGCCGTAGCGGGCGTCGATCCGGCTGACCGGCACCCAGTACTTGTCGCGTC
>CAYXMJ010000230.1:0-4310 GCA_964465915.1 uncultured Acidimicrobiaceae bacterium
ATTCAGGTATTTCCGGCATTCTGGGCGAACCGGGGTGAGAAGAGCAGGCTAGCCGACGGAGAGCCGTCCGGGGGGCTCTTCGCAGTGCGCGCGTGTGGCATACTCGGGCCTTCAAACGAGGAGGAATAGCACATGGCCAAGACCAAGATGACAAGCGAAGATCTCCTTGGCGTTTTTGAGGAGATGTCGGTATTGGAGCTCTCCGAGTTCCTGAAAGCATTTGAAGAGAAGTTCGATGTGACTGCAGCCGCCCCGATGGCCGTTGCAGCAGTTGCCGGCCCTGGCGGCGACGGCGCAGCCGCCGAGGAAGTGAAGGACGAGTTCGATGTCGTCATCACCGCGGTCGGCGACAAGAAGATCCAGGTGATCAAAGAGGTCCGTGGGCTCACCAGCCTCGGTCTCAAGGAAGCCAAGGACGTGGTCGACAATGCCCCGGGCGCGGTGCTCGAAAGTGTCGATCAGGAGACTGCCGACAAGGCCAAGGAAGCCCTCGAGGGCGCCGGTGCCACGGTGGAACTGAAGTAGCTCCAGTTCCGGTTCACGTTGGAACATGAGTTGAGAGGGGGCCCCACTTCGGGGCCCCTTTCTCTGCCCAACCGATTTGTATCCTTGACGGTATGTCGCAACCTGTTGTATGGTCGCGCCATCAGTTGAAGACGTTTTTGCGACTCTCGCCTGGCAGAGCCGGGATAGCTGCGTGCTATCCTGGTCTTTCTGACGTCTAGACTCCCGTTTTCCGCCGCCTCGAATCCACCCGACCCACCAGTCCCTGATTGACCGACGCCCGAAACGCTCTGAAGAGGAGGATGCCGTTGTCACGTGCGCGCGCCGACCGGCTTTCGTTTGCCAAGATTCCTGAGGTACTGCCTCTCCCGGATCTACTTTCCGTCCAGCATGACTCGTTTGGCTGGTTCTTGGAGAGTGGGTTGCAGTACATCTTCTCAGAGGTTTCGCCGATTGAGGATTTCACCGGCAACCTCGCTTTGGAGCTGACCGAGCATCGATTTGGTGATCCTCCGCTCACGATCGAGGAGGCCAAGGAACAAGACGCCAACTACTCGAAGCCGCTGTTCGTTACCGCCCGGTTCCTCAACCGGGAGACCGGCGAGATCAAGGAGCAGCAGGTCTTCCTCGGCGATTTCCCGATGATGACGGCCAACGGCACATTCATCATCAACGGCACCGAGCGCGTTGTGGTCAGCCAGTTGGTTCGCTCTCCGGGTGTGTACTTCGACAAGTCGATCGACAAGACATCGGACAAGGATGTGTACGCCGCCAAGGTCATCCCCGGCCGCGGCGCCTGGCTCGAGTTCGACATCGACAAGAAGGACACCGTTGGCGTCCGGGTCGATCGCAAGCGGCGCCAGTACGTGACCACATTCCTGCGTGCTCTCGGTTTTGCCGAGACCGACGAGGAGATCCTCGAGCTCTTCGACGGAGCCGAGGTCATCCGCAACTCGCTGGAGAAGGACCCGACCAGCACTCGTGACGAGGCGCTGCTCGACCTCTATCGCAAACTGCGACCGGGTGAACTCACCACCGTTGAGTCGGCCCGTGGGCTCATCAACACCCTGTTCTACAATCCGAAGCGCTACGACCTCACCAGGGTTGGCCGCTACAAGCTCGACGGCAAATTCGGCCGCGAGCCGGTCGGCCTCGAGGACTACATCGCGGATGAGCACGGGCTACTCAGCCACGAGGACATGCTCGAGACCATCAAGTATCTCGTGCATCTGCACTCGATGACTCCCGGCTACCGCACCGACGACATCGACAACTTCGCCAACCGGCGCATCCGCACGGTCGGCGAGTTGATCCAGAACCAGATTCGGGTCGGCCTCAGCCGTCTCGAGCGGGTGGTGCGCGAGCGGATGACGACGCAGGATCCTGAGGCGATCACGCCCCAGAGCCTGATCAACATCCGCCCGGTGGTCGCCTCCATCAAGGAGTTCTTCGGCACCAGCCAGCTCAGCCAGTTCATGGACCAGCCCAACCCGCTGGCCAGCCTCACTCACCGCCGCCGGCTCTCGGCGCTGGGCCCCGGCGGCCTCAGTCGCGAGCGTGCCGGGTTCGAAGTGCGAGACGTTCACCCGTCCCACTACGGCCGCATGTGCCCGATTGAGACGCCTGAGGGTCCGAACATCGGGCTGATCGGTTCGCTGGCGAGCTACGCCAAGGTCAACCGGTACGGCTTCATCGAGACGCCGTACCGCCGGGTGATCGACGGCAAAGTGACCAAGCGGGTCGACTACCTCACCGCATCCCAGGAAGAGGCGCACGTCATCGCGCAGGCGAACGCTCTGCTCACCGAAGACGGCTCGTTCGTGAACGACCGGGTCCTGGTCCGCAAGACGGGCGGCGAGGTCGACTCCGTGCCTGCTCTCGAGGTCGACTACATGGACGTTTCGCCGAAGCAGGTGGTTTCGGTGTCGACGTCGCTGATTCCCTTCCTCGAGCACGACGACGCCAACCGGGCGCTGATGGGCTCGAACATGCAGCGCCAAGCTGTGCCGTTGCTGCGAGCCGACGCTCCGCTGGTCGGCACCGGGGTCGAAGGGCGCGCCGCGCACGACTCCGGCGATGTGATCACCAGCCTGGTCGACGGCGAGGTTGTCGACGTCTCGGGTGAGGAGATCGTGGTCAAGGAAGCGGGGACCAACAAGAAGCACCGCTTTGCGTTGGCCAAGTTTGCGCGCTCCAATCAGGGCACCTGCATCAACCAGAAGTCGCTCGTTCTCGAGGGCGACAAGGTGACGGCCGGCATGGTCATCGCCGACGGACCTTCGACCGATGAAGGGGAGCTGGCGCTCGGCCGCAACCTGCTCGTGGCGTTCATGCCGTGGGAGGGCCACAACTTCGAGGACGCCATCATCTTGTCCGAACGACTGGTCAAGGACGACATCCTCACCTCGATCCACATCGACGAGCACGAAATCGAAGCCCGGGACACCAAGCTCGGTGCCGAAGAGATCACGCGGGACATTCCGAACGTCGCCGAAGAGGTACTTCGGGATCTCGACGACCGCGGCATCATCCGCATTGGAGCCGAGGTCGGCGCCGGCGACTATCTGGTCGGCAAGGTCACGCCGAAAGGTGAGACCGAGCTGACCCCCGAAGAGCGGCTGTTGCGGGCGATCTTTGGTGAGAAGGCCCGCGAGGTTCGCGACGTCTCGCTCAAGGTGCCTCACGGTGAGTCCGGTAAGGCCATCGCCGTCAAGGAGTTCCGCCGTGAGGACGGGTTTGATCTACCTCCCGGCATGAACGAATTGGTCAGGGTCTACGTTGCCAAGCAGCGCAAGATCTCTGAGGGCGACAAGCTCGCCGGGCGCCACGGCAACAAGGGTGTCATCGCCAAGATCCTGCCCGAAGAAGACATGCCGTTCCTCGAGGACGGGACGCCGGTCGACATCGTTCTGTCGCCGCTTGGTGTGCCGTCTCGGATGAACCTCGGCCAGATCCTCGAGACCCATCTCGGGTGGGCCGCCGCCCAGGGGTGGCAGCCGTTCGACGATATCGCATCGCCGGCTTCGAAGGGTGCCGATGCGTGGCAGACCGTTGCCACGCCGGTGTTCGATGGGGCACGCGAGACCGAGATTCTCAAGCTGCTCGATGTGGCCAAGCCCAACCGCGACGGTCAGAAGCTGGTCGACGCCGAGGGCAAGGCCACGCTGTACGACGGTCGCAACGGCGATCCGTTCGACTCGACGGTCACGGTTGGCTACATCTACATTCTGAAGCTCGTCCACTTGGTGGACGACAAGATCCACGCCCGGTCGACCGGTCCGTACTCGATGATCACCCAGCAGCCGCTCGGTGGTAAGGCGCAGTTCGGCGGTCAGCGCTTCGGCGAGATGGAAGTCTGGGCCCTCGAGGCGTACGGCGCTGCCTACGCCCTGCAGGAGTTGCTCACCATCAAATCGGACGACGTGCGGGGCCGGGTCAAGGTCTACGAGGCAATCGTCAAGGGCGAGAACATTCCCGAACCGGGTATCCCCGAGTCCTTCAAAGTACTCGTCAAGGAGATGCAGAGCCTCTGCCTCAACGTCGAGATGCTCTCGGCCGGTGAGGAAGTCGAGTTCAAGGAGTTGGAGGAGGACGTGTTCCGCACTGCCGCCTCACTCGGCATCGACATCTCCCGCCCGGAACGCGCCGAGACGACCGCCCCGTAACGGGAATAGCCACAGGTTCAATTGATAGAAGACGGAAACACAAGACACGCGCTGACTTGGGGGCGGGTAGAGACCCCAACCCGGGTGAGCAACACAGTCTGGAGCGAGACACGTGCCACAGCTGTTCGATGAACTGAAGAT
>CAYXMJ010000231.1:0-4294 GCA_964465915.1 uncultured Acidimicrobiaceae bacterium
CAAACGCGAGCACCCACCACCCCAAACCCGCAGACATTTTCATCAGCCACCTAGGACCTGTGCGCCGGCCATGAGATGAGTAATAGGGGACCGATGAGACCTGCACCGGTGGCCACGCTTCTTGCGATGCTGGCTCTCGGAGCGTGTTCCGGCCCTGAACCAGCCAGCGGCACCTCGGCTCCCCGACAAGCACCAACCGCTACGACCGTTGTGGTGGTTTCGACAGCGGTGCCGACGAGCACGAGCCCGGTGTCGACAACCACGCAACCACCCTCGAGTACGACGGTCCCAACTCCGACCACAACGTTGCCCGCGCCGCCTCCAACGATTCCGCCGCCTGCGCCACCAACCACCGGGACCCCTCCACCCGAGGGCAAGGACATCCTGGTCACCGGATCTGACGGCGTCTATCTGGTCAACCCGTCCAACCAATCCACTCGAATCCTTGAAGGCAACGTCGCTTTCGCCGTCGATGACACGCGGGGCGGGCTTCTCTTCCAGCTAGACCGGGGGCGCATCTGGGAAGACGTACCGGGTTGGAGTACCGCAGTGTGGTGGGTCCCGGCCAAGTCGAACCGTCCCCGCCGGCTCGTCGTCCCGGCACCCGGCTCTGATCATCAGTTGTCGTTGCACGACGCTTATCCGACCGCCAGCGGCTTCGCCGTCGTCTACACCCGCCACGAAGGCTCGATTCCGAACGAAGACGACGTTGTGGAACGGCTGCGAAGCTACGACGTGGAGCCCCACGCAATCGAGGACCTCTACACCACGGGGGGCTTCGAATCCGGCCTCGGCCTGGTGTCGGTGAACACAGAACTCGTGGCTCTCACTTCGTTCGGACAGGTGGGCGGGAGGTGCACGTTTGTGGACAAGGTCGGTAGGGCACACGTGATGCCGGGTGACCCCTCCCGCCCGGAGTGCGACCACGGCTGCCCGATGGCCTGCGTCATCTCGGATGTCGGCGACCTCATGGCGTACCACGAAGTAGCGGACTCATCTGACCCGACGCTCGAGATAGGCACGATCGATACGCCAACCGGAGAAGAGCGCCATCGGTTACGGGCCGTCACACTGGCGGACGCGTGGAGTGGCCGGGGCCTTGACCTCACCGAGAATCACCTCCTGCTCAATGTGCAGTCGGGCAGCTACCGGGCGGGCCTGCTGTTCGACCTCGCCTCCCCCGCAGCTCCGCCGCGAGAGCTGCCGATCGCCGGTAGGGCTACGTTTGTCGAAGCCCCACTCCAGATCGGCGCTCCGGTGCAAGTGAGTACGTCGTCGCTTTGGCGGTCAGGCGGCGCCCGCCTTTTCCGCGCCGGCCGACCGATCCGTCAGATGAGCTCAACCGCGCACGGCAGGCCGGGAGCCGCGGCGAGCCTGCGATCGGTCGTGACGAGCGGAACCCCCAGCACCTTTGCCAGCGCCACATAGGCAGCGTCGTAGGGGGCCACTGTGTCACGCATGTCCCAAATCAAACCGAGCAGCGGAGTGTGAGGGTGACGATGGATGTCGGCCGCCCCCAGGGTGGCGAGCGCATCGACGGCCCGCGATTCCTCGATCGCGCCGGCGGCAAGGAGGCGTCGCAGCGCGCTCACCACCTCGAGGTCAAGCAGATGGGGGGCGTGGACATCCTCATCTACGAGTCGGGTCCGCACCACGTGGTTCCCGAGGATCCCGTCGACGTAGGCTGAAGCGTCGAGGACGATCATTCAGGCCGCCCGGCGCGCACCGCCTCAGCGGCTTGACCTGGGCGGAGCGCCGGACCGGGCGGCATCTCGGCCATCAACTCGGCGAGCGGCCGCCGGGTCGCCAACCGCACCAGTTCGGCGTTGAGGAAGTCGGACAAACTCATCCCCGCTTGCGCGGCTCGCACCTTGAGCTCACGGTGGATGTCGTCGGGCACATTGCGGATTTGGATCATCTTGGTCACCTCAGAAGTCTACTGCATGTGCTGCACATGTGCCCATGTCGAGCACACGACGTCATGATGAAGGACGGGTGTGACATGTTCGGCGGCGGACCCGTTGCGATTCCAAGGAACTAGACCAGAGCTGAACTTCGTTGCACAGTAGAGAGGGGGCTGACCCCCGCATCTCACAAGGCGGCGCTCGTGTTGGGTCGGTGGATGATCGGGTTGGTCGCCGTGGCGTTGGTCGGCGCGGCGTGTGCCGGGGGAAACGACGCCTCCGAACCGGCGGCGACGCCGCCGGAGAAGACCACCGCAACCCCGACCACATCTGTGTCGTTGGCGCCCACCGTGACCACTTCACACGCACCGACGGCGACCCGTCCGGCGGCGAGCACCTCATTGCCGTCGCAGCCATCCCCGATCATCGTCACGACCACGTCCACGTCGGTGGCGCCACCGACAACCACGCCCCAAACTATCCCGCCGCCGAAAGAGAAGGGCGTGCTGGTAACCGGCCAAAATGGCGTGTACCTGGTCGACTCGGCCAATGTTGCGACACAAATCGTCGACGGCAACGTGGCCTTTGCCGTCGACGACGCTAGAGGCGGCTTGCTGTACCAGCTCAACCGAGGACGCAACTGGGACGACGAGCCAGGTTGGTCGACGGTTGTCTGGTGGGTCCCGGCCGGATCTGATGCACCCCGTGAACTGCTCGTGCCGGAACTCGGCTCCGGTCACGAACTGTCGCTCCACGATGCGTACGCCACCGGAGATGGATTCGCCGTTGTCTACACCCGTCACGAGGGGTCCATCCCAGACGTCGACATGAGCGACCGGCTACGCAGCTACAACGTGGAGACCCGTACCGCAACCGACCTCCTCTCCGTCGGCGGGTTCGAATGGGGTATTGGCATGGTCTCGGCCAACGCCGGCATCGTGGCGCTCACCAGCTTCGGCCAGGTCGGCGCCGTCTGTGAATTCCTGGACACTGCCGGCAACCCACGATCCATTCCCGGCTACGTCCCCGAACCGGAGTGCGAGATTGGTTGCCCCCGCGCCTGCGTCATATCGGATGACGGGAAGCACATGGCCTTCCATGAGGTGCAGGAGCAGCCCATAGCCGAAGTCGTCATCTCGGTGATCGCCACGGCCAGCGGCGCCACGACGCAGCGGCTCAACGTCCCGCAGGAGCCCGCACGCTGGGGCTCGGAGAGCCTCGATATCAGCGGGGCCAAGGTGCTGCTCAATCGGCGATGGGAATCCGCACATGGCCGCGCCTGGGTGTTCGACCTCGACGCCCCCGGCAGCCCGACTGTCGAGCTGCCGGTGGCCGGCAGTGCCACCTTCGCCGAAGGTCCTATCGACATCCCATCCCCGGTGCGTTTGGCAACCGGACCCGACTACTACCGCTACGGCGAGGACGGACTTTTTCGGGTCGTGGCCGATGTCGCCACCAAGCTCGCTCCGGGACATGTGACGTGGATGGCAGACGATCTCGAGGGCGGAGCACTGTTCCGCCACCACTGGCGCCTCGAGGACAACACGACGTACCGAGTCCGGGCCGACAACTCAATCAGGGCGCTCAGCGGCCCGGTGGTCAATCCCCGATTCGTGGCAATGATCGACGGCAATCCAACCTATGCGGAGCTCGTCCCAACGGCGGACGGCGACGAACGGGTCGACTTGTTGCTCTGGAACGCCACGTCAGGCTCGACCGAGCTATTGCCGAACATCGGCTGGGTCGACGATGACGGCTGGAGCTACCCAACCTCGTTCGGCGAGGGCTGGTTCGTCGGACTCGACGGCGAAGCCATCGGCTGCGGCGGATCCGACGGCCGGTTCACTTTCTGGGATCGCAGCGGGCGTCGGACGCAGCACCCACACAACCCTGCTCCGGAGCCCTCGGGACCCCGCGAACTGAGCATCGCCGTCTCACCCAACGGGCGCTACCTCGCGTCCACTATCCGGAACGATGCCCCCTCGGACATCGACGGCCGCCTGAAGTGCGGCGAGCGGGACGAATGGTGGGCGGACACCCAACACATCCTGGGCGAACTCACCGTCACCGATCTCAGCACGGGACGCGTCACCTTTCGGATGACGACCCTGCCCCAGACGCGGATCAGCGACTTCGACGGGCGCTATGTCGTCGTCGCCGAGTCGCGGTGGTACGACGACCCCACCGCCACCATCTACGACACCCGAGGCGAGCACAATCCAGTCGTCGTCGTCGGCAATGCTGCGCTCCTCCGCTGACCATCCGACAAACGCGACAGAGCGCGTCATCGGAAGATTGACCCTTCTCGTTCGGTACGCCACGCCATACGATCAAGGGAGTCGATGGAAGGGGAACTATGCGACGACCCAAGTGGTATCTAGCCGTGCTCG
>CAYXMJ010000232.1:0-4222 GCA_964465915.1 uncultured Acidimicrobiaceae bacterium
GACATCGTCTGCCAACCGGACAGGATGTTCTGCATCCCGGCCACGGTGGCGTCCTGGCCGCTCAGTGGGATTGGATCGAGATCGTTGTTCTGGAGGGCCTGGATCACCGAGCCGGCGAGTTCGTCGTTGGCAGCGAACACGGCATCAACCGCACCGCGGGTGTCGACGAGGATCTGCTCGAAGATCGTGAGTGCCACTTGGTTGTCCCAGTTCGGGGTGTCCTGATCGGCCAACAACGCCCAAGCGCCGGCTTCGACCTTCTTGGATACGCCGTAGTCGGAAGCAACGTTGTAGCCCGCCTTGAGCAGCGCAGCATTGTTGTCGTTCGGGTCACCGTTGAGCATCACGACGTTCGGAGTTCCGCCAAGCGCATCGATGTCGGGACCGATGACGTCGGCCATGGTCTGGCCGACCGCGACATTGTTGAACGACACGTACACGTCAGCACCGGGACCTTCAGTGGTGAGGCGGTCGTAGTCGATCACCTTGGCGTTTCCGGCGCGGGCGAGTTCGATGATCTCCGCGCCGGTAGCGGAGTCCAAGTTGGTCAGCACAATCACCGAGGCACCGTCGGCCAGAGCCGCTTCGGCTTGGGCGATCTGCTTCGTCGGGTCGCCCTGGGCGTTGACGATCGAGAAATCGGGACCGTCGATCAGGCCGGCGCCTTCAAACGCGGCCTGGAAGAAGCGGCGGTCGTCGGCCTCCCAACGCGGCGAGGAATCCCGGTCGGGGAGCAACACGTGGATGCTGCCAGGACACTGCTCAGCCTCGGTCGTGGTCGTCGTGTCGCCCGCCGCAGCAGCCGACGTGGTGGTTGCGTCGTCGTCACCGCAGGCGGCAACGATCAGAGCAAACGCGAGCACCAGGACTAGCCACCTGGCTCGTTGTACTCCTTGCATGGATTTCCCTTTCGCTGGGGGGATGTCGTTCGGGCCTGGCGCCCGAGTCACACGGCACAACAGAACGTATACCGAGAGTGGCGGAAGATTAACTGAGAGAGACGAAATGTCCAGGCACTGTGCCAGCGTCTCCGGATTGTGGCATGGCGCGGTCTAGTCGAAGACCCGACGTCAGCTGTTGTCTTCGGCCAGCGAAGGGTCGGGGGTATAGATCCAAACCCCGATTGCTGTGAGCACGAGGCCAAACACGGTGACCACCCCCGCGATCACACCACTACTCCACGACAGGTACGACACCCCCTGGTTGAATGCCCAGGCGATACCCGCTGCCCCGGCAACTGTGGTCGCCAATCCCGCCGAGATAGCGACGATCCAATCTCCGGGTCGATAGGGTTTGGCGAGCAGAGGACGCAAGACGACGAGGGACCCGACTGTGACCGTGAGCACGGCCACAGCCATGACGATCCCCAAGGCGGTGTACGTCAACGCCATGAATTCCTCCGCAGGTGTTGGTGTTGACCGCCAGGCTAGCCGTCTCGACCACGGCGTCGGTTCGTCAGTTGACCTGCGGTCCGTTCGGTTGAGCGATCGCCAAGCCTTCGACCACCTTGGCACCCGGGAGTGCGGCGAGCGCGGCGGGTGCCACCTTGAGCTTGAGCGAGCGGCTGCCGCCTCCCACGATCACCCAATCGAGGTCGATGATCCTGGCGTCGATGTAGATCGGGAGATCCGGCGGCAGCGCAAACGGGGTCACCCCGCCGATCAGCATTCCGGTCAGTTCGGCGGTGACGTCGGCGGGGGCAAAGGACGCCTTGCGCACCCCCATGAGCCTGCGTACCCGGTTGTTGACGTCGAGTCGGGTGGTGGCGAGCACGACACAGGCGGCAAATTCGCCGGGTGGGCGGCGGGAAGCCACGAGAATCGTGTTGGCCGACTTCTCCTCCGGATACCCGTAGTGAGCGCAGAACGCCGCGGTGTTCGCTAGGTCGGGGTCACAGTCGATCAACTGGTGATCGCTGCCCGCAAGTGTTTGTCGCACCTGTGCCTCGATGTCCATGCTTCGATTGTGGCAGGTAGATCCCGGCTGTGTAACGACGTGTCGCTACCGAACATCAACTCCGAGAGAGAGTGCCACCTTCGGCGCGTTGTCTGCGGCGATTGTGGCCGACGCTAGGTAGCGGCCTGGAGCAATATCGAGTTCGTCGTGGAGTTGGATCGACCATGTGGCCCCCGGTTCGATTGTCTGGTCCCACAGGGCATCGGTGAAGGCCTTGTCGGCACTCCAGCGATAGACCTCCGTTCCTGATTCGTCGGTGAGCACGACGTCGGCACTTTGCCCGTCGCGGAATTGCAGCACGAACGGTGCGTCGGTCAGGTTGGTGACGTCGATCAGCCACACCACGCCGCCCAGGGCGGGGATTGGGTCCGGTGATACCGCCAGCGAGAGCTCGGATTCTGTGTCACCCACTGATGCTGCCGCTTGGATCGGGATGGCCTCGGTGAGGATGCCACCCTGCATCGTCCCGAACACAACCAGGGGGAAGTCGGTCCACACCACACCCGCAAACTCAGGCTCGGGTCGGCTCAGGCCGATGACGGCGTCGAGATCGAGCCCATCCAGTGGCAGAGAAGGCTCACCGCACTGCGGCGGGTAGGACTCCATGACTGCACCACAAAGCCGCACATCATCTCCGGCGGCGATCAGCGGGCCGACCACCTGCACCTGAGCGCCATCGGGTGCCGCCAGGGCAGCATCGATGCTCAATGGCTTGTCGGTGTCGGGCCCCACCGTGGTCGACGTTGGCGCCGTGGTGGTCGGAGCCGCGCTCGACGTGGCGCCTCCGTCGTCGTCGGACCCACACGCGCCGGCAGCGATTGCAAGGGCAATCATGACAACAAAGAGACGAAGTCTCATACATCCTCCAATGTGTCCCAGACTACGACGCCGCCGGTGGTTCAGCGGGTTCCGTTGCGAGCCTCTCCGCCCCACTCGGTACCCTCCTGTTCATGCCCCCCCACCGCGCCGAATGGCGAGCACTGGTTGCCCTCTCGGGGCTGGTGCTCATGGCCTTCGGCTCGCTGTTCTACGCGTTCTCGGTGCTTCTGACCGAGGAGGCGGCCGGTGCCGAGTACTCAACCAGCCTGCTGTCGACCGCCTACGCCGGGGCGGTCCTGGTCGGTGGCGGGTTGGCGTTCATCGTCGGGCGCCGAGCTGATCGGCGAGGCGTTCGCGGCATTGCGGCGCTCGGCGCCGTCCTCGGCGCACTTGGTCTGTTCGCGCTGGCCGCAAGCCGTGAACCATGGCAGGTGGTCGCCGCCTCCTGGCTACTGATTGGGCCGGCCGGAGCCCTCACGTTTTACGAACCCGCATTCGTGGCTCTCGATCAGTGGTTCGCCGGCGCGTCCCGAGCGAGAGCCATCGGCATTCTTGCGGTCGTCGGTGGCCTCGCCGGTCCGGTCTACCTTCCCCTCACCGGGTGGCTCGTCGGTTCGATCGGGTGGCGTTCGGCGGCGGTCGTCATTGGGGCAGCGCTCGCCATGTACGGCGTGGTCATCTCATGGCTCTTCATCCCGGCGGGCACGGCAGGGACCGATGCTCCGCCGCCGGAACCTGGCGGCACGGCCCGTCTCCTGCGGGACCGTCGCTTCGTGTGGTATTCGGTATCGGTAGTTGTGTCCTACGGAGCACTCCAGGCGATCTTCTTCCATCGCATTGCGGTGTTCGAGGCGGCGGGGTTCACGATCGGCAGCGTCACCGCCTGGGCCGCGCTGTCGGGGCTGCTCGGCTTCCCAGGCCGCTACGGGGGGCCGATGCTTGCCACCAGGGTTCGCGCGACGACGGTCAGCGCGGTGGCGCTCGGAGCTTTGGCTGTCGCATCCGCCTTGATGGTGAGCCCCTCCGGCCCCGGGATGGTGGCACACTTCGTGATCTTTGGGCTTGCGTTTGGCACGATGCTGCCGCTGCGCCCAGTCATCATGAGTGACTGGTACTCGGGTGCCAACTACGGGCGGATCATGGGTACCCAGTGGTCGGCGGCGGCGGTTGGGGGAGCGCTCGGACCCTGGCTGACAGGCATCGGCAAGGATGCCGCGGGCAGCTATGACGTGCCGATGGCGATGGTCGCCGCGGCCATGGCGCTGTCGGCTGTGTGCACGCTGCTGGCCGCTCGCGCAGTTCATCCAACGCCTGGCTGATTCAGACTGCGCCGGTGAGTCGTCCGTCGCGGACATCAACGGTTCCCAAGAAGGCTTTCTTGTGGCACAATCTGCGGACCAGAGAAAGGAGGTGGTCCGAACATGTCAGAAGGTTTATGTAGGACTCT
>CAYXMJ010000233.1:0-4189 GCA_964465915.1 uncultured Acidimicrobiaceae bacterium
AGTGGTACACCAGTGACCACCACAAGGTCGTCAAGGAGATAGCACGCCAGTCCCAGACCGGTCCGGCGACTGTGGTCTTGGCCGGTGTCTCCGAGGGGATGAAGTCGGCGGCGTTCTCAGTGGTCGTCGTGACCATCGGGATGGCCGGCGCCTACTGGGGCGGCGAGCTGGCGTTCGATGTCGAGTTCGCCGGCATCTACGGCATCGCCGTTGCCGCCGTCGGCGTGCTTTCCACGCTCGGGATCACCGTGTCGGTCGACGCGTACGGACCGATCGCCGACAACGCCGGAGGAATCGCCGAAATGGCTGGGCTGCCACCGGAGGTACGCGAGACCACCGACGCCCTGGACTCGCTGGGCAACACGACCGCTGCCGTGGCCAAGGGCTTCGCCATCGCGGCTGCTGCCATCACGGCCTTGGCGTTGTTCTTCACTTTCCAGCAGGCAGTTGTTGATGCCGGCGGGGAATTGGAGGCGCTCGACATCCTCGACATCTCGGTCATCATCGGCCTCTTCCTCGGAGCCGCCTTCCCGTATCTCTTTGCATCGTTGACGATCCAAGCGGTCGGCCGGGCGGCAAATCAGATGATCGAAGAGGTGCGGCGTCAGTTCCGTGAGATTCCGGGGCTGCGGGAGGGCAAGCCAGACGCCAAACCCGATTACGAGCGCTGCGTCGACATTTCGACCAAGGCATCACTACGCGAGATGATCCTTCCCGGATCGCTGGCGGTGGCCCTACCTCTCGTCGTTGGGTTCATCTCGGTCGAGGCCCTGGGTGGCCTGTTGGCCGGTGCGCTGGTCTCCGGGTTCCTGCTCGCCATCTTCATGGCCAACTCGGGCGGCGCCTGGGACAACGCCAAGAAGTTCATCGAGGCTGGTGCGTTCGGTGGCAAGGGCTCCGACCAGCACAAGGCGGCCGTCGTCGGCGACACGATCGGCGACCCGTTCAAGGACACGTCGGGCCCGGCGATGAACATCGTCGTCAAGGTGATGACGATTGTCAGCCTGATCTTCGCCTCGGCCTTCGTCGGCTAGGACTTGTCGCCTCCCCCAGCGTGCTCACTGTGCCGGGGGAGGCGATCGGTGGTCGGGCTCTGGCCGAGGCCTCAGCTCGATTCAAAGAATGGGCTCGGTTTGCCGATGAATCTATTGATGAAGACCGCGAACATGTCGCGAAGTGAACCGATGGCGCCGATGTCCGCCAACCGGCGACGTTCCCACGTGCGCACCGTTGGTCGGACGGTCGCGATTTCGGTGGTTGTCTCCGAGCTGATCACCGTGGTGCTGATGCGCCTCCTCCTCGGTGAGATCTTGCCCGAGGGTTTGATCATCGCACTGGTGTGTTCGGCTCCGATCAGCGCTTGGATCGCCGATCGTCAGCTTCGGATGAGCTATGTGATCTCTCACCAGCGCGATCAGCTGTCGAGACTCAACGACGAGCTGGAGTCGCGCAACGCCGACCTCGATGCATTTGCCAGCACGGTCGCCCACGACCTCAAGAACCCGCTGGCCACGATCATCGGCATGGCGGACGTGTTGCTCGATGACCCCAAGATCAGCTGCCGTGCCGAGTCGAAGGAGTTTGCTGCAGCCATCCTCCAATCCGGAGAGCACGCTGCCGAAATCATCGAAGGGCTCCTGCTCCTTCATGGGCTGCAGCACGAGACGCGGGTGCTCGAGCCGGTCGACACGAACGCCACGATCGATGCCGCCCTGAAGACGATGACCCAAACCATCGAGGACAGCGACGCGGTCGTCCGTCGGTCCGGGACCATGCTGTCCGTGCGCGGCTACGGACCGTGGTTGACCCAGGTGTGGATCAACCTCATCGGCAATGCCATCAAGTACGGCGGATCGCCGCCCACCGTCGAAGTCGCGGCACGGGCAACGCGCGACGGCATGGTTCGGTTCGAGGTCAAGGACAACGGCCGGGGGATTGAAGCGGACGATCAGGATCGGATCTTCCGCGAGTTCGAAAGAGTCGAGAGCAACGAAGAGGGCCACGGCCTTGGTCTGGCCATCGTCGACCGGGTCGTCACTCGGTTGGACGGCACCACCGGAATCGACGATGCCGAGGGCGGCGGATCCGTCTTCTGGTTCACGGTTCCCGCAGCCTAGGTCGGCCCGCGATCAGTCTTCGTCATCGGGTGCAGCCATGTCGGGATCGTTTGCCCTGAGGTCTTGTTCCCATTGGCGGCGCTTCCAATAATCCTGTTCGGAACGGCGGCGGGTGCGGCTGATGAGTACGTAGATACCGAAGAGCAGCAGCCCAACGACGGCGATAATGGCCCAGCAGCTCCAGTTGCCGTCGGCGCACAATCCCTCGTTGGATTCCTGAGCGAAGATCGCAGTGCACAGCACGTCGCCTAGCCTACGGCGTCCCGCCCCCGCAGCGCACGGAAGGAATCGTGTGGCCAAGGAAATCACCCTCATCAGGCACGGCGAGACCACTGCCAACGCCGCTGGTGTGTGGCAGGGGTCGACCAACTCGCTGCTGTCCGACCGTGGGCAACAACAGGCCGCCGCGGCCGGGGCTCGGCTGAACGAGGAAGCCTTTGACGTCGTCGTCGCCTCGGACCTGGGCCGCACCCAGCAGACCGCCACCGCGATCGGGTTCGAGTACGAGCTCGATCCGCGGTGGAGGGAGCTCCAGCTCGGCGCCTGGGAGGGTTTGACCCGGGCCGAGATCATCGCGAAGTACCCCGAGGAGGCGGCGGCCTTTTGGACCGGCCAGGACATGTCGATCGACGGCAGCGAGACCATTGGGGAACTCACCGTTCGGGTCGGGGAGGCGGTCGCCTCGATCGATGCGCGACTCCCTGAGGATGGCCGCGCCCTCGTCGTCACCCATGGTGGACCGATCTTCGGGGTTGTGGCCGAGACCCTCGGGATCTCGAGCCCACCGCCGCTGTCGGGCGTTGCCAACACTTCACTGACTCGGCTGGTGCTCAACAACACACACCGGGAAGTGGCCGTCTACAACGACTTCGGACACCTCGCCGAGCGGGCCGGCGATCCCGAGGGCGCCACCCAAATCGTCCTGATCCGCCACGGGCAGACCAAGGCCAATCTCGAGCATCGCTGGCAAGGGCAATCGGACTGGGGTCTCACCGACGATGGCGTTCGGCAAGCCGAACTTCTCGCGGCCGAACTCGAGGGGATCGACGCCGTTTACTCCTCGCCGCTGAGCCGGGCTCGAGTCACCGCCGACAAGGTTGCCGAGCAAGGCGATCTCGAGGTCGCCGAAGATGAAGCCCTCCAGGAGATCGGCTTCGGAACCTGGGAGTCGAAGACGGTCGAGGAGATCCTCGAGATCGACCCCGAAGGGTTCGCCCGGTTGAGGTCGGGGGAGGACTTCCGGCGGGGCACCACGGGTGAGACGTTCACCGAGGTCGCCGATCGCATGGAGCAGGCTGTGGAGAGGATCGTCGCGGCGCACCCGGGCGAGCGGGTCGCCGTCGTCTCGCACGGTGGCGCCACCCGCGCCTTCGCCACCCGAGTCCTCGGGATGGGCTTTCCGCAGCGCCACCGGCTCCCCATCTTGGGCAACACCGCCCTTGGCCGGGTCGACTATTCCGATCGTGGCCGGGTCGTGGCTAAATGGAACGTCGCCCCCCACCTAGCCGGTTGACGATGCGGCTCCTGCTGATCAGCAACGACTACCCGCCCAAGCCCGGCGGGATCCAGCAATACCTCGGCAACCTGATGGACGCCTACCCCGGACCGGTCCGAGTATTGGCGCCCGACGATGGACCGGCGAACGCCACCGAGCGAGGCGAGGACGTCGTAGTTCGAAACTCGCAGACCTTCATGTGGCCGACGCCACGAGTCGGCGACTGGGTTGTCAATGAGGCCGAGGCCTTCGAACCAGACGTTGTGCTGTTTGGGGCTCCTTATCCGCTGCCGTGGCTGGGCCCCCGTCTCCAGGAAGCTTTGCGGGTTCCGGTCGGCGTTCTGTGTCATGGTGCCGAGGTGACCCTGCCCGCCGCTTTCCCCGGCAGCCGCCAGATGCTGCGCAAGATGCTGGCGGCCGCCGATGTGCTTTTCGCCGTCAGCAACTTCACCGTCGGCCGGGTACACCGACTCACCGGCAAACCGGTCCGCTACATCGGAGCCGGGGTCGATCTGGATACGTTCCATCCCGGTCCGCCGATCAACAACCCGGTTCCCGTCGTTGCCTGCGTGAGCCG
>CAYXMJ010000234.1:0-4172 GCA_964465915.1 uncultured Acidimicrobiaceae bacterium
AACACCCCGCCGAGCAAGTCGCCTGCTGAGTCGTAGATGAAGGCGGCCAGCCAAAGGGTGAAGGCTCCGTAGAACGCGGCGTATTCGAAGGCGGCTCCCCAAGTGGTGTAGCCGACCACGGCACTCGACGCCCGCAGCGCCTGCAGCAGATTGATGGCGGCCATCACCAGCAGCAGAATCGCTCCAGCCCCGATGAACCGGATCGTCATGCGATCGCGGGCCTGACCCCAATGACCCCGCATCAGACCAACCAGGTCGGTCAGGAGCATGGCGAGCGGGAGGAAGAGCACAATCGAGAACACGACACCGATGGTCTGCAACCAGCCGGGGGCGGGGGTGTAGGTGAGGTCGGCCGTACCGGCGAACGCCCACACGAACCCGAGCGACCAGAAGCCCATCACCGCCAGCTTGGTCGGCTTCGCAGCCGACCGGCCGGTGACCTTCGGAATGAGGTAGTACACGAGCCCGAAGCCGGCCACCGACAACCAGAGCCCGGCAACGGCACCTCGATAGAACGCGGTCTGGATGACACTGTTGATTCCGACCAAGCCGGGGATGTTGCCAACGACGAAGGCGAGGAGCAGCCACAGCGGCGCGGCACCAAGGAACCACAAGGCAGGCCCCATCTCGCGATTGGTGCGGTCCGAGATCGTGGCAGAAATGACCCGGACCGCGATGAGCAGGCCGAGGACGATGAACAAGTCGGCCCACAGCGGCATCTCGAGGTAGGTGCGCCCCTCACTCCAACCGAGCGCAATCCCGTCGGCGCCGGCGACGACGCCGATGGCAAGCAACACGGCGCCAACCCGGGCGAGCGGCTCATACTGGAGTTCTACTCCGGCAACCTTGGGGACGATGTAGTAGGCGGCCCCGATCAAGCCGATCGTCAGCCAACCGTAAACAAGCACGTTGGTCGCCGTCGGCAGCACCCGGCCATAGCTCAGCATGCCGACGCCGGAGAAAACGTCGGGGAGCACCAACTGGGTTGCCGCAACCAGTGCAAGCATGACGCCGACAAGGAGCGAGCCGAGCGCCACAAAGATGTGGGCGCGGGCTGCACCGGAATACCCAGATACCTCCACAGACAGTGCGGGCTCGGAAGCGTCGGTCATCGTCTCTGCGGCCACCGCTCGCGCGTCCTCCATTGGTCGTCCCGTCGGCGGGGCGCAGCCTAGCTACCAGATAGGAAGGGAAAAACTCTGTCCGACTTCGAGAGTGGGGTCGGTCTGCATAGAATGGCGCCGGCCGGGCGGATCTCGGCGCAGTAAGGTGCCACCGCAAGGACCAGGAGGGCGAACTGGAGCATCAAAACTACTTCAGGGCAGGCATCGCCGGCATCTTCGTCGGCCTGGTCACGCTGGTCATCGGAGTGCTGATCGCGCACTTCACCGGTCTGAGCGAGTTTGATGACCTCGGCCGCGAGATCTACCCCGCGATCCCCCGCGGGTGGGGATATGTGCTGTTCGGCCAGATCGTTGCCCTGGGCGGCGTACTCCTTGCCATGGCGGGCGCCACCCTCGCATTCCTCTACGAGCGCAAGATCACCTGGGCCCGGGCCTCGATTGGTGCGGCCCTGTTCACCGGCCTGATGGTCATCTTGTTCGGAGTCATCCCCAACGAGTGGCTCACCCTGACCCAGGCGGTGTGGGAGTGGACGCCGCAGAAGATCTTCCTGACGATTCCGCCGGTGCTGGTGCTCAACAACGACGTCTCGATCAGCTATGCCGCGATCAAGGACATGGTCGTCGGCGGCTACTCCGTTGTCGTTACCGGCGCCATCGCCTTCGTCATGATCAAGTGGCAGGACCACCAGAAGAAGGTCGCATCTGGTCCGCCGCCGCAGCCCGTCTCGACCTATGGTCGGCCCATGACCAAGGTCGAGAGGTAGCGACGATGGCCAAGAGCGACGTCTGGTTCGAGACCCCGCCGCTGCGCGACGACTATCAGCTTGCCGCAGTCGACGGTGCCTACCTCGTCGCCGCGGTCAAACCGAAGCAGTTCCTCCACATCAACCAGGCCGAATGCATCCTGTGCGAAGGATGCGTCGACATCTGCCCCTGGAAGTGCATCCACTATTTGTCGATTGACGCCATCGCCGAGGGCGTCAACGTCGATGACCCGGGGACCAAGTCTGAGAACCAGGGGTTCTTCCTGGTCGACGAGGACGAATGCACCAGGTGTGCACTGTGCATCGACCGCTGCCCCACCGGCGTGATTTCGCTCGGCAAATTCGCCGGTTCTCTGTCGGCGGAGGCCGAGGAGCACGGTCTGGCACCATGGGAGTACGACACAGGGGCTCGCGACTTCAAGAATGGCTATGCATACGGAGTACGTTGGTGAGCGTCGGTCGATTTTGACCGGCGCGCGCCGTAGGTGAAACTATCGACACCTTCGAGGAGGTCAGGTGGCGAACGGGAACGGAGAGGGCAAGGTCGGGCTGAAAGAGCGCCTCGGCCAGTTCGGCGAGAATATCCGATCCAGCCAGGTGTGGTCGAGCATCTTCCGCCCCGGGTCGCCCCTGCGCACCGGATACTCGGACAGCCCGCGCAACCGCTCATACGTCATCATGAACAACGTGCTCTATCACCTCCACCCGGTGAAGGTGAAACGCCACGGCGTCCGACTCTCCTACACACTTTGTCTGGGCGGACTCTCGTTCTTCCTGTTCATCCTGCTGACGATCACCGGCATCTTCCTGATGTTCTACTACCGGCCGACGTCACCGGCCGCCTTCCAGGACATCCAGGCGCTGTCGACCGACATCGCCTTTGGCCAGTTGGTGCGCAACATGCATCGCTGGGGCGCGCACCTCATGGTGCTGACCGTCTTCCTCCACATGGCGCGGGTCTTCTACCACGGCGCCTACAAGCCGCCCCGCGAATTCAACTGGGTGGTCGGCATCATCCTCCTGCTCCTCACCCTGCTGCTCTCGTTCACCGGCTATCTGCTGCCGTGGGACCAGTTGGCGGTGTGGGCGGTCACCGTCGGCACCAACATGGGGGCTTATGCACCGGTGTTTGGTGATCAAGTGTCATTTGCGTTGATCGGCGGCGTCCAGATCACGCCGGACACGCTGCTGCGATGGTACGTGTTACACGTGTTGTTCTTCCCGTTCGTGATCGTGGTGTTCATGGCCGTGCACTTCTGGCGGGTGCGCAAAGACGGCGGCATCTCGGGTCCGCTCTAAGGAGACCGTGTGGCAGAGATACCCGAAAGCATTCTGAGGCGATCCGCCGAGGCCCGTGCCAAGGCTGAGGGGCGGAGCGTCGAAGAAGTGCTGGCGGAGATGAAAGGTGAAGCCGCCCCGGCTGCCGCCGAGCCGGCGGCGCCCGCCCCCGCGGCTCCGGCCGCGCCGGTACCGAGCGGCGGCAGCTCCGGACTCCCCGAACACCTCGTCCGACGGTCCGCCGAGGCGCGGGCCAAGAGGGAGGGTCGCTCTGTCGATGAGGTCATGGCCGAATTGATGGGCGAAGCGCCGGCCGCTGCTGAACCGCCAGCCGCTGCTGAACCCGCCCCCGCCGCGGCGGCACCCGCCGCAGCAGCCGCAGCCGGCCCGGTGCGAGATCTCGATGCCGAGTCGGCCACATACGGCGTCCCGGCACCCCTCCTGCAGCGCGCCATGGTGGCCCGGGCCCGCAAGGACGGCACGGCCGTTCCCACGATGGCGGGTGTTGCACCGGCCCCCGCCGCAGCAGCCGCGCCCGCCGCCGGAGGGGCCGCGGCGGCAGCAGCCCCGGCCGCAGCCCCCGCCATACCCGAAGGCGTTCGCACCCAGCGCTTGCTGACCGTCGTAAAGGCCGGGGCGATCCAACAGGTCAAGTCCGAGCCACACGACAAGGTCAACGTCTGGCCGCACCTGCTCGCCATCGAGTTCGTTGCTCTGATGGTGGTCACGGCCGCGCTGTTTGTCTTCTCAGTGTTTGTCGATGCGCCGCTGCTCGAGTTCGCCAACTTCAACGAGCAGCCGAACCCGTCGAAGGCCCCCTGGTACTTCCTCGGTCTCCAGGAGCTCCTCTCCTACTTCGACCCGCAGGTCGCCGGCATCATCGTGCCGACCTTCGGAGCCATCGGCCTCGCCATGATTCCGTACGTCGACCGCAACCCTTCGGTGCGGCCGTCCGATCGTAAGCTGGCCATCATGATCTTCAGCTTCTTCCTGTTCGCAGCCGCAA
>CAYXMJ010000235.1:0-4059 GCA_964465915.1 uncultured Acidimicrobiaceae bacterium
GTGCATCCCGGTGTTCAACGGATCGGAACCGAGGTAGTAGTAGAACGGCGACCACTTGGCGAGGAAGGAGAGGTTGTCGCTGTAGGGAGCGAAGGCATTGATGATGTGGAACCCCAAGGCAGCTCCGACGGCGCCGTACACGGCGACCCTGGTTTTGCCGGTACCTGCGCCGAGGGCAAGTGAGAACGCTCCGAACGCCAACCCGAGCAGCGTCACCAGCAGCGAGGTGGCGGCGATGTTGCCCATGTCCATGCCGAGACCGCCGAGCAACGAACCTCCGGCTACACCGGCAAAGGTGGCAAGCCCGACCACAAATCCGTAGATCACCATGGCGATGGTCTTCTGGAGCAGCACGGTGGAGCGCTTGACCGGGTTGGCCAGCAGCAGCCCCATGGTGTTGTTGGCCTCCTCGCCGGCAACGGCCCGGGCGCCGATCGCGACGGTGGCGACCATCACCGCAATCGGCGCCATCATCCCGAACGTCTCGACTTGGTAGAAGCCCGCGGGCGTGCCCATGTCGCCGCCGCCGAAGAAGGCGAGCAACGCCTCCGGGAACTGGTCGGCCGCGGTCTTCAAGGCGTCATCGATCAGCGTGTACATCGGCCCGATCAGCAGACCCATCATGAAGAACATCAGCGACGCGGTGACCAGCAGCAGACCCTGGTGCTCGGAGGCGGTCTTGACCCAGATCTCGGAGACACGCGTGCCTCCGGCGAGCCGCTCGATCGCCTTCTCGGTGACGGCGTTGCTGCGCAGCCGATCGACCAGGCCGGCGCCGGCCGGCTTGTTCTTCAGGTCGCGCCGGTTGACACCGACCAGGGCGGCGATGGAGAACACGACGATGCCGCCGAGCAGCACGGCCATGTGGCCCCAGTCGATTCCGTTGACGACGGCATTCCCGCTGTCGTAGTAGTACCAGGGGAACGCCTTGGCGGCGCTCTCCCAACCCTCGACCAGGGGGAGGAGGCCAACGGCGAAGAACGACAGCACCATGACGGCCGTTGCGACACCGCCCGCCATCTTGCTGCTGCCGGTCCAGGCCCCGACGGCCAGGGCAAGGAAACCGTAGAAGATGGCGTTGACGAACAGGTGGAACATGAACGCGCCGATCAGCATCCCGGTCACGTCGACGTTCAGCACGTCGGGGACGACGACGCCGGCCCCCCAGAGCACGAGGGTGCCTCCCGCGGTCAGCAGCGTCATCGCTCCCGCCTTCGAGACCAGCACCGTGGTGCGGCTCTTGGGGTTTCCGAGTAGCAGACCGAGGGTCCCCTTCTGCTCTTCGCCTGCGATGGATCCCGAGCCCATGAAGATCGCCAGGCCGGCGATCACCAGGGCGCCGTACGACGCGTAGATGGCGGCGTACGCCAGGCTGGCGGCGTCGGCCGTCTCTGAGATACCGACCAGTGAGCGCATTGCCGCCGGCAGGTCGGTGTAGAGAGACAGGTCGACGTCTCTGTAGACGGCCATGCCGAACAGGAGCATCGCCGCCATCGTGACGGCGGCTATGGCCTCGCCCTTCCAGCGGTCCCGGACCGTCTTGGTGAAGACGTTGGCCAGCATCAGGCGCTCACCTCCTCATCGCGGTAGTAGGTGAGGAAGATCTCCTCGAGATCTGCTTCCTGGGTGTTGATGTCGATCAGCGTGTAGCGCCCGGCGGCGGCTCCAAGGAGTGATTCCATCTTGCCGTCGAACGACATGGTGGCGTGGTGGTTTTCGACTACGAGGTCACGGACGCCGCCGACCGAGGAGAACACGGCCGGATCCACCGGGCCATCGAAGTAGAGGTCGACCTTGCGCATCGCTTTGGAACGCAGGCTGGCGACACGCTCGACCGCGATCAGATGGCCATGGCGAATGATGCCGACCCGGTCGGCGACCCGCTGCACCTCGGACAGGGTGTGGCTGGAGAGGAATACGGTTCGCCCCTCAGCGGCAACCTCGCGCATCATGGCCTGGAACTCACGCTGGACCAGGGGATCGAGACCCGAACTCGGCTCATCCATGATGAGGACCTCAGGCCGGTTCATGAACGCCTGGATCAGGCCGACCTTCTGCCGATTGCCAGACGACAGGTCACCGACCTTCTTGGAGAGGTCGGCGTCGAGGCGGTCGGCCAACTCGTCGACGAAGTTCCAGTCCACCCCGCCCCGCAGGTTGCCGAAGTAGGTGACCGTGTCGCGCCCGGTCAGGTTGGGGTACATGGAGAGGTCGCCGGGCAGATACCCGATGTGGTTGCGAATCTCGACCGAGTCTTGGTGGCTGTCCAGACCAACGATGGTGGCCGTACCCGCCGTCGGGTGGATCTCGTCGAGAATCGTCCTGATCATGGTTGTCTTGCCGGCGCCGTTGGGGCCGAGAAAACCGAAGACCTCGCCGTCACGGACGTCGAGGTCCAAGTCGACGAGGGCTCGGACGTCCCCGTAGTGCTTGGTCAGACCCGCGGTGTGGATGGCGATGTGGTCGGTCATGGGCTTCCTTTGCTGGTGTCTGGGGTTTGCTCGAACACTTGCTGGATGTTTGCGGCGGAGGCTTCGGTCATGACTCCCTCGCCGTAGATCTCGAAGACGGGTCCTGCGTAGGCGGCAAGGTTGGGATCGGTTCCCAACGCCGGGTTGGTCAGGTCGAGTCCGATGAGCCGCTCGAGATGGTGATGGAGCACGAGGGCACCGAGGTTCCACATGGTGAGCACGATGGCGCGACCCCTTGGATCGGCCGACGGCCGGAGCATCCCGGCGGCGACGCCTTCCTCGAGGTATTCCTCGGCGTCGTTGACGAGATCGTCCACGAGTTTGACGACGGCGGGGGAGTCGTCGGCCAACACGGCAGCCAGGTAGCCGACCATTGGGCCCATGCTCGTGTCCCGCAGCGCCGCCAGTATGTCGATGCTGGGGCCGCTGCTCATGGCGCTTCGCTTGTAGTTCCGGATCGTGGCGGCGACGTACTCGTCGCAGGCTGCCCGCAATCCTTCCATCGAATCGAAGTGGTGGATCACCGAACCGGGCGATATTCCGGCCGCCACGGCAACCTTGCGGACGGTGGTTTCGGCGAGACCGCTTTCGGCGAAGCAGCCGATGGCAGCGTCGCGGATTCGCGCCTTGGTCGTGCGGTCATCGGCAACCGTCGCGTCGTCGGCAGGCATAGGCATTGAACTCATGTTCAATAAGCTATACAGCTGTTCAATGGATAGCTAGGGGATAAGGACCCAAGCCGGATCGGACCAGGGGCCGGCGCCGCCGGCGGCTCACTTTCAGCCGGCGACAACCAAGTCCCGCATTGATTCTGCGACAGAGCGGTGATGCACCCACCCGCGGGCGCCGCGGTGGCGGCACGATTCAGTGGCGATAGCGCCGGCGCGGCGCATCAGCTCGACGAAGGGGAGCCTGTTTCCGTGGTGCGCCACCAAGGTGGCCAGCGCACCGTGGAGCACATCGCCGGCTCCCAAGGTATCCACCAACTGGTGTGGGGCGATGGCCTCGACGGCGACCTCGCTGCGATTGCCGTCGGCCAGCACGAGGATCGAGCCGGGGCCCTGGGTCTCGGCGACAAACCGGCATCCCATGTCGGCCAGGGCGCGCAGCGGATCGTCACCGGACGGCACCCAGAAGGCACTCGAGATGGCGGCGTAGTCCACGTACTCGATGAGGTCCTCGGTCCGTGGCTTCCAACTGCCTCCGTCGAGCACCACGGGTACGCCCGCCTTCGAAGCCTCCTGAGCCAGCGCCAGCGCCACATCCATATGGTGACCATCGACCAGCAGGACGTCGGCACCGTCGAGCTCGTCACCGGTGAGCCGGAAGTCCGGGCTCGTGTACTGCACCTTGGTCGACACCACGGCGCGCTGGCCGGTCTGGCGGTTGACGAGCACTGTGGATACCGCCGCTCCGGCCCCACCGAGGTCGACCACATCAACACCAGCTGCCGCGAGGAGTTCGAGAGCCAGCCGCCCGATCGGTTCGAGGCCGAGGCTCGTCACCAGCGTTGCGTCGGCGCCGAGGGCCTTGGCGGTTGCCGCCGCATTGGCTGCGGGTCCTCCGGCGTCGTCGAAGAACGCGGCTG
>CAYXMJ010000236.1:0-4032 GCA_964465915.1 uncultured Acidimicrobiaceae bacterium
CGCCGCTGAGGTTGAGACACCTGTTGATCAATCGACGGTGTATCGCACCCTCGACGCCCTCGAGGAAATCGGGTTGCTGTCCCACACCCACCTCGGCCATCGCCCTGCGGTGTATCACCTGTCTGAGGAGGAGGGGCACCAGCACTTCGTGTGCGATGTGTGCGGCAAGACGGTGGCGGTTCCCGGCAGTGCGATCGACAACTGGGCCGCCGATATCCGCGCCAGGACGGGGTTTGTCGTCGACCCCGGCCACTTCGCCCTGTCCGGGCGCTGCGCAACATGTGCGGTGCAGGCCGAGTGACGACGCTCGCCTTCAAGTTGGGCGGTAGGCTCCTGGCCTATGGCAGGTGGATCCCACGGTTCAAAGGCGATCATCGCTGCGTTCTTGGCGAACCTCGGCATCGCGATCGCCAAGTCCGCCGGATTCCTGATCACGCGATCCTCGTCGATGCTCGCCGAGAGCATCCACTCCTTCGCCGACACCGCCAACCAAGGCCTACTCTGGATGGGCGGGGTGCGGTCACGTCGCGAGGCCGACGAGCTGTTCCAGTTCGGTTATGGGCGAGAGCGCTACTTCTGGTCGTTCATCGTGTCGCTGGTTCTCTTCACCCTCGGTGCCGTCTTCGCCATCTACGAGGGCATCCAGAAGTTGCTGCACCCCCACGAGATCGAGTCGGCCTGGGTGGCGATCGGCATCCTGTTGCTCGGCATCCTGCTCGAGGGTTGGTCGTTCCGAACGGCAGTCAAGGAATCCCAACCGCTCAAGGGTGACCGGAGCTGGTGGCAGTTCGTCCGCACCTCGCGCATCCCCGAGCTGTCGGTCGTACTGATGGAGGACCTCGGCGCCCTCATCGGTCTCGTCCTGGCGCTCGCCGCCGTCTCAATGTCCGTCGCGACGGGAAACCCCCGCTGGGATGGCGTCGGAACGGTGTTGATCGGGGCACTCCTCGGGGTGATTGCCGTCATCCTTGCCATCGAGATGAAGGGTCTCCTGATCGGCGAGGGCGCCGGACCCAAGGAATACTCAAAGATCAAGGGCGCCATCCAGAAGACACCTCGAGTGGATCACATCATCCACCTCCGCACCCAGTACCTCGGGCCCGATCAGCTTCTCGTGGCCGCCAAGCTGGCATTCGATCAGACCCTCGACGTGGCGAGCCTGGCAGATGTCGTGAACGATGTGGAGCGACGCATCCGAGAAGAGGTGCCGCACGCCACACCGATCTACGTCGAACCCGACCTGATGCGCGACTCCGTCGACGGCATCGTCGTCGACCAATAGGAGGAACCCAATGCGCTTCCGAACCAAGCAGGTCCATGCGGGGGTCCAACCCGATGAGACGACCGGCGCAATCCTGACCCCGATCTATCAGAGCACGACATTCGTGCAGCCATCGGTCGACGAATACATGCAGAAGGGCTACACCTATTCGCGTTCTGGGAACCCGACGGTGCGGGCCTTGGAGGACAAACTCACCGCGTTGGAGGGCGGAGTCGACACCGCGGCGTTCGCCACCGGCATGGCGGCCATCAACGCCGTCTTCATGGCGTTCCTCGACGCCGGGGCGCATGCGGTCATCTCCGATGTTGCCTACGGAGGCACCTACCGGCTGGCCACCCAGGTCTACACGCGGTTCGGGGTCGAGTTCACCTTCGCCGACACCTCCAGTCTGAAGGCGGTCAAGAAGGCCATACGCGACAACACACAGCTCATCCTGACGGAGACGCCGGCGAACCCAACGCTGAAGCTCACCGACATCAAGGCCATCTCCGACATAGCGACGGCAGAAGGCATCCCCCACGCGGTCGACAACACCTTCCTGACGCCGTACTACCAGCGGCCGTTCGAACTCGGCGCAGATCTGTCGGTCCACTCCACCACCAAGTACCTCGATGGGCACAACGCCACGGTCGGCGGTGCGGTGGTGATGATCCGGCCCGACCACGTCGAGCGGGTGCGCTTCATCCAAAACTCGACCGGTAGCATCATGTCGCCGATGGTGGCGTGGCTCACGTTGCAGGGGATCAAGACGCTGAGCGAACGGATGGACCGCCAGACCGACAACGCGATGCACATCTCCAGGTTCCTCGAGAGCCACCCCAAGGTCACCAAGGTCGCCTACCCGGGCCTGGAATCGTTCCCTCAGTTCGAGTTGGCCTCCCGACAGGCCGACGGCTTCGGCGCCATGATGTGGTTCGAACTCGACGGCGGGGTCGAGGCCGGAAAAGCGTTGATGAACTCGCTCGAACTCTGGACGCTGGCCGAGAACCTCGGCTCGGTCGAGTCGCTTGCCACCCACCCGGTCACCATGACCCACGCCGCCATGCCACCAGAGGAGCGAGCGCGAGTCGGCATCACCGACGGCCTGGTCCGCCTGTCGGTAGGCCTCGAATCCGCCGAAGACCTCATCGAAGACCTGGAACAAGCCCTCGACCAGGTGTAGCGAGGGTTTTGGCGGACATATGCGCAGCATGATGCGCTCATGTCCGCCAAAACCCTCTACATGAACCCGTTCGCACGCATCCAGTCGTCGTTGAAGACTTTGGAGAGGTAGTTGCGGCCTGAGTCGGGAAGCACCACGACGGTGAGTTGGTCGGGGAATTCGATGGCCACCCGGATGGCGCCGACGACGGCCATGCCGCAGGAACTGCCAACGAGGATGCCCTCGAGTTCGGCCAGGGTGCGGGTCATCCGGAACGCTTCATCGTCGGTAACCATCTCGTAGCGGTCCACGACAGAAGGGTCGAAGGTCTCGGGCCAGAAGTCCTCACCAACACCCTCGATGAGGTATGTGGTGACATCCGCCTCGGTGGCTGCTGTGTAGATCGAGCCCTCGGGATCGACGCCGATGACCAGAACCTCGGGGTTCTGCTCCTTCAAGTACTTGCCGACACCCGAAATCGTGCCGCCGGTGCCGACTCCGGCGACGTAGATGCCTATCTCGCCGTCGGTTTGCTGCCAGATCTCGGGTCCGGTGGTGTCGTATTGGGCTTGGGGGTTTGCCGGGTTGGAGTACTGATCGGGGTGATACGCACCGGGAATCTCACTCGCGAGTCGAGTGGCAACCGAGTAGTAAGACTCGGGATCCTCGGGTTCAACGTCGGTAGGGCAGACCACAACCTCGGCGCCGTAGGCGCGCAGCAAGTCCTGCTTCTCCTTCGACTGCTTGTCCGCCATGACGGCAACCAGTTTGTAGCCCCGCAGGGCTGCGACCATGGCTAGACCCACCCCCGTGTTGCCACTAGTCGGCTCCACAATGGTCCCGCCCGGCTGGAGCCAGCCGTTGCGCTCGGCCCGCTCGATCATGGCAAGCCCGATGCGGTCCTTGCTCGAGCCTCCCGGGTTCATGTATTCGACTTTGGCCACGAGGTTCCCCGGCGGGTGCACTCGGCCGAGGCGCACGATCGGTGTGTTGCCGATGGCGTCGACGATGTTCTCACGGATGTCCATCGGGCGAAGCGTACCGCGCCCTCACCCGCAAAGGGGGGCAGAGAGGGTTTTGGCGGACATGAGCGCATCATGGTGCGCCATTGTCCGCCAGAAGCCTCGCTCGGCGACGGTCAACGCCGCGCATCGAACCGCCACAGACCGGCCCGGCGAGCAGCGGCGTCGACCGCGGCCATCTCCTCCCGCATCGGGCGCCGGTTGATGTCACCGTACCGGCCGTTGTCCGGCACCTGGTGATCGGGGCGGTACTGGCCCATCACGTTGACGAACGTGTCGGGCGAGATTTCCTCTGCCAGCCAGCGGAGTATCGCAGCCGCTTCGCCCAACTGGCCGGGCATCACCAGATGCCGCACCAGCAGCCCGCGGCGAGCCAGACCATCTGCACCAAGGCGCAGATCACCCACTTGGCGGTGCATTTCCGTGATCGCGGCCCGGGCAACCTCCGGGTAGTCACGAGCGCGGGCGAGGCGGCGCGCCGTCTCCGGCTCCCAGAACTTGAAGTCGGGCATGTAGATGTCGACCAGGCCGTCGAGCAGTCGGAGCGAGCGCAGCGCGTCGTAGCCGCTGGTGTTGTACACGAGAGG
>CAYXMJ010000237.1:0-3958 GCA_964465915.1 uncultured Acidimicrobiaceae bacterium
TGTGTGCAGGCGTGCACCCAGCGGGCGAAGATCGGGTCATCGACGGCGAGGTCTTCAATGGCCCCGTCGACGAGGTCCGGATCGAGCAGACGCGCCTCGAGATCGGGGTCGAGGCCGAGGCCTTGAACAAAGGTCATCCACTCCGCGGTGATGTCGACCGGCATCGGAGCCTCGGCCAGCCGCGCCATCGCGGTGGCCACCGGCACGAGGGCGTTGCCGGTGCCATACGGCTGGGAGCCATGCCCGGAGCGACCCCGAACCCGCATCCGTCGCCAGGCCGGACCCTTTTCGGCGACCGTCACCGGTAGTACGGAGCCGTCCGGTGTCGTGAACGATGGATTGGCCACTTCGCACAGGACGTAGTCGCACTTCACCAGTTCCCAATGCTCCGTCGCGAGATGTTGGGCTCCCAACACACTGCCGGCCTCCTCGTCCGCCGTCGCCGCAAACACCAGATCTCCGGGCAGCGGCGGCAGAGCGCCCGTCAGGTAGCGCCGGAAGATGGCGGCCATCGCCGACGTCACGTTGAGCATGTCGACAGCGCCTCTCCCCCAGATGTAGCCGTCGGCTCTGGTCGCGGCAAACGGGTCGTAGGTCCAGCCGTCGCCGCTCGCCGGCACCACATCGAGGTGGGGCAGCAGCAACAAGGTCGGAGCCCCCGGCGTTGTCCCCTCGATCCGGTAGACGAGGTTCTGCCGGCCGGGGTGAGGCTCGATGACGGTGCCCGGCGCATCGAAATACTTCTGGAGGGTGGCTACCGAACGGTGCTCGTTGCCACTGTCGGGCGTGCCGTCGTTGACACAAGCGTTGCGGATCAGGGTCTGCAGCAGCTCGATGACCTCGTCGCGCGGTATCACGGGAGCCTCCTAGTGTTCCGACCTGAGTCTTGATCGTAGGTCACCGATCCGGGTGGTCAGCCGACACCGAGCGACGCCGTCGCCGGATCAAGAAACTGCGTCCATTTCATTGATCCACGTGATGCATCACGATGAGGCGGGCGGAGAACCCATTGGACTCGAAGAAGTTCTTGGCATGGCGATGGCCGGGGCTGACCCTGGCGTCGAAGTAGCGCAGACCCCGGCCGCGCAGTTCGGCGAGTGCCTGTGTGATCATGGCGTCCCCGACGCCGACTCCCCTGGCCTCGGGATCCGTGAAGATCAGCCGGATGACGCCCACCTCCTCGCCGGCAGCTTGCGGCAGTAATGGCTCGACTCGGGCCCAGAGGAAGCCGAGCGGGTAGCGTTTGATCTCGCCGATCAGGAGCAGCGAGTCGTCGGCGACGAGGATGTCACGTATCGCGGCTTCTGCCGGCTCAGCCAACCCGTCGGCCAGGGGCCACAGCGGACGGAGCGCCTCTTGCTCGTCGGCAAGGACGCGATACATGGCGATGATCGTGTCGACGTCGTCGCTTGTTGCTGCCCGGCTGGTGACCTGCACTCACTTCTCCTCGGCGGGCCAGCGTAGCCGCCCCCCGAGTCGCAAGAAGCCCCAGCCGGTTACGAGACGAATCGCTTCGTAGGCGATCGGACCGTCCATCTTCGATGTGCCCAGTTCCCGGTCGCGGAACACGATCGGTACCTCGACGATGCGCAGTCCCGAGCTCTGGGCCCGCCATGCCATCTCGATCTGGAAGCCATAGCCGGAGGCGCGACAGCTCTCAGGTTGCAGACGCGCGATGGCGCTCGCCGAGAAGGCTCGGAACCCGCTTGTCATGTCCTTGACGCCGGCACCAAGCATCACGGCGGCGTACACATTGCCGCCGCGCGACAGCAGCCGTCGATGCCACGGCCAATCCTCAACGCCACCGCCGGTGACGTAACGACTCCCGATGGCGACGTCGGCTCCCGAGTCGATGGCGTGAAACAAGCGGGGGAGATCGTTCGGATCATGGGAGAAGTCGGCGTCCATTTCGCACACCATTTCGGCGCCACGGTCGAGCGCCCAGGCAAAGCCGGCGGCGTAGGCAGGGCCGAGACCCTGCTTTGACCTCCGGTGCAGAACATGGACCCGACCATCGTTTGCCAGCTCATCGGCGATATCGCCGGTTCCATCAGGCGAGTTGTCGTCGACGATCAGCAGCTGGGGGCCCTGCTCGGCGATGCGTGCCACGATGCTGCGCAGGTTCTCCGCCTCGTTGTAGGTCGGCAACACCACGAAGACGTCGTCGCGGCGTACCTGCTTGCTCATGACGGCGCTACTGAAGGTCGCGTCCTGGTCGTATGGCTCCATCTAGAAGCAATCGGCGGTTCGGACCCAGTTCTTGAATCCTGCGCCGGATCGGCAGGCAAATGCTCAGCCGGCGCAATCGCGGCAGAACTTGCGCCGCTTGTCGGCGAGCTGTGATGACTTGAGGACGAGGAAGCAGCTCTGGCAGACGAACTCGTCCCGCGCACGCTGTCCGCCACCATCTGCCTCCATCGAGATCTCAGCTCTCCGGATGGCACGCAACTCCTCGGCCTCGTCGACCACGAGAGTCTCCGACGCCTCATCGTCGGTCAGCATCTCGAGTTCTTCAGCCTCGAGTTCGTCGAGCGCCTCATCGTCGGACCCGTCCTTGGCTTCGACCGCGACGACCGCGTCATCAACCACTTCTTCGCCGTCATCGATGACATCCTCGAGTTCGTCGACCGCGTCCCAGTCCTCGAGGGTCTCGGGGGCCTCACCATCCTCGAGATCGGATTCGACATCGGGTTCGACAGCGTCCACCACACCGTCGATCGGTGCGGGTTCCTCGGTTGCGATCTTACTCTTGGCCATCTGGGTTCTCTCCTGCGCGGCGGGGAGTATATCGGCGGATTGAGCCCTGCCAACCACTCTTTTATCACAGCTATTCCCCAGGAAGCAACGACCAATTCAGATCTTGAACTCGATTGCCTGCGGAATGACCCTCCCGGTGATCTCTCCGACCCCCTGCATGTCCCCGTCGGCCTCAACCGGCCAGGCGTCGGGACACCGCAGACGAAACGCGGCGCCCTCAAAACGACGTACCCCACGGTGGTTGAGGTGCAGCCCCCTCATGACCCGCGGCATCACTGTGAATGCCTGCCGGCGCGGCCCAGAGAACACCTGGATGTCGAGCTTGCCATCCATGACCGAGGCGCGGGGCGCAACGTTCATACCGCCGCCAAAGTACTGCCCGTTGGCCACCACGACCGAGATAGCGGGACCCAAGAACTCGCGGCCATCGACTTCGAGATGGACCTCGGCGGCTGGGAATCCGGCCAGGGTGATCCAGAATCCGGCTCCGTACCGCACACCCCCCAGCCAACGGGGCAGCCGCTCGGCGATCCGCACCGAGGCGGCTGCCACTCCGACGTTGACCGCGTTGAGGAAGTACCGCGACCCGAAGCCGCCTTCGATGACACCGATATCGCATGGGTATACGGCATCGGTCGCCAAGTGGCGAGCCGCCGCCTCGAGCTTCTTGGGAAGGGCGAAGGTGCGGATGAAGTCAGACCCCGAACCGGCGGGCAAGATAGCCAGCAACGGCGGCGTATCCCACGAAGCGGCCATCAGCCCGTTCACAACAAGGTGGGCAGTGCCATCCCCACCGACGGAGGCAAAGCGGCGCAACCCCGCTCGACGGCCGTCAGCCACCAACTCGGATACGTGGGCAGCGTCGCGCGACACCCGCAACTCGAAGTCAACCCCTCCGCCGGGCGTCACGGGGAACTGGAGGCCCGGACCGGCGGAGGGGTTGACGATGACCCACCAAGTCACGAGCGACCGCCCGCCGCGACCACCCCTCGGTCGATCCCCGCAATGGCACGCCGCGCCTCGGGAGCGAGGCCTGGAAACGTGTCGCGCAACTGGCGCAGCAGGTCGAGGAGTTGGCGACAGTTGCGAACAAAATCTCCGGCGGCCATGTCGTCATCGCCAAAAAGATCCTCTAGATCGACCCCATGCGCCCACGCATGGGCGACGGCCGCAAAGCCGGGGTCGGGGGCGCGTGTCGGTG
>CAYXMJ010000238.1:0-2110 GCA_964465915.1 uncultured Acidimicrobiaceae bacterium
TGATGTTCGTTGTCATAGGAGCCGCTGTTCTCGCGATCGTCGCAGTTGTCTGGTCGGACATGGCGCAGCGTTCCGCCGATGACATCGATCCGGCGATCGAGCAGCGTGCCTTGCGCTTTGAGACACTCGCAGCGACTGCCGCGGATCTCCAGGCTGTACTCGGGCGGGAACCCTCAGTACGCGAGATCTACGCCGCGATCGAACCGCATGCACCCGAGACCGACCAAGTGGTCGACCTCCGAACGCGAATGGACAGAATCGTCACCGACCTCTCGTCTCCGCTGGCGGAGTAGGGGCGAGTCGGACATCAGCAAGCGACGCTTCTGCACCGAAGCGCCACTCGGTGAGCGTCGGAGCACGGTGGAGCGACGCTCTGCAGCACAAGTGTCGGAGTCGATTGGACAGTCGACCCGAGCGTTTCTTGGGTAAGGCGTCGGCGCCTGGCTGTGCCTTCGAGACCGGTCTCTGCCGCTCGGGGCGTTTCGGGGGCAAGAGGTTCTTCGGGAGCGGGTCGGCGGGGGGCGTATGGTTGGGTGGTGGAGTTTCGGGTCCTTGGTCCGATCGAGGTGTACTCCGGCGACAACCTGGTTCATGTCGGAGGGGTGAAACAACGCAGCATCCTCGCCCTCCTGATCGCGAACGATCCAGGAGGTCGCAACGGGTCGCTCCCATGCGTTCGCGTCTCTCCGGGCGCCGTTCGGATGGTTGGATTCGCAGCGGGATGAGAACGCATGAGACCCGGGTGAGTACCGCACGGCAGGCGATCGCACGCACCGGATGTCGAAGCGGGATCCTTGCGCCGGTGCTGCGCCTCGGGTTCCCGACCGCACGCCCTCATGGGCGGAGGCGCGCTGGTTGGAAACCGCTGTAGGCCGGAGGTGATCGGTCGATAGATAGGAAGGGTTTCGCCTCACATGGCGGGTCCCAGTCCCCTGGCCGAACGATGAGCGTCGGCCGAAGCGATGAAGGCGCGGCTCGCGCCGAGACGAGTCGCCACGCACCAAACCCGAATCGGAAACCATGAGATCAACCGGCCGCACCACCATCCTCCTCGCCGCGACGGTGATGCTGCTCGCCGCGAGTCTCGCTCCGGTGCTTGCGGGCGACAGCCCATTCGGCGATGTGGCTGCGGCCTGGCCGACCGATTTCGCTCCCTATTCGACGGCTGATGGAACTCCGATCTCCGATGTGTCCGACAACAACCCGGGATACTCGGATCTGTATGCCGGAGCGGCCGATGATCTGCCGAGCGTGTACTTCACCTCCGACGGGACGAACATCTTCTTCCGGGTCCGGGTCAGGACCGACCCCACGAGCAGGAACGGGGGATTCAGCTCCACCTCGTGGTTGTTGTCCATTGCGGTCGGGGGCACCCAGGCGGCCGTCGTCGGGCTGAACGGCAAGCCGTCTGCGACCGACTACGTCTACACGTCGAACGCCGATGGATCCGTCACCCGCCAGATCTACACCACACCGTTCACCAACGAGAGTTTCGGAGCCAGGGCCTTCCCGGCGCCGGACGAGGGATGGTTCGTCGACTTCCAGGTACCGATCGCCCAGATCACGGCCGTCGCCCCTGCGGTGACCGGTTCGACTCCGGTTCAGCTCTTCTTCGGGACCTCGCAGGCAGCGAACCTGTCGGTGATCAACAAGGACTTCATGCGCGGCAGCGACGTCACCTATGACGGGCTGGCCACGGTGCGTCCCGACGGCGAGTCGACGGCATCCGCCCCCTCGGCCACCGACGACGACGCCACCGTGCAGGAGAACGGCTCGGTGGTGGTGGATGTGTTGGCGAACGACACCGACGCCGACGGAGACCTCGACCCGACGTCGGTGAGCGTCACCGCAGGGCCCTCCAACGGCACCGCCACCATCGACCCGGTCACCGGCGAGATCACCTACGAGCCCGCCCCGGACTTCAACGGCACCGACACGTTCACGTACCGGGTCTGCGACCAGACCACCCCCACCCCGCTGTGTGACACCGCCACCGTCACCGTCGACGTGACCGCGATCAACGACGCCCCCACCGCCAACAACGACCCCACCGCCACCCCCGAGGACACGCCGGTGACCATCGATGTGGCCGACAACGATTCGGATGTGG
>CAYXMJ010000238.1:2210-3930 GCA_964465915.1 uncultured Acidimicrobiaceae bacterium
CCCCAACCCCAACTACAGCGGACCCGACACCTTCACCTACCAAATCTGCGACACCGACGGCGCCTGCTCGACCACCGATGCCACCGTGTCGACCACTGTGGTCGAGATCGACGACCCGCCGGTGGCTGAGGATGATGCCGAGTCGACCCCCGAGGACACGCCGGTGACCATCGATGTGGCCGACAACGATTCGGATGTGGACGGCAACCTCGACCCGACCACGGTGACGATCCTGTCGGGACCTGACAACGGCACCGCCACCGTCAACCCCACCACCGGAGCCGTCACCTACACCCCCAACCCCGACTACACCGGCACCGACACCATCACCTACCAAATCTGTGACACCTCACCCACACCGCTATGTGACACCGCTACCGCCACCATTGCCGTCAACGCCCTCAACGACCCACCCGTTGCGAACTCCGACGCCGTCTCCACCCCCGAGGACACCCCCATCACCATCGACGTCGCCGACAACGACACCGACCCCGACGGCAACCTCGACCCCACCACCGTCACCATCATCACCCCACCCACCAACGGCACCGTGTCGGTCGACCCCGTCACCGGAGCCATCACCTACACCCCCAACCCCAACTACAGCGGACCCGACACCTTCACCTACCAAATCTGCGACACCACCTCACCGACCCCGATGTGCGACACCGCGACAGTCGAGGTCGCGGTCGAGCCGGTCAACGACCCGCCCGTCCTTGTCGGACCCGAGTCGGTGACCGTTGCGCTCGGCGGGACTCCCAACCCTCTGCAGATCGTGGATCCCGAGGGTCACGACTACGCGGTGACGATCATCGCCGGGTCTCTCCCTGCCGGGTTGACGCTCGCCGCCGACGGAACCTTCGCCGGCAAGACGACGACCCCGGGCACGTACACCGTGACGTATCGGGCGTGCGATGACCAATCGCCACCGGCGTGCAGCGACTTCACGGTCGTCTACAGCGTCGAGATCCTCCCGGTGACAGGTGTTGGTCTCATTGGTCTCACGTTTGCCGGCGTGCTGGCTGCGCTCCTCGGTGTGTTCGTGCTCCTCGGGACTCGACGACACGGCGAGGCGACCGGCTCGTAGGCCGCAGCTCGCTCCCTGGCCCGGTGCAGCCGCCTCCCTGAGAAGCTCTCTCCCTTGGGGGGGAGAGAGATGCGAGGTGCCACGAAGTGGCGCCGAGCAGAGAGGGGGCGAAATACAGGCGAGCGAAGCCTCTGGCGAATCAGATGTGACCACTTCGCTACGCTTTGCAGGGAGAGCGATGCGATTGCCGTCCGTCGAGTGCGGGTCGCCCATAGGTCGTGCTGATATGGGCGGTCTCAATGGCGGCGCGTGGTGTCCGATGTCAGGGGTCGAGTCGGCTTGCGGCGGTTCGGACGATGTCTGTGAATTCGGCGTCGGATATTCGGGGTGGGTCGTCTGGTGACGTGACGGTTTCGTGTTCTTCGACGATGAGGAGACGGGCACCGTCGCGGATGATGGCGAGGCGGAAGAGGTCGTTCTTCGTCTGCAATGGGTCCGGGCTGAGCGGGGTTGTCACTTTGATGGCGATGGCGGTGCCGAGAACACTTGCATCCGATGTTTGTATTCGGGCTGGCTGGCAGCGGAAGGGGACCGCGGTCGCGCGCCCGTCCCGGCGACGGAGGTGATAGCCCAGACCCGCTGGAGATTCGATTGTTGGTAGCGTTCCAACCCATGGATATGGACCTTGAACGG
>CAYXMJ010000239.1:0-3847 GCA_964465915.1 uncultured Acidimicrobiaceae bacterium
ATGACGGCTGATCGGCCGCCCCCGGAGCCGCCGGCCGCCAGAATGGGCCCATGATCACCTTTGGGATCTCCCAGCTACCGCCTGAAGGCACCGGAGACGTCGACTACCTCGATGGTCTAGTGGCCCGCGGTCATGGGGCGCTCGAACTCCCCTTCGTGCACGGCTTCCCGTGGAAGGAACGACGCTGCGAGCAGTTCGGCGAACTCGCCGCAGAACGAGGCGTAGCGCTGTCGGTGCACGCCCCCTACTTCGCGGTGCTGACGGTCGATGACGAGGAACGGCGCGCCAAGACGCTGTCCGCCGTCGAGCACACCATGAAGCTCGGTCGGGCCTTGGGGGCGCACACCATCGTTGCCCACACGGGGTATGTGAAGGACCGTTCCGCCGAGCAGCTTCACGAACTGGTGGCCGAGGGTCTTCAGCGCATCGAGCCGAAAGTCCGTCACCTCGGGGTTGCCCTCGGGTTGGAGACCACAGGGACCGATCGCTCTTTTGGTTCGCTCGGCGACATAGCCCTGATCGCCCAGCAGTTCGCCTTCGTGCGGCCGGTGATCGACTGGGCACACGTCCATGCCAAATCGGGCGGCGGACTCACCACCGCCGCAGCGTTTGCCTCGGTCATTGCTTTCCTCCGTGAGCAGTTTCCGGGCTGGGCGATCGATCCGCTCCACACCCAATTCACCGACAATGCCTTCGGTCCCAAAGGGGAGATCAAGCACGTTCCCTACGGCGCCGGAACCCTGCGATCCGGCCCACTCGCCGAGGCTGCAGTCGCCGCCGGGCTGCGCATGATCGTGATCTCCGAGGCCAAGGAAGAGGAGAGCCACGACGCCATCTTGGCCGACCTCAGCACCGCGGCGGCATCAGCACAGCCCGAGCCGAGCGGTGACGGGCGCCGCCTGGCAACCGCCGGGATCGAGTTCCCAGATCCGATCGCACTCGAAGCCGATGGCGACGGTTGGGTCACGGTTGGGCTCGATCGCAGGGTGCGGCTCACCAATCCCGACAAGGCCTTCTTCCCTGCCGACGGCTACACCAAAGGCGACCTCGTCCAGTACTACGCGTCGGTTGCACCGGTGCTGCTCCCTCACCTCGCCGGGCGAGCCCTGTCGTTGGCGAGGTATCCCAACGGCGCCGAGGGTGAATACTTCTACGAGAAGCAATGCCCGTCGCACGCTCCCGATTGGATTGTGCGGGCGCCGTTGCATTCGAGTCATCGTGGCGAGCCCATCGAGTTCTGCACCGCACCGGACCTCGAGTCCCTGCTGTGGGTGGCCAATCTCGGCTGCATCGAGATGCATCCCTGGCTGTCGCGTGTGGAGCGATCCACCGAACCCGACTTTGCGGTGTTCGATCTTGATCCCCAGGAAGGGGTCACCTGGGACCAGGTGGTCTATGTAGCCGGTCTGGTCAACGTGCTGCTCGAGCGTCTTGGTCTCGCCGGCTACCCAAAGACCTCGGGTGCCAGCGGCATCCACATCTACGTCCCCATCGAACCTCGCTACGACTACAGGAGGGTGCGGCGATTTGTTGAGACCTTGGGGCGGATGATCGCCAGCGCCGACCCGGACGCAGCAACGATGGAGTGGGACATTCCCAAACGCGGGCCCCGGGTGTTCATCGACCACAACCAGAACGTCGGCGGCAAGACAATCGCGTCGGTCTATTCCGTGCGGCCCGTGCCTGGGGCCCAAGTTTCGACACCGATCACCTGGGCGGAACTCTCCACGGCTCGACCGGGTGACTTCACCATCGCCACCATCTGGGATCGGCTCCGCCAGTTTGGGGATCTGTTTGCACCCGTCCTGCGCGGCGATCAGGCGCTCGAAGGGGCCGAGGGCGCGCTCGGTCTCTGACCTGACTCGTCAGTCAGGTCGCGAAAACTGTCTCTGCCACGACCGGGCTTGCTCATGTAGCGTTGGATTTACCGACCCTGTCGGACAAAGAGGGGGTCGGGGGTACGAGGGCTTGGAGTGGGACGGCGGCGCATGAAGAAGAGGGAGGCCTTTGCCGGGGTGACGTCTTCGCCGTCCTACTCAGCCCCAGGTTTTGTCTCGATCTCGTAACCCGAGTTCGACCAATCGCTCCACGATCCCGGATACAGCCACGCCCGGCCCATGCCGGCAACCTCCATCGCCAGGATGTCGTGGCACGCCGTCACCCCGGACCCGCAATAGACGACCGTGTCGGCCGTGTTGGTGACCCCGTAGCCCCGATAGCGCGACGCCAACGCTGCAGGGTCGAGAAAGCGGCCGGATGCATCGAGATTGTCGGCGTATGGGGCGTTCACGGCTGTTGGGATGTGGCCGGCAACGGGGTCGATGGGCTCGACCTCACCGCGGTATCGCTCTGGAGCCCTGGCATCGAGGAGCGTGGTCGTGCCGACAAACGCATACAGCCGGTCTCGGTCCACGGTTTCGTGGCGGCGTTTCGCCCGGTAGGTGGTCGGTGGCCGGCCTACGTTGTCGCCACTGAGGAGGCCCCCTCCTACTTGCCACGCCGCAAGGCCCCCATCGAGCACTGCGACATTGCGGTGTCCGACATTGCCGAGCATCCACCACAGCCTGGCGGCAATGGCCCCGCCCTGGTCGTCGTAGGCGACAACGAGAGAGTCGTGGTTGATGCCCCGCTGCCCGAGCGTGGCGGCGAAGGCCTTGCGATCCGGCAGGGGATGGCGACCCGGGCCCTCGGCGACGGACAGCTCGTCATCGAGCGAGAAGTACGCCGCTCCCGGGATGTGGCCCGTGTTGTACTCGGCTCGGCCCCGCTCCGGTTCAGCGAGGTACCAGCGGCAGTCGGCAAGCCGCAGCCGTGGGTCGTCGAGATGGCGCTGCAGCCATGCAACATCGACCAGCGGCCCGATCTCCGCAGTCGTCACGAGGTTGCCTCGGGGTAGGGCTGCGGGCCTCGTGAGGGACGCTCGGTTGACGGCTGTTGGACGGGGACCAATCCGCGGGGCTCGGCGGCTGCTTCCCACGGGCGGGCGATGACGTGCCAGGCGAGAAGGACCGCCGACATCGGCACGGCGACCAGTGAACTGCCGCGAACCTGGTTGTACGAGACCAGCGAGCCCCGGAATTCGGCCACGGGCGAACCGCCGATCGCGATGGTCCAAGCGCGGGGGCGGCGGTCGGAGATGAGGTCGTAGTTGTAGATCAACGACGTGAGCTCCCACCGGCGCCCCGCCCAAGAGCGCCGTGTGATCCTGGCAAACTCGTCCCCATCGGCGTCGATCACCCGGACGACTCCTTGGCCGTGTGGCGCCAAGGCCCAGCGGCTCCCATCCGGCAGGGTGACGACGCTCACGTAGACCCGACCCAAGCGCTCGATCTGTGCCAACTGGCTCCCGTGCTGGGCCAGCCGCCACTGGTTCGAGAACCAGGGACTTGTGAGCTCGAAATCCCCGACCAGCATCTGGCGTTTCACACGATCCATTACGGGCAACGGTAGCGGCCTGGATGGGGAAGGTGACCCAGCGTGGCCTCGCACTTTGTTTACTCTTGTTGGTGCAGAAACCGTCCGATGAGATAGGCCATGACCGTCAAGGAGCGAAACTCAAAGGTTCGAAAAGTTGTCAAGTGGCTGCTGCTTGGTGGCCTCATCGTCTTCGCCGTGCTCCAAGTGCTGCCGTTGGGCCGCGATCACACGAACCCGCCAATCACGGGCGAACCCGTCTGGATCACCCGCAATAGCGAGGTCATCGCCCGCACCTCCTGCTATGACTGTCACAGCAATGAGACTCGCTGGCCTTGGTACACCGACGTGATTCCTTGGTCGTGGCTGACGGAGAACGATGTGGAGCGGGGGAGAGCCGAGCTCAACTTCTCCGAGTGGGACAAGCCCCAGC
>CAYXMJ010000240.1:0-3783 GCA_964465915.1 uncultured Acidimicrobiaceae bacterium
CTCGGGCTGAACGTCCAGTGAAGCTCCCCAGCCGGGATCACCATGTCGTCGGCGACGCGTAGATCTTCCATGGGGTAAGCCTACGGCCGTCTCGCCGCACCGCGACGTGTGCGAGACTGGACGGTTATGCGTGACCGCCGCCAATCAGTGCTCCAAGAAGTACTCCCGCCCGAGGAGCGGGTGATCGAAGCCGTCGTGGCTCGTTACCAGCGCGTGGCTCCGGCCGTCACCCGCTTCGCGCGGACGTTGGCGGGCAACGACGAGCTCCAGGTCAGGCTGGGGTCACAAGCGACCGCCGCCGGGAACGAGATCATCATCGACCCCGGTGTCTTCCAGGCCGCCTACGCCCGCAGTGCCCCGGTGACGCCCACCGAGGTGGCGCTGGCCTCGGCGCTCCACGAGGCGGTACACCTGATCGCAACCGACTTCGAAGAGACCCGCCCCCTGCCGGACTCGTGGCTGCCGGCACCATCGACGCCGGCTGCCGCACCAGAGCCGACTCCGCTTTCGTCACCGCTGATGCTGTTCGACACTGACGACGAGCCAGAGACGATGCAGCCGATGCCCGAGCCCGACGAGACCCTCCCGGTGCCGGAAATGCGTCTGCTGGACGCCCTCGAGCACGCCGGTGGCCCCGCGGCCGAGACGCTGTTCATGGCCCTCGAGGACGCCCGCCAGGAGCGGCAGTTCTTTGCCGCGTACGGCGGAGCGCGTTCGGTGCTCTCTGATCTCTATCGGTCGTCGATCCCCGACGCGATGCGGGACGCACGCCCCATCGGCCAGTTCGCCCTCGCCTGCTTTCTCGTCCTCGGCGGCTACGCCGAGCGCGACGACCTGCAGCGCCGCCTCGCTCCCCATGCCGCCGCCGCCCTCGACGACGCCATGCCGTTCCTCGATGTGGCCGCAGGCGCCACGGACCCGTGGGACGTCGGCACGATCGCGCTCGAACTGCTCGAAGTCGCCAAGCTCCATCGCTTGCTCCACGAGATCGGCGAATCGGATTCACCGCAAACGCAGATGGCCAAGACCGAGTCCGATCAGGCGGCTATGGCAGAAAGCGTCGACGCGGTCCGCATCGTGACGCCGCCGCTCCAAGATGCCGACAGCTACGACCAGACCAGACAGGCGGCCCAGACGGTCTCGGCGCAACACGGGCGCCACGGCGACGCCGATCAAGCAGGTGATCCCGGCACCGATCAGCTGGTCAAGGTGAGCGAGTCGCCGACCGTATTCCTCCCCACCGGCCAAGCCGGCAAGCTGGTGGTTGCGGGCTTCCCGGACCGGTTCAGGAACTTCGGACCGCAAGGCCGCGACCTGATCGAGCAGGCGGCGCGAGATTGGCGTGTGGCGCAACGGCGTGTTTCCGGTGAGCTCTATCCGCTGTTCCTCGCCAACCAGCGCCGTGGGCTGCGCTCGGGCTACGACGCCGGAGACTTGTCGCCATATTCGGCGCTCCTGCTCGGTGCCGGACTCTTCGAGCGGATGTTCGAGCGTCGTGACCTTCCCACCAGGCGGTCGTACGGTCTGAGCCTGCTGGTCGACGGGTCGGCGAGCATGTTGCAGCCCCGGCCACTGCGTACCGGCCGCAAGGCGCCGTGGGCGCTGGCCGCCGCCACCCTGGGGGCATGGACGTTGGCCAGACTGTGTGACGAGCTCCAGATCGATTTTGAGGTCGCCCTGTTCAACCGGTCCTTCGCCGCTGCCGGCGACGACTCAGAGGAGACGTTCTCGGAGCGGCGTCACCGCGCCACCGGTGCCCTCCGCCGCAGTCAGGGCGGCGCCGCCGAACGCCTCACCCGCACCGTCAACCACTACCTGGTCAAGCCATTCGACACCCGGTGGCGAATCGCCGAAGACGTCATGGCGGGCCTGTTCTGGATGGCGGCGGCCCCCCAGGAGGCAGCGCGTGAGGCTCGCCGCAGCCCGGAAACCGCACCACCCATCTCGATGTTCGACAAGGCCGCCAACGTCGACGAGTTCAACGTCGCCTACGCCGCCGGCAGGCTCGGCGCCCGCCGTGTCTCGACCCGCATCATGGTCGTGCTCGCCGACGGCATGACTCGTGGCTCCGTACAGGCACTGGCCGACTCGGTCGAGGCCGTCGAGCAATCGGGAGCGATCGTGCTCGGCATCGGCATCGGAGACCAGACGGTCCAGGCCGCCTACTCCCGCAACCAGGTGGTCGAGATGCCCGAGGAGCTCGCCGCGGCAATGGTCGACGGCGTCCGCTCGACCCTCTACAAGACCATCGCAGTGATGGGCGGCAACACCTGGTGGGCCCACACCTCCGAACAAGTCCTCTACGATCCTTCAACCCTCAGGAGCGCCAATGTCTGACACCGTCACCTTCGAAGACCCCAATGGGGTCGGCAAGCCCATCGACCTCGAAGTCACCAAGGTCCCCACCGACCTGCCCGACCGCAAGCTTCGTGAGGAGCACATCCCGGACCTCGATCCCTACTACGTGGATCTCGGGATGCTGTACAAGTTGGCCCAGCTCGAGGTGGTACGCCGCAACTACTTCACCGACACCCCGCTTCACCTCGCGTTGCGCGGCCACATGGGCACCGGCAAGGACCACGACCTCGAACAGTTCGCCGCCCTGTTGCGACTCCCCTACTACCGGATCCCCCTCACCGGGGAGGTGCGCGACATCACGCTGATCGGATCCGTCAAGCTGCACGGCGACGGCAAGGGCGGCACCGAGTCACGCTGGGAGGACGGCGACATCACCCGAGCGCTGCGTGGCCCGGCCCTCATCAATCTCTCAGAGCTGAACGCGGCCGGCGCCGAGACGCTGTTCGCCCTCCACGGCCTCCTCGACCGGCACCGCGCCCTCGAGTTGCCGACCGGTGAGATGGTGCGGCTGCGCGACGACGTCCGGGTCTTCGGCACTCTCAACCCGACCGATCTGCGCGACTACGCCGGCACCCAAACGCTCAACAAAGCGTTCGCCGACCGCTGGATCATCTGGGAAAAGGACTTTCCCGACGAGGAACAGCTCGAAAGCATGCTGGAGCGCCGTCATCCTGACCTCGGCGCCGAGTTTCGTGAACTCGTGGCAAAGCTCGCCGTCGAGGTGAACGCATCGTTCACCTCCGTCGATGCCCGGACCCGAGTCGAGACGCCGATGAGCTTGCGGACCGTGCTCGACCGGCTCCCGGCTGGTTTGCGGATCCACACCGACGCCGCGGACCCGCTGCGCAGCTCCTGGGAGGAGTTCGTGCTCCCCCACATCGACCCATTCGATCGCGACCACTACGAGACGGTCTGGGCCGCCGTGGCGCGGCGTGGTCCCAATGGGCCGGCCTACAAGTAGCCGGAGAGGTCAGTCGCGGAAGTTGACGTACTGGAGTGGCAACCGGTAGTCCAACTCCCTCACCAGTGCGATGACCTGCTGGAGGTCGTCGCGCTTCTTGCCTTGCACCCGCAGTTGGTCACCTTGGATCTGAACCTGGACCTTGATCTTGCTGTCGCGGATGGTCTTCGATAGCTCACGGGCGGCGTCCTGCGGGATGCCCTGATTCAGCGTGAAGACGGTCTTGACCCGGCCCCCGGCAGCCGGGGTCGGATCCCCGCCGCCGATCGATTTCAGCGAGACCTTGCGCTTGACCAGCTTGCCCTTCAGCACGTCGATGGCAGCGTCGAGCCGACCCTCGGCGGATGACTCGAGCGTGATCCCGTCGTCGGTCAGAGCAATCGAAGTGTCGGTGCCTTTGAAGTCGTAGCGATTGACGATCTCGCGCGACGCCTGGTCGACGGCGTTGCGGACTTCTTGCATAT
>CAYXMJ010000241.1:0-1252 GCA_964465915.1 uncultured Acidimicrobiaceae bacterium
CTAGTTGGTCGTCGCCGGGGCCCCCCGTCCCGATGTGCGTCTTGATGAGGTCATTCCCCGGGCCCCCGTGGGCTTCGCACATCTCGATCACATCGTCGCCGGCGTCGCCGAACGCCACGTCGCCCTCTTCTCCGCCGTAGCGAGTGCCGACCGTGTCGTTGCCGTCACCGCCGTGGAGCTCGTCGATCCCGTCGCCACCATCGATGATGTCGTCCCCGCCGCCCCCGAAGATCACGTCGTCCCCTCGGCTGCCGTCGAGGAAGTTGTCGGCGGCGTCGCCGATGATGAGGTCGTCGAAGATCGACCCAACGGCTCCCTCGACCTTGCGCATCACCACATCGACTGCCGCGCCCGTTGCGACACCGGCGCCGAGATCGATGGTGACTGCGGCGCCATCGTTCCCATACTTTTCGCCGGGGCCGCTCAGGTCGACCATGTCGCTACCGGCGCCGCCGTCGAGATCACCGGTGCCGTCATAGAGACGCAGCCGATCGTCGCCGTTGCGGCCGATGAGCGTGTCATTGCCGCCGTTGCCGGCGATGTGGTCGTCGTAGCGGGATCCGAGGACGTGCTCGATGCCGAGCAGCTCGTCGGTGAAGCCCGCCTGCTTGGAATAGCGGGCGCGCAGATCGACGTCGGAGTTCGAGGAGCGGTCAAGCCGCAGGGTGTCCCCCGATACATGGGAGCCGCCCGGCACGATGTCGTTCCCGTCGCCCCCTTCAAGGGTGTCGTCCCCCACGCCGCCGTTCACCACATCATCCCCATTGGAGGCGTAGAGCCGATCATCTCCGGTCCGCCCCGCAGGATGTCATCACCAAACCCAGCGAAGATTTAGTCGTTGCCGGCCGCGCCTACCAAGAGATCCGGCCCGTTGCCACCTGACAATCGGTCGTCACCGGGTCCGCCATAGAACCGTACCGGACCGTCGCCCGGGTAGATCGATATTCGATCATCGCCGGCGCCGCCAAACACGACGCCTCCTTCGTCGAGGTTGACGTAGTCGTCGCCGGCGCCCGCGCAGACGAGGTCGTCGCCACCAAGCGTCGTGACGTAGTCATTCCCGCCGCGGGCGACGATCACGTCGTCGCCATCGGTTCCATCGATCCGGTCGTCGCCCGGGGTGCCCACTATCGTGGCGGGCACGCCCTTGCATGTCGGTGTCGCCGCCAGGCTCGGTGCCGGCACAACCCCGGCAACCACGAGCGACAGCGCAAACAGAACGGTGATGCGTCGGTACATCCCCATGACTCCC
>CAYXMJ010000241.1:1352-3728 GCA_964465915.1 uncultured Acidimicrobiaceae bacterium
TGGATGTCACCGTGGATGAGGTCTTCCGCCTCGCCAGAGCGATGACATTCAAGAACGCCGCGGCCGGATTGCGTCACGGCGGAGGCAAGGCCGGCATCATCGGCGACCCCGACATGCCGGACGCCGAGAAGGAGCGTCTGGTGCGGGCGTTTGGCGTCGCCATCAACGACATCACCGACTACATCCCCGGACCCGACATGGGCATCGACGAGGCATGCATGGCCTACCTCTTCGACGAAATCGGCCGGGTCGTCGGCTTGCCGAAGGTCATGGGCGGCATCCCGCTCGACACGCTGGGCGCCACCGGGTTTGGGCTTGCCATTGCTGCCGAGGTGGCCGAAGAGCTCGGATACGTCCAGCTCGAGGGTGCCAGAGTCGTCATCCAGGGGTTCGGCGCCGTCGGCACCCACGCCGCCCGCTTCCTCGCCGCCCGGGGCGCAAGAGTCGTGGCGGTCTCCGATAGTCGGGGTGGGGTCGTGAACGACAACGGCCTCGATCTCGACAAGCTGCTCGTGTGGAAAGAGGAAGGGCATCCGGTGCGAGAGTTCGTCGACGGAACGGCCGTGTTCCACGATGAGCTCCTCGGTCACCCCTGTGACATCTGGGTCCCGGCAGCTCGCCCGGACGTGTTCACGGTCGACAACGCGGCCGAGGTCGACACGAAGGTGGTCCTTCCCGGAGCCAACATCGCCGTCACCCCGGGTGCGGATGAGATCTTCCTCTCACGGCAGGTCTTGTCGATCCCCGATTTCATCGCCAATGCCGGCGGGGTCATCTGCGGCGCGGTCGAATATCACGGCGGGACGGCGTCGCAAGCCTTCCAGGTGATCGAAGAGAAGATCCGCGGCAACACTCGGGAAGTCCTGGAGATCGCACGCTCAAAGGAGGTCATGCCGAGCACGGCCGCAGCCGAGTTGGCACGTCACCGGGTCCTCGAGTCGATGGGGTATCGCCGCAGCTTCTGAACCCGCCACCGTCCGCGCCCCGACGTCGCCGTCCTAGTCGGCGAGCGCTTTCACGCGTACCTCACAAATCCAGCGAGAGGTATAGGCAAGGAGAACCCTTGCCGCCGGAATCGACGCCGGCGGATCAGGCTGGTCGTCGCAGAACCGGGACGATCCGAGTGGTCCGGGCGAAGCCCTTCAGTTGCACCGTCAACGGTTCGCCGTAGACGCAATCGTGATCGCCGGCGAGTTCTGCCGCCACGCTCGAAGCCATGATCTCGCCACCCGACGCCGCCGCAGTGATCCGGGCGGCCGTGTTGACGGTCGTGCCGAAGTAGTCGTCATCAACGCGGCGCACATCGCCGGCGTGTACCCCAATGCGGACGCTGAAGCCGTCGTCTGCGGCGCTCACCACTTCCTGAATGGCAACGGCGGCTCGAAGTGCGGAACCGGCCGAGGGAAAGACGAACATCGCACCGTCGCCGAGCGTCTTGACCACGCCACCACCCTCCGCCTCGACCACACGTCGCAGCTTGTCGAAGTGCGACCGCATCTTGGCTGCCCACACCTCGTCGCCAAGCGCCTGCGAGAGCTGGGTAGAGTCCTCAATGTCGGTGAACATCACCGTTGCCGTCGTGGTTGGAATCATCTCCCCCGTCACCGCAACATCCTCGGCATTGAGGACCGACACCAGGTCTGCGAGGGTGGCGGTCAGCTCGAAGCCGAAGACTTCCTCGTTGGGCACGCCGATCGAGAAGTGCACTTGGATGATCCGCCAGATCCCGGCCTCGAGCAGCAAGACCAGCGTGCACCGGTAGCGGGTGATGTCATCGGGCACCGCCCGATTCGGGTCGTGATAGGTCACCTCGGACTCCGCGGCCGCCCATCCGACGGAGCCACGTTCGAACGCTTCCAGCCGCGTGATCTCGACGTCGATGCGGCCGATCTCTTGGGCGTGAGCCTCGTGAAGGCGGACGCATTCTTCCCAGCCTTGGAGCCACTCGTCTTCGTCGGTGCCGATCTCCCGCACGTCCGTCGACTGTGACAGGAGACTGCGGAAAGTCTCGGGGTGACCGTCGGAACCCGACGTCAAGAACCTGCGGACAACGGCTTCGATCTCAGGCGACCGCTTCATCGCTTCCACAGACATGTCACCACCTGAGCGGCAACGTCGCCTGATCGCCAGGGGCAAATGTCCCGACATGCGGCAACTCTCGGTGTGCCTACGCGTCGCAACGCTTCCAGTACTTGCGTTGCGTGGTGACACCTTCCTGATACGTCGCTTCCCGGTAGCCGTCCGCCAGCAGCGCCGTATGGAGCGGGTCATCGGGGTCGGCCGGATACGGCAGGCCGGTGAAGTGAATGGCAAACCCGTCTGGCTTGACCACGCGGTCGATCTCACGCATTTCGTGCTGGAGCCGCCACCCGATGG
>CAYXMJ010000242.1:0-3708 GCA_964465915.1 uncultured Acidimicrobiaceae bacterium
GGAGTCGATGGAAGGGGAACTATGCGACGACCCAAGTGGTATCTAGCCGTGCTCGCCGCGGCTGCACTCGTGGCGACGGTCCTGGTGGCACCCGTCTCGGCACGTCCCGACCTGGTGCCAGGGCAGCCGGTATACCTGGCGCTTGGCGATTCGTGGGCGTGGGGGCAGGGTCCGGCGGACCCGGCAACCGAGGGGTATGTCCCGCAACTCCAGCAAGAGCTGCGGGTTGACCTCAATTGCTCGCCGGCTCGGTCGGCCAAGGCCAAGGGCGGCTGCAAGCATCTTCAGCTCCTCAACCTCGGGCGACCGGGGACGGACGAGATGCCGGGGGTGACGGCGCCGATCGTCGCCGAAGAGCAACTCCCGATCGCCCTCCCGTTGTTGGAGGCGCGCAACCACGACAGGAACCCGCGCAACGACGTCGAGTTGGTGACGCTACATGTCGGCGGCAACGACGTATCGGGACCGATCCAACAGGCCTGCCTGGGCGGCTTCACACCGGAGTGTGTCGGAACCATCAACTCTGAGATGGCTGCCTTCGACGCGGATCTTCGAGCCGTCGTCGAACCGCTACGCGCAGCCGCAGGCCCGGACACCCCCATCGTGCTCGGCACCTACGACAACCCGGTGCCGTATTGCTTCCTCGCAGAGGTCCCCGGCGCCATCCAGCTCGGTGCGGTGCTGCTGGAGGGGACTCCCGACGGCTTCCTCGACGGCATCCACGACGTGATCCGCCGTGTAGCGGCCGATTATGACGCCGAGGTGGCCGAGGTGTTCGGCCAGTTCGAGGGGGCCGACTTCGTCGGCGGAGAGGACTGCCTGCACCCGTCGGCAACGGGGCACGACAAGGTGACCGAGGCATTCAACTCGATCGTGGCCAGCTGACCGAAGCAGCCAACAACACTCTGGTGCGGCGGAGGTTCACCCCTCCGCCGTCGGGGTGAACTCGGTCGACGAGGCGCCAAGTGGATCACTGGCATTGATGCCACTCAGTGGTGTCGTCGGCGGGTTCTGCGGATCCTGGTCCCCGACGTCGTTCGAGATGATCCCACTGCCGAGGATGAGGACGGCCAGCATTGCGGCGATGACGACGGCAGTGACGATGATGCGCCACCAGCTCGGCTTCGGGGGCGTGGCGGGCTCGTCGATGACATCGGGCCGGCCAACGATCACGGCCGGCGGCGGAGGAATGAGCGCCGTCTCGAGGGCGTCGATCAACTCGTCGGGTGTCAGGTACTTGCCGCGGCGAGCGAGCACCCCGAACGCGGTGGACGCTCCTGACCGCGTCGACCCAAGCTCCCGCAACGACCGAGTGACGCCGCGCCGTGCCGACCACGACGAGCAGTCGAGGACGCGCCCGATCTGGTCCGGCTCCAAGCCATCGACGACACTGAGATACAGCATCCCTCGATCTCGGGACGAGAGCTGCCACAGCTCGATCTCATACCGGGAAGCATCTCGGACGGGGTTGCGCGTACTGCGGACCGCCTCCAGCGGTGACGACGAGGGGTCGGCGGCCACCGCCAGGCGGGCTTGCAGCTCGGTCACTGGGTCTTCGAATCGAGACATCCGACCGCCGTCGATTGCCCGGGCCAGTGCGTCGACCATGAGTTCGTTGGGGTCTTCTCCGGGAGCGACAACGACGGCTGCGAAGGGCCGCAGCTGCGGATACAAATCGCGGGCCCGCGCCGCATCGTCGGCATGCATGCCGCTTCTGCTGGGCCGTCGATACACCGATCCTCCCCCGCCGACTGGTGGCACCGTACCCACCTCAGCCGGCTAGCGGAAGCTGTGTCTTGCCTGGACCTGCCTCAGAGTTCGCACGCAATCTTGGTAGCCGCGTTCAGACAGGTGTCGGTGCCGTGGCCGCCGTTGAGATCATCGATCCCGACCCCGCCGTCGAGCCAATCGTCGCCGATCCCGCCAAGAAGGCTGTCGTTGCCGGCGCCGCCGCTGATCGTGTCGGTCCCGTCGCTGCCGTGCAGATAGTTGTCGAACCCGTTGCCGATGAGGATGTCGTCACCACCTCCGGTGCGTACATTCTCAATCCCGGCGATCGTTTCAGACACTGCGCCGTCGACGGTGCCCGCCACGAGATCGACCACGTAGTCGACCAAGCCGAACAGCCTGACGAGGTCGCTGCCGGGGCCACCATCGATGACATCGATTCCCGCCCCGGGAACCAGCGTGTCGGCCCCGCCGCCACCTTCGAGCAAGTCGTCACCGTCGCCGCCGCGGACCTCATCGGCATCATCGTCGCCATGCACCACGTCGTCTCCGACGTGCCCGCGTAGGTCGTCGATTCCCGGACCACCTTCGAGCGTGTCGTGGCCGGCATGACCCATGATCAAGTCGTCGCCGTCACCGCCGAGGAGCGTGTCGTCGCCCGCGTGGCCGCGCAACTCATCGTTGCCGGGACCGCCATCCATGGTGTCGTTGCCCTCGTACCCGACCAACAGGTCGTCTCCGGGACCACCGTCGACCACGTCGTCGCCGGCCGCGTCGGCGTCGCCCCAGCGATCTGCCCGGATCACGTCGTTCCCCGGGCCGCCAAAGATCGTGCTGTCGCCGAAGTCGGCATTCACGATGTCGTCGCCCGCGCCGGCGTCGATGTAGCGACCACCGCGGATGACATCATTGCCGGGACCGCCGTAAGCCTCCGGCGCCCCCCACATGATGTCATCGCCATCGCCGCCGTAGGCCGTCCCCCCGGATACACGGTCATTGCCATCGCCGCCGTAGGAGACACCGTCGTCGTCCGGGTAGGGCCCGTGGCTGCCGGTGACGTAGTCGTCGCCTGGACCCCCGACGACGAGGTCGATCCCGCGCCTCCCCACGAGGACGTCGTCGCCGCCAAAGCCGTAGATCGTGTCGTCACCGTTCCAGCCGTTCAAGGCATTGCGATCCTCGTTGCCATAGAGGACGTCGTCGTAGTGGGAACCCCCGACATGCTCGATCGCGAGTCGTGGTACTTCGCCACGTCGGAGCCGGGTCCGCCGTTGAGGGCATCGTCGCCGCGGCCGCCGATCATCCCATCGTTGCCGCCACCACCGCGGAGCGCATCGGAGTCCTGCCCTCCGCTGAGCCTGTCGTTGCCGGCAGCTCCGATGAGTTCGTCGGCGCCCATGCCACCGCCGATCCGGTCGTCGCCGCCACCGCCATCGACAAGGTCATCGCCACGGTTGCTGCGCAGGTGGTCGTCGCCGGGCCCACCGCAGATGATGTCGTCGCCGCCACGGCCCTCAATGGTGTCACGACCGGCAAGACCGGAGATGACGTCACTGCCGGCAGTACCGACCAGAGCATCATCACCGGCGGTTCCGACAATGGTCACTGTGTGGCCATGGCACATTGCCTTCTGGGCCATCGCCATCGGCGCCGCCGTGGCGGCCCCGAGCACAAACGCTGCCGCGAGTACCAGATTCAATCGGACTACAGCTCGCATGCCACCTTCTCCTCCCCAATACAGAAATCGATCCCGTTGCCACCGTCGAGCGAGTCGTAGCCGACGCTGCCACGCAGTTCGTCATCGCCGTCACCGCCGGCGATCTGGTCGTCCCCCTCATGTCCCCACAAGATATCGGGACCCGATCCGCCGGAGAGGACATCGTTGCCCAGGTGCCCACGCACCTGGTCGGCACCGGGACCGCCTTCTAGTTGGTCGTCGCCGGGGCCCCCCGTCCCGATGTGCGTCTTGATGAGGTCATT
>CAYXMJ010000243.1:0-3615 GCA_964465915.1 uncultured Acidimicrobiaceae bacterium
CTGGCCGCCGCCTTCGCTGCCGGGCGACTCACCAAGCGCTGAAACCCCTCCCGTTCTGGCGTGGCTGCAGTGCGGTTTCTGGTACCCCAGTCACGCAAGAACAGGGACAGACCCAGCACCATTTGTTCTGGCGTGGCTGGAGTACCAAATCTGGTACCTCAGCCACGCAGGAACGGGGAGGGCTAGTCTGCGCGACGAAGGAGGACCATGAGAACCCTTGGCAACATTCTGTGGCTCGTGTTCGGAGGACTCCTGATGGCCGTCGCCTACGCCATCGCCGGTTTGGTGATGTTCATCCTGATCATCACGATCCCCTTCGGCATCCAGGCCTTCAAGCTGGCCGGATTCGCCCTCTGGCCGTTCGGTCGGGTGATGGTTGATGTCAGGGGAGGAAGTGGTGGCTGTCTCAACACCGTCGGCAACATCCTCTGGTTGCTCCTAGCCGGAATCTGGCTTGCCATCGGCCACCTCATCTCGGCACTGTTCCTCGCCATCACCATCATCGGTATCCCCTTCGCCGTCGCCAACGTCAAACTGGCCGGTGCCGCATTGGTGCCCTTTGGTCGTAGTGTGATGTCGCAGGCAGAGGCAGATGCCATGCACTACCCCATCGTCGTGAGCGTCAACCAACTCGGGTAGCTCTGTTCTGGCGTGGCTGGGGTACCGATTCTCGCACTTCAACCACGCAGGAACAGGGGGCTAGCCTCGCCGTATCGGAACCTGGGAAGGACCGGACCGTGAGTTCACACGCAGCAACCGTCGAGACGTTCTATCGGGCCTTCCAGGTCAAGGACTACACGGCGATGGCGGCGTGCTACCACCCCGACATCCACTTCTCGGATCCAGCCTTCACGGATCTCTACGGCGACGAGGCTCGGGCCATGTGGCACATGCTGTGCGAACAGGGAACCGACCTCGTCGTCACCTATTCGGGAGTGAGGGCCAACCGTGACCGTGGCGCCGCACACTGGGAGGCCCGCTACACGTTCACCCCGACGGGGCGTCCCGTGCACAACAAGGTCGATGCCGCGTTTGTCTTCCAGGACGGTCTCATCATCCGCCACATCGACACGTTCGGGCTCTGGAAGTGGACCCGGATGGCCATCGGGTCGACGGGGACCTTCATCGGATGGACCGGGATGGCGAAGGCCAAGGTCCAGAAGGCCGCCGACCTCAACTTGCGGCGCTTCATGGACGAGCATCCCGAGTACACTGCCCCCGACGCGGGCTGATCTCGATCCGGCTCAGCCCAACGGCGCGGTGAGGTCCAGCTCGGTCCGTTCACCGTTGGTCTCGAGTTGGCCGCTGCGGGGCCAGATGTACGTGACGCCACCAGGTCCATGGATTTGGATCCCGGTGAAGAAGGCGCCGTCGGTCACTCGTGCCTCGCCGCCGTCCAGCAAGCTGCGGACGATGGCCGAGAGATCCGCCTCGATGGCGTCGGCGGTGAGCTTGGTGAGCTCGACGAGGCTGGGAACAGACCCGTAGCGGATCAATGGAAGCAGTCGTAGCTTGAGGAAGCTCTGCTCGAGGTCGAGGCGGTCGATCGAGATGTTCAGGTTGCCGGCGACGAGTTCGCCTTGAAACGCCGTTAGCGCCCCGCATGCCTTCGATGCTTCGGGTAGCCCCGGCCGCATGACCACTCCGATGGAGCCATCCGACCCGATCGCGATGTGCGCCATGGCATACAGAACGAAGTGGCGGTGGTCTTCCTCGACGGGAATGTGCGCCGCGGCGGCAGACATTCCGGTCCGCCCGGCAGTCAGCAAGCCGGCGAGGCTTGCCAGGCTGAACACGGGGCCCCAGAACGCCTCCGCGTCGACCAGCATCGGGTGAGCAATCTCGTCGCGACAGATGGCAACCCCAGCCAGTGTGTTGTCCGCCGTGAACCCCTCGGCAGCGAGGAGCCGCACCGACGATTCGAGGAACTCTCGTGCGGTAACCGCTCCAGGGAAGTGCTCGGCGAGGGCTTGCGAGAATGCTGGGTGGTCAACGGTGCTCATGGACCCGGAGCATGGCGAATGCTCCAGTCCGGGGCAACCCGGAGAGGACGCCGGGCTCAGAGGCAGAGGTCGTCGCTGATGCCGCGACCACAGAGTTGGGTTCGCTCGACGGCCTTCAGCACGAAGCCCTCACCACCCTCGTCCGGCGTGCCAAACACGTGGAGACGGACCCCGTAGAGCGAGTCGTCGCCGAGACCGATCACGTCGTAGGTGACCTCACCGAGGTCTCCCACCGTCGGCGCCGCCGACATGACGATACGCGACGGTGGTTCCACTGAGGCGAGCGCCTCAGCCACGATTAGACCCAGGTCGAGCATCGTCTCCGCCCGGGGCGTCTCCTGGAGATCGTTGACCAGCCGCGCCGTGATGTCGTCGGTGTCGCCCAGATAGGCGAGGAACGTGATGCTCGCCCATCCGGTCACCCCGTCGATCTCAACCTGGGTCCAGATCGAGTTCGGAAGCGACCTGGCGTTACCGAGCACCAAAACGTCGTCCTCGAGCGGGTCGAGGGTGGCCACAATGGCTTGGTCGATCCCTGGTGCGGCCCGAACGTTGAGCACATCGTCGTGGGCCACCCCGACAACGCCAACGATGTCACCTCGCCGGGGTGGGACGTCGATCGGTTCGCCGGGCAATGTGGTTGTCGTCGCAACGGGGGTGGTCGAAGACGTCGTCGTGGTCGGGGCAGCGGTAGTCGTCGTGGTCGAGGCTGTTGTGGTGGTCGCTGGCGCGTCGGTGGTCGAGGTGGCGGCAAGGGTGGTCGAGGTAGCGGCAAGCGACGTGGTCGTCGCCACGGTCGTGTCGGTCGAGTCCGTGTCGTCACCACACGCGGAAGCTATCAATGCGAGGACAGCAACGGCTGCCACCAGTCCGCCAAACCGCATTCGGAAAGCCATCATCAGACCGGCTCCTCTCCTGGTCCTAACGATAGAACGCTCGAGCTGGCGGCCGAGGTTCCGGCGGTGGTATCAACGCCGGCGCGAGCTAGTCCCGCAGTGCGGGCAGTTTGTTGAAGTAGCGGGCGGATTCGGCATGGCCGTACAGCGCCCACAGGACGAAGATGCCGATCCCCACCGTCAGCAAGCCGCCGCTACCGAAGCCGCCGCCCTGATGGGTCAGCATCCAGTAGACCGCCACAACCATCCGAGCGCCGTACACGAACGCCACGAGCATCCGGGAGAGCTTCATCCCCGACATCACACCGCCGGCAACCAAGAACAGCAGCAGCGCAAGAGCTCCCTCGATGGCCGCCGTTGCCAGGAGCGCGTCCGACGAGACTCCGGCGTTCCCTGCGAAGTCGGCGTCGTTGCGGTTGAGAAACGCCACCAAAGCGGTCACGGCGGAGATGGCCGCCGAGATGTAGAGAACGATCCCAACGAACGTCACGACTCCCGGGCGTTGCTGTCTTCCGACCACAGTCATTCGCTCTACCTCCTGGTACTTGGTCGTGCTCACTCTACGCTGTCACACCGGACGCGCAGCGTACTCACCCGATTTGGCGCGCCCTGCCGCGACTTGCACCATGCACTGGGTTGCTACCGTCTATCCCGAGTAGCTTCCTACCCCAGAGGAGGGGACCCAGATGGGCAAGTACACGGGCGACAAGCCGTAC
>CAYXMJ010000244.1:0-3611 GCA_964465915.1 uncultured Acidimicrobiaceae bacterium
TGGACCTTGACCGAAGCGCCAACTTGGCAATTGGTGGTGAAGCGAGCCCTGGACGTCGTGATCGCCATTGCGTCCATTGTGGTTCTGGCACCTGTCCTGCTGGCGTGTGCGCTTGCCGTGAAGATCACATCGCCCGGCCCGGTGTTCTATACCAATTGGCGAGTAGGCAGGAACGGCGAGGTGTTCCGGTTCCGCAAATTCCGTTCCATGCGAATGACAGCAGAGGAAGAGAAGGTGGGACTCGCCGCTCTGAACGAGCAGTCGGGACCAATCTTCAAGATTCGCGAGGATCCCCGGATGACGCCGGTGGGCCGCTGGCTGCGCCGCACCTCGCTCGACGAGTTGCCTCAGCTCTTCCATGTGGCTTCCGGCCGGATGAGCTTGGTTGGACCCCGGCCTCATCTTCCCGAAGAGGTCGCCATGTACGGATCTCGGGCTTATCAGCGTCTCAGCGTGAAGCCCGGTGTGACCTGCATTTGGCAGGTGAGCGGGCGTTCCGACCTCGACTTCGACACTTGGATCGATCTCGACCTCGAGTACATCCAGCGGTGGAGCCTGTGGGCGGATATCAAGCTGCTCGTCCTCACGGTGCCTGCTGTTCTCAGCGGCCGCGGCGCCTACTGAGTGCTACCAGGGCCTACCGGAGGCGGGTAGTTCAGACGTCGGACATCCGGCGCCGTGGCGAGCCAAGCGTGCCCCCTCGCCCGATACCCTCGTAGACGAAGCCGGCGTTGATGGCGTCGCTGGGGTCCAGGATGTTGCGCCCGTCGATGATCAGATTGCCGTGCATGAGTTCGGCCACCCGATTGAGGTCGAGCGAACCAAACTGTGGCCACTCGGTGATGATCACGGCGGCGTCTGCTCGCTCAATGGCCTCGTAGGGGTCGGCGAGGATGCGCAGGTGACCGGCGTCGGGCAGTGACGAGACGACTGGGTCATGTCCCACAACGACGGCGCCGAGTTGGCGTAGCTTGGCGGCGACCTGGGTTGCCGGGGCGTCCCTGGTGTCGTCGGTGTCCGGCTTGAAGGCGAGCCCGAGCAGGGCAACACGCTTGCCGCGCAATGTTCCGAGGTGTGCCTGGAGTTTGCGGACGACCTCGAGGCGTTGATAGTCGTTGACGGCACCGATCGCCTGCAGCAGGGGCGGTTCGAAGCCATGTTCGCGGGCGGTGGTGGCCAAGGCGGTGAGGTCTTTGCCGAAACAGGAGCCGCCCCAGCCCAAACCTGCCCTGAGGAACTCTGGGGAGATGCGGTGGTCCATGCCCATTGCCTCGGCCACCTGGGTGACGTCTGCGCCGACGCGATCACAGATCTGGGCGATCTCGTTGATGAAGCTGATCTTCATCGCTAGGAAACTGTTCGACGCGTATTTGATGAGTTCGGCGGTCGAGAGTGTTGTCTCGACATAGGCCACGGTGACCTCACGCGACGCAGGGCTGGGCTGGGTGAACACCTGCTCGCGGATCGGCTCATATAGGGCGCGCATCGTGGCCTGGGCGTCCGGGTCGTCGGTGCCGACCACGATCCGGTCTGGATGGAGGAAGTCTTTGATGGCGGTTCCCACCCGGAGAAACTCGGGATTGGCGACCATCGAAACCGAGATGTCTTGCACGCCCCGAGTGCTCATCTCGTCCTCGATCAGCGCATGTACCCACTGGTTGGTGCCGATGGGCACCGTGCTCTTGGTCACGATGACCGTCGGGCCGCTGAGGGTCGCACCAAGAGCGCGTACTGCCGCGTCGAGCGCAGTCAGGTCGGGATCGCCACTTGGTCCTGACGGCGTCCCGACCGACAAGAACACAACGTCGGCATCCGCCGCGTGTCTCACTTCGCCGGTGAAGGTGAGGCGCCCGCCATCGACCTGGGCGGCCAGGAGCTCGTCTAGGCCCGGCTCGTGGAACGGGGCCTGACCCTTGTCGAGCTTGGCCAGCCGATCGGGGTCGACCTCAACGCCGACCACTTCGTGGCCGAGAAAGGCCAGGCAGGCTGCAACAACCGTCCCAACGTATCCGCTGCCGATGACGGTGATCTTCATGAGGGTTCTCCTGAACGGGTCTTGCGGTGATATTCATCGGTTGTGTCTCCCGGGGCCTGAATGCTCCGGTTCCGAGTCGAGTCTACGATGCGGTCTGAGCGCCATGCGCCAACCGCAGCGATCGTCAACTCCGAGCTTGGAGGTCAAGTGATTACGAAGGCCCTCGTCACCGGTGGCGCCGGGTTCATCGGAGCCAATCTCGTCGATCGGCTCGTTGATGACGGTGTCGAAGTCCTCGTGGTTGACGATCTCAGCACCGGGCGTCTCGAGCGTCTCGCCGCGGCTCGGGCTCGTGGCAGCGTTCACGTTCATCAAATGGATATCCGGGCACCTGAACTACGCGACGCCGTGGTGAAGTTTGGGCCCGAAACGGTGTTCCACATGGCGGCACAGATCGACGTACGTAGATCGGTTACGGACCCGATGGACGACGCCTCCATCAACGTCGTCGGCACGGTGAATACCCTCCAAGCTGCAGTTGACGGCGGCGCCTCCCGCTTTGTCTTCTCATCATCCGGCGGTGCCACTTTTGGAGATGCCGCGGTGTTTCCAACCCCGGAGACCGAGCCGCGCCATCCAGAGTCGCCCTACGGCGTCGCCAAGAAAGTCGTCGACGACTACTTCTTCTACTTCAAGCTCGCCTTTGGTCTCGATTACGTCTCGTTGGGCTATGCCAACGTCTACGGACCGCGTCAGGACCCGCACGGCGAAGCCGGGGTGGTAGCCATCTTCTCGCAGCGATTGCTCCAGGGCCGGCGGTGCGTCATCTTCGGCGACGGGTCGCAATTGCGCGACTACGTGTATGTCGAGGATGTCACGGATGCGTGTGTTCGCGCAGCAGATGTTGGTGGTGGGCGTTACTTGAACATCGGGACCGGCCGCGAAACGTCGGTGATCGATCTCTACGGCCACATCAAGGAGTTTGTGGGGAGTCCGCTCGAACCGGAATTCGCCGCGGCCAAGGCGGGCGATATCCCACGCAGCTGTCTCGACCCGGCGGCTGCCAAGGAGTTCCTCGGGTGGGAGCCGTGGACGCCGCTGGAAACAGGGCTGCGTCGAACGGTCGAGTGGTTCCGCGCCAATCCGGACTGGTAGCCGCGGTCAGGTCGGCCTGACGACCAATGACTCGGCGAGCGCTCACGCCGATCGTTCGACGGCCTCCTAGTGTTCGAGGTCCTCGATGGTGCTCGGCCAGTCGTCCTTGAGGAGCCTGCTGAGCGATCGGTCGGCCAGGATCTTCCCTCCGGTCTGGCAGCCGGGGCAGTAGTTGGTTTCGCGTGAGGCGTACACGATGCGCTGCACGGTGACTCCGCATACCGGACACGGCTCGCCGTATTTGCCGTGCACTGCCATCTGCGGGTGGAACGCCGTGACCTTCTTCGGAAAGCCGTCACCGGTATCGCTGCGCCGGATCACAACCCACTCGGCGAGGACCTCATTGGCGGCCCGGTGCAGATCGGCCACTTCGGCCTCTGAGAGGTTGGTGTTGATCTGCAGAGGGGAAAGGCCGGCGCGATGCAAGATCTCGTCGGCAAATGCACCGCCGATCCCCGAGATGAACCTGGCGTCGGTGAGA
>CAYXMJ010000245.1:0-3597 GCA_964465915.1 uncultured Acidimicrobiaceae bacterium
CCCGTTCGGAGGTTGGACGCCGCAGATGACCTCGATGGCTTCGATTGTGGCGTGCTGGCGCTCGATGAGTGGCTGAGGAAGTTCGCCCTGCCGGATCAGCGTGCAGGAACGTCAGCCACATACGTGCTCCGGCGAGGCCGGCGTGTGGTCGGCTTCTACACGTTGGCACCCCACACTGTCGACCCTGACGAGGCCGCGCCGCGACTGCGAGCCGGGCTGCCTAGTCAGAGGCCGATACCTGTGATTCTCCTAGCGCGGCTCGGGCTCGATCGATCCGAACAGGGCGGCGGACTCGGCGGTGATCTGCTGAGGGACGCCCTGGCACGCTGCGCCACCGCCGCAGACGAGATCGGCGGCCGGGCGGTGGTCGTCCACGCTAAGGACGACGCGGCAGCACAGTTCTACAGGCGCTACGGGTTCCAGCCACTGCCGGAGAACCCGAGGCACTCATACATCCTGATGAAGGACCTAAGGGCCTCGGTTCGTCGCAGTGCTCGGTGATCGAGTGTGCTGTCTCACACCACGTTGACAGAGGGGGGTGCAGGACCCTGTCGGCAGGATGTCACCAACCCTTTCCGACGGCCCTCAGTCTTTAGATTCGTTTGAGGTGGCCTCCGCATCCTGCCAAGGAAAGGAGGTGCCAATGTTCGACAGGCACATTCGTACGTTGTTCGTTGCGTCGTGGTTACCGCACTGTTGGCTGCGGCTGTGCCGGCTGCTGCCGGGCAGTCGGTGGAGCGCCCGATCAATGAGGACCTCGCCGGGTATCTGACAGGCATGGAGTCGTCTCCGACCTTCCCCGGAGGTGACACCTTCGATGGTCGATGCAGCCAGCCTTCTCAGTGGGTCAGCACGAGCGCCGGGAGCGGAGTGATCAGCCATCTGGGTCGAGTGTCATGGACGACGGAGCATTGCTTCCAGCTCTTCGCAGGGACCTTCGGCGACGCCGAACTCGTCATCACAGCGGCGAACGGTGACAAGGTGTTCGGGACCTACGACGGAGCCATGACCAATGAGAGGACTTCGCCGAGACCATGATCACCATTGGTGGCACCGGACGCTTCGACGGGGCGTCCGGCACGATCGAGGAGACCGGGTGGTTCGATTCCGACTCCGGGTACATGGAGATCACCGGGATCGGCTCGATCGTCTACGAGGCATCCGATCGCGCGCCGAGGAGCTGACGGCGGTCCGCTTTGGGAGGGAGCCTCAATCGAGGCTCCCTCCTGTCTAGATCGCCTTGAGGTGGGCGTTGCACGCTGCGAGTGAAAGGAGGTTGCCATGAAGAAGTCGAACATCCTTCTGGCACTGGCTCTCGCTCTGGCGGTCGGTGCATGCGCCGGAGACGTGACCGCATCTGACGAGTACCAGGCCCTCGAACGGCAGTTGCCCGACACGGAGATCGAGCTGGGCGAGGCGCAAGCTGCGGCGCGACCGGAGGTCCCGGCCGAGGTGCTCGCCCTTCTCGATGAATGGTGGGCGGCCAACGAACGCGGTGACGGCTCAGTTGTTGATCTCTATACGTCGACCGGGTATCACCTCTAGCTAGCCGGGGAACGGGAGCGTGCAGTCGGGCTGATCCGAATCTCGGCCCAATCGGCGTTGGAGATGGGAGCCACCGTCTCCTCCGGGATGGCGTTCACTCTGGCAGGGTTGATCGTCGCGTCGAGGGGGTCGGCGAGCGTGCGGCAGTGCTCTTCGGAGCCGGCGATCGGCACTTCGTCACGCAGAAGCCGCCGTTCTACGATCGACAGCTTCGACCGGGGATCGATGCTGCAGCAGAGACCTTGGGGGAGGAGGGATATCTGCAGTCCTACGAGCAAGGTCGTGCAATGGGCGTCGAGGAAGCCACTGAGTTCCTGCTGGGGGAGTAGTCGATCGCCGGTGAGCCATGCCCGCGGCCGCATGACAACCAGCAATGACCGGTGATGATCGGTAGTAGCCGCTGGCCGAGACACCCAGGTGAGACGGCTTGGGGTTTCGTTGTGGGTGGGGATCGCATGCCTGTCGGAAGCTTCGAGGTGCCCGATGAGGTGCCCGCGGCGCCAAGTCGCCATCACGGCCGACCTCGACCACGCGTCCTGAGAAGCGTCGACAGCGAGGCAGGTCACCGGACATGATGACCGAATTCATGGCCAGATGCACCCCCGGACTCGGTGGCCACAGAGAAGACCGAATCGTCGAGCCTTGAGGACCCTGGGAGGCTTTCGCCCCTCGATCTGCGGCGTCAATGGGCCGATCACGGAGCGGCAGCTCGGCCGATGTGACACCCGGCCCTACTTCCTGAGGCCTATCGGGCGCACCCTGAGGTTGAGGGCCGTCGGGCGTCGACGCCCGGTTCGACCGTCGTAGTTGAGGGGAGATCACGTGGCCAACTCGTGGAACCTCAGGATCATCGGTGTAATCGCGGCGATGTCGCTGGTGCTGTTTGCGTGCGGTGATTCAGTGGGCGTCGTGGTGGATGCGGAGCCCGGGTCTGCCGACGTCGCAATCGACACCCCAGCCGGCGACATCGACATCTCGGCCGACGACGAGGGGGGAGCCGTCGTCTCCATTGCCGTCCCCGGCGGAGAAGGCCTCATCACCGCGGGAGCGGACGTCCCCGATGGGTTCCCACTGCCAATCGCGCCCGGCTGCGAGGTGATCAGCGGCTCGAGCGTCGACACGCCAGACGGCAGGTCGATGTCCGTCATTGTCGAGATGCCGGCGGCCGAGGCTGAGACGGTGACCGCCTTCTACTTGAACGAGTTCGAGGAAATCGGCTTGGAGGTGAGCCAGACGGCGACCTCCGGTGAGGGCGAGAGCGCGATCATGCTGACGGCCGTGGACGAGAGTGGCGATCTCAGTGCCAGCTTCCTGGTCCAGGTATCGGGCGACCAGGCGATGGCGACTATCGCTGTGGCCGGCTCCGCCTAGGAAGGTGCGGGCACTCCCAGGCCGAGACGAGCACGATGACGGCGCTGACGACGGCAACCGTCCTATCACGCGGAATGGCTCAACGGGTCGCAGACGATGATCTTCTTGGGGGAAGAACCCGGACGACATCGAACGCCTTCGCGCCAAGGGCGGCAACCGATGCTTGTTGTGGTTCGAAACCTTTGACCCTCGCCGGACCTCACCTGGCGGAGAATGATGTGACCAGTGCTGGCGCTGTCGGTGTGGTCCGCCAGCGGGACGCTTCTCCGAACTGCGGACCGGCCGGGGGCCGGCCGATTGAGTTTGCCTGCGCCAAACTCGCTGGAGGTGGGTGGAGTTCGCGAGCACAACGCTTCTCCGACCCCAGGCTCAACCACATGCGGCCGGGATTCGACGATGACCCGGCCGTCCTGGTGGTAGGTGATGTCGATCCCCATCTCGGCGTAGGCCTTGGCCTTGTCTGCCGGGTCGGCGGCGGCCAGGGTGGCGGTGATGTCCTGGAGGCTGGCGATGAGCGCCTTGATGTCTTCTGGGGTGAGCCGCGTGGTGGGTTGCTGGCCGAGCATGGTTTCCAGGCGACGGCGTTCCTGGTTGGCTGCAGCGATCCACTTGCCTACGGCTGAGGCGGCTTCGGGTTCGGTGCGGACGATGGTGCGGTAGCTGTCAAGCTCTTCGTCGAGC
>CAYXMJ010000246.1:0-3554 GCA_964465915.1 uncultured Acidimicrobiaceae bacterium
GCCCCTGAGGGACCGTCTCCACGGCGACGAGGAGGGGGCCGTGCTCGTCATCGTCGCCCTCTCACTCATCATGCTCTTCGGCTTCGCCGCCATCGCCGTCGACGGCGCCATGGCCTGGTCCCAGCTACGCGAGAACCAAGCCGCCGCCGACACCGGAGCCCTTGCCGGCGCCCAGTTCGTTGCGGACAAGCCTGAAGGCCAGGCAATGGATGACGCCGAGACCGAGGTCATCCGGATCACCTTCAACACAATCGAACCCGACATGACGCTCGACGAGTGGGAGGCTGCTTGGGCAGGCTGCGCAGACGCCGAGAAGCCCGGCGAATACACCAAGACGAACAGCTCGGATTGCGTGTCGTTCAACGCAGACCTCACCAAGATGCGGGTCCGTTTGCCCGACGTTGAGATACAGACCGCCTTCGCCCAGGTGCTCGGGCACAGCACGATCACAACTTCGGGCGAAGCCGAAGTCGAACTGGTCCCGTCGACCAAGGCCGGAGGCGTTCTGCCCTTTGGGTTGCCGTGGTCAGTGAGCGGTGACATCGAGGTCTGCCTGAAGAGCGGCGCCAACCCGAAGAGTGTCGCACCGTGCGACGGTCCCGACACCGGCAACTTCGGATTCCTTGACATCACCCAGTTCGGCAGCGACTCGCTGGGAACCTCGACGAGTTGCGCCGGCAACACGATTGGTCGCATGGCGCGCAACATGGCCCAAGGCGCCGACCACAAACTGTCGAAGGCCGCCAGTGCCGGAGAGACCCCGCTGGTAGATCGTGCGGTGTGTACGAGCGGCGACCACCATCTCGAGCCGTACACGTTGACGACCGAGACCGGCAACAAGACGGGAGTACTCCAGACCGGGCTCGTCACCGGGTACCCCGGCGACGGTGTCTCCGGACGGTTGGCGCGAGGCGAGAACCTTCGAACCGTTGGCGGCTCCGGACTCGACAACACCCCGCTATGGGACTACCTCAACACCAACGGCCAGAACCTGTGCGGCGGCGTTTCCACCCACGACGCCATGGTCTCCTGCATCAACTCCTGGAGTGCCGGCGATGGACCGATCTTCACGGAAGAACTCCAGGATGCGGCCCGGTGGGCGTGGGTGCCGATCTTCTGGGAGAACACCCTCGGCAACGGCAACACCGACCGCACCATCCGCGACTTCCGCCCGGTCTATCTGCAGACCACCTTCTGGAAGTGCAAGTCCAGCAGTTGTGGAATCGTCTACGACCCGGCAGAGACCCTGGGCGGATCAGGCAAGACCGGCGGCGCACAGATCGAGGCGCTGACCGCCATCATGATCCCCAAACTGGCTCTGCCCGAGGACCTGCGCGACGGCGCCAACGGCGTCCCCGGCGAGACTGTCTACGTCCTGATCAAATAGCCCTTGCCTCCGCCTCAGGCCCACCCGTAGCGGACCACCAGCCACCCCGCCACATACGCAACACTGTTGATGGCGAAGTGGGCCAGGACCGGGGCGAGCAGGCTGTTGGCCCGCAGCCGGAGCCAGGTGAAGGCGTACCCGGCAAATCCGGTGACGAGCACGCTGCCGACCACAGCCGCAGTCACCGCTAAGCCGCCTTCGAGGAGATCACCGCCGGGGTTGGTCTCGATGCTGTCGAACGTCGGCAGGATGTGCCACAGCCCAAACAGCACCGACGAGAGTGTCGCCGCTTTCCACACGGCCATCCGCTGCATGAAGAACCCAAGGAGCACGCCCCGGAACAGCACTTCTTCGAAGGCCGCGGTGCCGATCGGAATGCGCACCAGGGTTTGGTAGAGCATCTCTCCCCACCCCTCACCGATGAAGCGATCGTCGGCGAAGTACTCGCGCACGGGAGCGAACAGAATCCCGATGGCGACAACGGCTGCGATGACGCCCGCCGCGACCAGGCCGACCCTGGCACCCTTGGCGAGCCGGTCGGTTCGCAGCCCCATCAGGTCCCACGAAAGACCCGACCATCGGGCCAGCGCCAACAGCGCAGCACCGACGACCACGTTGACGGGTACGTAGGCCCAGGCGGTCAGAGCCTCGTTGCCGACCGGGTTGTAGCCGATGACGAGCGCAAGCGCCGCGAGCATCGCCCAGAGCCTGCTCGCCGCAGGGGAGGGATAGGTGTAGCCCCAGCGAGCAGGACGCCAGAGATCGTCGGGAAGGAGGACGTCGCTCACGCGTCGCCTATCGGCTTCGTGGACGCTTCCACAGCTCGGCCGACGGGTGCGGCCTCACAGCGCATCAGTCACGGTGTCCACGACCTGCTGGCGGTCGGCCATCATCCGCTCCTGGGGGTTGCCTACCCGCCCCTGGCGGATCCAGGTCCGCACCGACTTCCAGATGAGCGCCAGCCTCTCTGACAAGACAATCACCGCAAACAGGTAGATCGGCATCAGCAGCAGCAGACCGCCTACCCCTTCGAGTCCGAACAGTTCATTGGCGCCCCAGGCGGTCACTCCCCACGTAATCCCGAAGAGCACGATCGCCCCCATCGGGAGGATCGTGGCCTTGACCGCGGGTGCGACCCGAAGCCTCCCGAGCAACCACACCAACACCATCGGTATCAAGTTGACGGCAATCCCGACGATGGCGAACGGAAGCAGCAACAGCGCGATGAGCAGATTCCACACCACGTGCCACAAGAACCGACCGGCGGAGAAGTTCTGGTAGAGGTCGGCGTCGCTCAGCCCAACCGCCTCGAGATCAGACTCATACGCGCCCACCGCGGCCACCACCTCGGCCCGTGCCGCCTTCGGGCGCCGGCCGAGGAGGGCCGCCACCCGGTCCCGCTCCGAGATGGGGACCGGTGCCCCCGGATCATCCTGAACGGTTCTCAGCAACACTTCGGACCCAAACGTCAACGCCCGGGCTTCTGTCCAGTCTTCGAAGTTGGGAGCAACCCTGCGAAGTTGTTGCTCGATCTCGGCCGTCAGCGTCCGCACCGCGGCTTGGTTCGAGGTGTCGTCGGACGCTCCTGGCTCCACGATCTGGCTCAGTTCTGTGTCGAGATCGAGCGGTTCACCGACGTGGATGGAAACCCGACTACGCAGCGCCGCCTTGTCCTCGTAGTGGATTCCGGCAGCGGTGATCTTGATGTCCGCCACGCCGTCGCTGCGCGCACCCATGGCGATACGGGCCGCACCGGTCTTGACCGGGGCAATTGACGGATCGTCTCGAGTCACGCCCTCGGGGAAGATCATGATTTCGTCGCCGGATTGCAGCGCCTTGTAGCACGAACTGAACATCTGGTCGTTGCCGGAGCGTCCCTTGTCGACGGCACGATGTACCGGAATACCCCCGAGCCACCTCATGATCCAGCCGACAACAGGGATCCTGAAGATCCTGTCCCTGGCGATGATCCGGGGGCGACGCGGCAAGACCGACATCAGCAGCAATGGATCGGCGAACCCGCCGAAGTGATTCGACACGGTCACCTCGGCACCCTCGGTGACTTGACCTGGAGCGAAGTACACCTCAACGTCACGATAGAGCAGCCATACCAACCGATACGCCAAGGTGCGGATGAAGCGATCCTTGCGGCTCTGCGGAGGCGGTG
>CAYXMJ010000247.1:0-3382 GCA_964465915.1 uncultured Acidimicrobiaceae bacterium
GCGCCGGTCGGCTGATCCCGCGCCACGGCTACCCGCTTCGGGCCGGGGCGTCACTAGGCGAGGTCGCCAGCGGCAACTTCAGCCCCGTGCTCGGCTGTGGTATTGGGATGGGTTACCTGGCGCCGCCACCCGACGCTGCAGCCCAGATCGAGGTCAAGATGCGCGGGAACTGGGAACCGCTCACGAGCGTGGAGCCGCCCTTTCTCGAGAAATGATCCGGAACGGCGATGAGCTGCTGTCGCTCCTGCAGGACGCCTCTGGCCCCATCGTTGTGTCGCGCGCCATCAGCCCCGAGTTGACAGCAAGCCTCGGGTCATCTGGTCGAGATGACGTCCTCGTGCGGCCGACGGTGCGCGGGGCCGCCGTGTGGGGCGACGTTTCCGATGCTGTGGTGGTCAGCGAGCAGCCCAATTGGTTCGGCAGGCCGGAGGCGCTTCCGACGGCCGGGGTGGTGATTCTGGTTGATGAGACTGCGGCGGCCTGTTTCGACACCTCGGCCCGCCACCACTTCGTCCGAGACAGCGCATCCAAGAGGATTGTCGTTTGTAGCTCGCTGCGCAGCGAAGAAGCTGTCGCCGGCCGCAGGCAGCGTCACTTGGTGGCCACCACTCAGGCGCGTCGCCTGGCCTTGATGGGCGGCCAAGTGCCTGGGTTCCGCTTGGCCCATGGCAAGCCGCGGTCGCCGGTGTTTGTGGCGATGTTTCCCATCGACCCTCACCGGGTAACCTCTGCGCTTGCGGGTTCGGTGGGCGTCTCAGCCGCACCGACAGGACCGCGGTTCCCCGATCTACCGGGAGGCGTACGTATCCGTGTCGATGCGGCAGCATCGGAACAGGATTTGCGCGACTGGATGGGTGCGGCGGACGAGATCGTTCGGAGCGGAGAGAGGTTGGAGTCATGAAGGTATTCGGTATCGACATCGGAGGATCCGGGATCAAGGGCGCTCCGGTGGATGTCGACGCCGGCGATCTCGCATCCGATCGCTACCGAATCAAGACGCCGCAGCCGGCCACACCGGACGCCGTCATGGATGTTGCCGCCAAGGTGGTGCGCAAGTTCAAGTGGGAAGGCGCGGTCGGCTGTGCTTTGCCCAGTGTGGTTCAGCACGGGATCGTCTACTCCGCCGCCAACATTGACCCATCGTGGATCGATACCGATGGGGAAGCGCTGCTCGCCGACCGTCTCGGGATGCCGGTCCACCTCTTGAACGATGCCGATGCCGCCGGGCTTGCCGAGATGCGATTTGGCGCCGGTAGGAAAGAGAAAGGGGTGGTATTGCTGCTGACCTTTGGTACTGGGATCGGGAGTGCACTCTTCTACCGGGGTCAACTCGTCCCCAACACAGAACTCGGTCATCTGCAGTTCCGAGGAATGGACGCCGAACACTACGCCGCGGCGCGACTCGTTGAGCGGGAGGAGATGAAGCTCGACTGGTGGGCCGGGCGAGTCAACGAATACCTCCACTATGTCGAGTTGCTCTTCACTCCAGACCTGATCATCGTTGGTGGGGGCATCAGCAAGCGGTTCAAGGACTTCAAGGAGCATCTCAGCACCAGAGCAAAACTGGTGCCGGCGAAGCTGCGCAACAACGCCGGTATCGTCGGGGCGGCCTTGGCAGCCCACGAAGAGTTGGAATGAACGGAGGACCCATGACCAGCGTTACCGGGGCGTTCACAGCGGTGGACGGTACCGAGTTGTTCACCCGGCACTGGGAATGCGCTGCGCCTCGCGCCCGGATGTTGATCGTCCATGGCCTCGGCGAGCACAGCGGCCGATGGGAGCATGTCGGGGCGTACTTTGCCGCCGCCGGATTTGACGTGCGCAGTTACGACCAGCGCGGTCACGGGCATACCTCGGACGGGCCGGTCGATATTGAGTCTTTCGATCTGTTCCTCGACGATATCGAGGAACAGATCGCTGGATTGGACGCTCCCGTGGTCATCTACGGCCATTCGATGGGCGGTTTGATCGCGACTGCCTACGCCGAGAGCGACCGTCCCCAGTCCGATCTGTATGTGCTCTCCGCTCCGGCGCTCTCCGCTTCAGTACCGGCCGTGCTGCGCCTGGCCGCCACGGTGCTGTCCAAGGTTACGCCGGGCCTGGCGATGAGGAACTCGATCAAGGGCGAGCACATCTCGCGTGATCCGGAGGTCGCCGCAGCATATTTCGCCGACCCCCTTGTCTACGAAAAGGCGACTACTCGGTTCGGCAGCGCGTTCCTCGACACGATGGATCGCACTCGGGAGGCCGTAGACCGGATCCGGAAGCCGACGCTGGTCATCCATGGGGCGAACGACGAGTTGGTGCCCCCCGCGGCATCGGCCCCGCTGGCGGCAGTGCCCTCAGTGGAGCGCAAGCTGTTTCCCGGGTTGCGCCATGAGATCCACAACGAGCCGGAGCAGGAAGAGGTCCTCGGGTTCGTGCTCGCCTGGATCAACGACCAGCTCAGCAGGGACGACTCTTAAGAGTCTGCCGCGGCTGCATAGGCGGGGCGCACCACTTCGCGCACCAGCCGGCGGCGCGCGGGGTAGTCGCCAAAACCCGCTTCGATGGCAGCCTCGGTGAGCAACCCAAGTTCGGCAACGGTGAAGCCGAGTACATCGTGGGCCAACGCGTATTCGTCGCTCAGGGCAATACCGCTCATCAGGCGGTTGTCCGTGTTGAGCGTGATCCTGAAGCCTGCTCGATACAGCGGGCCGACCGGGTGGGCCGATGCCGTTTCGGCGATTCCGGTATGCAAGTTCGAGCTGATGCTGACCTCGAGGGGGATCCGCTGGTCGCGAACCTGGGTGGCGACCAAACCCAGGGAGACGATCTCGCCATCGACCCGCACCGTGTCGTCGATGATGCGCACCCCATGGCCGATGCGCTGCGCACAGCAGCGGTCGAGGGCACGCCAGATGCTGTTCGGTCCGTCGCCTTCGCCGGCGTGAATGCTCAGCCCCAATCCGGCGTGGCGTGCCGCCCGGGTGGCCGGAAGATGGTCGTCGGCGGGGTATCCCGCCTCTGGTCCGGCGAGGTCGAAGCCGACGACGCCTTCACCGACGAAACGGACGGCAGCCTGGGCCACCTTCTCCGAGTCGATCATTTGGCGCATGGCGGTGACGATCAGCGGCGCGGTGATCCCGGTGTCGCGTTCGGCGCGCGCCAGACCAGCAAGAGCGGCCTCGATGGAGTCCTCGTAGGCCATGCCGTTCTGTGTCAGCAAGCACGGCCCGAAACGGATCTCGGCGTAGACGACCCCGTCCGCGGCGAGGTCCACGCCCGCCTCGTAGGCGACCCGCTCGACCGCCTCGGGGGTCTGCATGACGGCAACGGTGTGGTCGAAGGCTTCGAGATAGCGCTCCAGGGATCCGGAGTCCCCTTGGTGGAACCAGGCCTC
>CAYXMJ010000248.1:0-3347 GCA_964465915.1 uncultured Acidimicrobiaceae bacterium
ATCGACGAACAGCTCGTCGGCGTCGAGCGCATAGTTGTGCTCGGCGTTGGCGACGGCAGAGTCGATCACCTTGCGGATCGTGTCGGCTGCCCGACGATTCGTGAACGTCAGCACGTCGCGGGCGTCTTCGACCGGCATGCCGCGCACTAGATCGAGCACCCTCCGTACCTTGTAGGGCGACTGCCGTACGTATTTGGCTTTGGCGTGGGCCTTCATGCGCGTCTCACCGCCCTCTCGCCGGCATGGCCACGAAACGTCCGGGTCGGCGCAAACTCGCCGAGTTTGTGGCCAACCATCGCTTCGCTGATGTACACCGGGACATGCTTGCGTCCGTCGTGCACCGCGACCGTGTGACCGACCATCTCCGGGGTGATCGTGGAGCGCCGGCTCCAAGTGCGAATCACCTTCTTCTCGTTGTTGGCGTTCGCCGCCTCGACCTTGGCAATCAGATGCTCATCGACGAACGGCCCCTTCTTTAGGCTGCGCGCCATGGGCTACCTCCTGCCTTTCTTCGTGCGGCGACGGACGATGTACTTGTCGCTCGCCTTGTTCTTCTTGCGGGTACGGCCTTCCGGCTTGCCCCACGGGCTGGTCGGATGCCGACCGCCTGAGCTGCGACCCTCGCCACCACCGAGTGGGTGGTCGACGGGGTTCATCGCCACGCCGCGGGTCTGGGGGCGCTTGCCCTTCCACCGGTTGCGACCCGCCTTGCCGATCTTGACCAATTCGGCCTCGGTGTTACCCACCTGGCCCACCGTGGCACGACAATCGAGCGGGACTTGGCGCATCTCGCCCGAGGGCAGACGCAACAAGGCCATGTTGTTCTCTTTGGACATGAGTTGCACCGACGTTCCCGCCGACCGAGCCAGCTTGGCTCCGCCACCGGGACGCATCTCGACAGCGTGGACCACGGTGCCGGTCGGGATGTTGCGCAGCGGAAGGGCGTTACCAAGGCGAATATCCGACCGGGAGCCCGACTCGAGGAGATCGCCGACGGCAAGACGCACCGGCGCCAAGATGTAGCGCTTCTCGCCGTCTGCGTAATGCAGCAGGGCGATGCGGGCGTTGCGGTTCGGGTCGTACTCGATGGCGGCAACCTTGGCGGGTACTCCATCTTTGGTACGCCGGAAGTCGATGATGCGGTAGCGCCGCTTGTGACCACCACCACGGTGGCGCGAGGTGATCCGACCGTAGGTGTTGCGACCCGACGAGCGCTTCTTCTTGTCGAGCAGCGACTTCTCCGGCTTCTTCGACGTAACGGTATCGAAGTCGGAGACGGTCTGGAACCGGCGACCCGGTGATGTTGGCTTGAGTTTCTTCACACCCATGTCAAACCTCGAAAATGTCTATCGAGTCGCCGATGGCGAGCTTCACCAAGGCCCTCTTGGTGTCGGAGCGCTTGCCCTTCACCCAACCGGTCCGCTTCACTTTGCCTTTACGGTTCATCGTGTTCACCGACAACACCCGCACGTCGAAGATCCGTTGCACGGCTTGCTTGATCTCCGTCTTGTTGGTGCGCTTGTCGACGAGGAACGTGTACGTGTTCTCGTCCTGAATCAGGTCGTAGGACTTCTCCGATACGACCGGCTTCAAGATGATGTCGCGGGGGTTCTTGTCCATCAGGCATCCTCCCCGTCGTCGTCAGTGGTCGCCGCCTCGAGCGCATCCGCCGCGGCGGCCTCAGCCTCGGCAGTAGCCACTGCGGCGGCCTCTTCTTCGGCAACCGCCATCTCAGCAGCCAGTTCCTCGGCAGCATCTGCCGATTCCGCGTCGTCGCCGGCTACTCCGGCAGCGTGCTCGGTGGTGCCGCGGGGCACGCTTTGGCCGAGATCCAGCGTTCCCCGACTCATGATGATGGTGTCGGCCCACAGCACATCGTAGGTGTTGGCCTGACCTAGGTTGCCGGCGATCACATGGCCGAGGTTGCGGAACGACTTGATCGCCACTCGCTCGGTGTCCTCGGCGATGAGTAGCACCTTGCCGGTGACGCCCATGGCCTCGAGTAGCGCGATCGCGCTCTTGGTCTTGGGGGCCTCCCAAACGTCGAACGTCTCGACGACCTTGATCTGGCCGTCGGCGGCGCGGGCCGAAAGGGCCGAACGCAGGGCGAGGCGCTTCATCTTCTTGGGGGTCCGCTGGGAGTAGTCGCGAGGCTTGGGACCGTGGGCGACGCCACCACCGGCCCATTGCGGCGAGCGGATCGATCCGTGACGGGCCCGGCCGAGGCCCTTCTGGCGCCACGGCTTGCGGCCACCGCCGCGTACCTCGGAACGAGTCTTGGTCGAGTGCGATCCGGCACGGGCCGCGGCCAGCTGGGCCGTCACGACCTGGTGCATCACCGGAACGTTCGGCTCGATCCCGAATATCTCGGGATTGAGGTCGATCGTCCCCTGCACCTTGCCGTCGGCGGAGTAGAGCTCTGCAGTCAGCTTTTCAGCCACGGGCTTTCACCGCCTCTCTCATCACCACAACGGCACCCCGCGGTCCGGGGACGGCGCCGCGCACCATCACCAGGTCACGCTCCTCGTCGACTCTGACGACGTCGAGATTCATGACGGTTGTCTTGTCGCCACCCATGCGACCCGGAAGCCGCTTGCCCTTGAACACCCGAGCAGGTGTCGCACACGCACCGATGGCGCCGGGGGCACGGTGAACCTTGTGGGCGCCGTGGGAGGCCCCCTGGCCTTTGAAGTTGTGCCGCTTCATCACGCCGGCAAATCCCTTGCCCTTCGAGATTCCGGTCACATCAGCCTTGCCGCCCTCCGCGAAGAGCTCGCCGACCTTGATCTCCTGGCCCAGTTCGTAGGCATCGGGATCATCGACCCGGACTTCGACGAGGTGCTTCGACGGCGGCACGTTGGCCTTGGCAAAGTGGCCACTCTGCGGCCGCTTCACCTGCTTGTCGGGGAGCACCTTGTAGGCAACCTGAATGGCTGAGTAGCCGTCGGTCTCCTGGCGCTTGACCTGGACGACGCGGACCGGCCCAGCCTTGATGATGGTCACGGGGATCGCCCGCGACTCATCATCAAAGATCTGAGTCATGCCCAGCTTCTCACCAACGATGGCATTCACGTCTTGATCTCCACTTCCACACCTGCCGGCAGGTCGAGGCGCATGAGCGAGTCAACGGTCTTCGGGGTCGGTTCGAGGATGTCGATGAGGCGCTTGTGAATGCGCATCTCGAAGTGTTCCCGGCTCGTCTTGTCGACGTGCGGTCCCCGAATGACGCAGTAGCGATGGATCCGTGTCGGCAACGGCACCGGACCCTTGATCTTTGCTTGGGTGCGGATCACGGTTTCGGCGATCTTGCGCGCCGACTCATCGACCACGCTGTGGTCGTACGCCTT
>CAYXMJ010000249.1:0-3299 GCA_964465915.1 uncultured Acidimicrobiaceae bacterium
GGTCGGGATCGTGAGAGCGGTTGCGGCACTAGCCTTCGGCCCCGTGAGCAACAAGAAGAGCGAGCTGGGCGTTACCCCCCTCAGCGAAGACGTTTCCGCCTGGTACAACGAGTTGGTGATCAAGGCCGAGCTGGCCGACCGCGGGCCGGCCAAGGGCACGATGGTGATCCGGCCCTATGGGTACACGATCTGGGAGCTGCTCCAGAGCCAACTCGATCGGCGGTTCAAGGACACCGGCCACGTCAATGCCTACTTCCCGCTGTTCATCCCCGAGAGCTACCTCAAGCGCGAGGCCGACCACGTCGAGGGTTTCTCCCCTGAGTTGGCTGTCGTCACCCATGCCGGGGGCAAGGAGCTCGAGGAGCCACTCGTGGTGCGTCCGACCTCCGAGACGGTGATCGGAGAGATGTACGCACGGTGGATCTCGTCGTATCGGGACCTGCCGGTGCTGATCAATGCTTGGAACAACGTGGTGCGGTGGGAGTTGCGGCCCCGGATCTTCCTGCGCACCACCGAGTTCCTTTGGCAGGAGGGCCACACCGCCCATGCCGATGAAGCCGAGGCCATGGCTGAGACCCTCCAAATGCTCGACGTCTACGCCGAGTTCGCTCGCAACGTGGCGGCGATCCCGATGATCGAGGGCGAGAAGACGCCGGGGGAGCGGTTCGCCGGTGCGGTTCGCACCTACACCATCGAGGGAATGATGCGCGATGGGAAGGCGCTGCAGTCGGGGACGTCGCACTACCTCGGTACCAATTTCGCCAAGGCGTTCGATATCACGTTCCAGGACAAGGAGAACCAGCTCCAGTTGGTCCATACGACCTCGTGGGGGATGTCGACTCGGATGATCGGGGGCGTGATCCTCGCCCATGGCGACGACCGCGGCCTGGTGCTGCCCCCGCGCCTGGCGCCGATCCAGATCGTGATCGTCCCCATCGGTCGCGGCGAAGGCGGCGAGGCCGCCGCCGACAAGGCGACAGAGATCGCCGCCGAACTGCGGGCCGCCGGGCTGCGGGTCCATGTCGACAATCGGGACATGTCGCCGGGGTTCAAGTTCAACGACTGGGAACTCAAGGGTGTACCGCTGCGGGTCGAGTTGGGGCCACGCGACCTCGAGGCCGGGCACGTTGTCGTTGCCCATCGGGTCGGTGAGACCGACGAGAAGGGACGGGCCGCAAAACAGCAGATCCCGTTCGCCGACTTCGTAGCGCAGGCGCCGGAGATGCTCGACGCCTACCACGATGCCCTCGTGGCCCGCGCCGAAGCCTTCCGCGATGGCCGTACCGCGCTGGTCGATGAGTGGGACGGGTTCGTCGGACAGGGCGAGGTTGGGTTTGCCGTCGCGTTCCACTGTGGCCGCCCCGAGTGCGAGGACGACATCAAATCCGAGACCGCCGCCACCCCCCGTTGCATTCCCATCGATGGTCGGGAAGCGGTCGGAACCTGCATCCGCTGCGACGGGCCATCCGCCTACGGAAGACGCATCATCTTCGGCCGCGCCTACTGATTTCGGCCAACCACGTTCGTGTCCTCCCTCGGCTGCGGAATGCTTTCACAGATACAGAGGGGGTCGTTGGCCGGAGGAGGCGTCGACGGCGCCTGCGCCGCAGAGGGCGGCGCAGGCGGCTTCGTTCTGGAGTCGGTCGGGGTTGGTGCCGGCGGTGATGTGGTGGTCGCCGCTGTTGAGTGCGTAGGTGAGGTGTCCTTCGTATTCCTCCGTGGCTGACGGCCGAGAGGCCATTGGCCCTATCCGGCGCATCGCGGCGGGCGCACCATGGAGTGGACGCAGAATGGGGTGGGACGTGAAGCGCATTCTCGTGGTTGCCGCGATGGTGGGGATGACCCTGGCCCCGGGGCAGGCTCCCGTTATGGGAGTGGCGGTCGGCTGGGAACGCCCACAGAAGGTACAGTCGTGGTTCGACCCCGGCTTCGTGGACCTGGCGGTCCCGAGGCCGGGCGTTGCCATCGCAGTCGACGGATCGACCGTGCACCTCGTTTGGTCCCGGTACGCCGCGGGAAAGCTCAAGCTTCTCCATATGGCAAGCCACGACCGCGGTGAGACCTGGTCCGATCCGGTCCGTCTAGCTTCGACGCGGACCACCGACTACCGACTGGGGTCGATGTACCCGGCGGTGGACGTGAAGGGCGATGAAGTCCATGTGACGTGGCTCGGCTTCAACGTGACTCGGGATCAGGCCTTCGTATTCCACCGAGCGAGCCACGACGCCGGCAGAGCGTGGGGGCCAAAATCGAAGATTGGCTCGGCCCATAGCTGGCACCCGGTTGGCGTGACAATCGACGGCCGCCATGTGCACGTGGTGTTCAACCGCGTCAACAATGCCGGGGGGTCCTTCGCTGCTCATGCCGTCAGCCACGACAGGGGGGCTACCTGGACGGCGCCTGTCCGTATCAGCCGGTTCGCCGAGAGGGTCCACAGGCCAGTCGTAATCGACGCGAGTGCCGGCCGGGTCCACGTCGTGTACCGGGAGCACCTCGACCTGCACGTCGACGCGCTGTTCTACCGGCGTAGCGACGATCATGGACGCACCTGGACGGTGCGGCAGCGGGTCTCGGATCGTACCAGTGAACACAACGGGTTCGACATTTCATCCTCTCAGAATCACGTCCACGTCGCCTACGGCACCTTCAGTGGCCCTGCGGGTGAGGGCGGACTCCTGCAGTACCGGACCAGTGCCGACGGCGGCGAAACGTGGGCCAAGGCAACAACGCTGATGCCGATTGGTGACTCGCCGGTGACCGCCTTGGCCGCCGACGGCAAGTTCGTGCATCTTCTGACGGCTTGGCTCCCGGACGAGGCGCCGAAGGCGATGGTCAGCCCTGATGCCGGCCATAGCTGGTCCGACCCAGAGGATCTGCGTGGCCACCAATCGAGGCCTTACGAGATAGCCCTCGGTGCCGATCGGGTCCGTGCCCATGCGGCTTTCTTGTCCCCCAAGCCGAGCGACGAGTGGACGTCGATCCTCCGCTACCAGCGACGCAACTGAGCCCACCCGGCTCGCGCGGCTGGGGCCCGTCGGCAAGTTCCCCGGGTGCCACTGCCACATCTCCGGTTCCCAGTTGTCACCCAAACATCTCTGTGTGATCGGGCCGAGCTGCCCGCATCCGTTGAGGCCGGCCGGTGTCATGTTTTGGCCGTGCAGCGTGGACTTCTCGACGTAGCCAAGGATCGCGACTCAGGGCGGCGACAGATCAGCCGCCCGCCGTCGGGGCTAGATCCGGCAACCTAGCCGCCGGTTCCGATCGCGAAGAACGCCGCGATTTCCTCAGCGGGGTACAGC
>CAYXMJ010000250.1:0-3295 GCA_964465915.1 uncultured Acidimicrobiaceae bacterium
TCGCTGGCGAGGTGCGTCCCTGCTGGCGGGACTTTCTGCTCTTCAGGCGGAGCGCCGAATACGAGACGATCTGAGATGGACCACCGGCCCAGGTGAGGAGTCACGATATGGACAACAACCAGGACCGCCGTGAGGCCGCTGTCGAGCGGGTGAAGGCAAAGCGGGACTTCAGGCGCCACGTCGTCGTGTACGTCGTGGTGAATCTCTTCCTGATCGGGATCTGGGCGCTCGGCGATGGAGGCTTTTTCTGGCCGATCTTCGTCATCCTCGGATGGGGTGTCGGATTGCTGATCAACGGCTGGGATGCCTACTTCAAGAAGCCCATCTCGGAAGAAGAGATCCAGCGAGAGATCGACCGCGGCAACGCCTGATTCGTCGCCGACTCGCACCGACCCCAGACAACCCGCACCGGCCCGACCGCCTGCGAACGCGGCTGAAACTGGCACTACGTTCCGAAGGCGACGCCGCTGTTCCCGTCGATGATCGCTTGTCAGAGGCTCGAGTACGAGATGACGCATTGGGACCCCGACGACTCCAACTGGTCACCCAACCGCCTGGATGCGTTGGTGTGGGCTGTCACGTGGCTCGCCGACCTAGGCCGCGACCCGAGAATCCGGTTCGCGTAGAACGAGGATGGCTCAGCTTGACGCTGGGTGTTCTGTACGCCGTCGCCCGCGTTCAGCGAAAGTGACATTGTCCGGTCAAGCGGACAACCCGCTTCTCAGTTGCGGTTCGGGGGCCCGAGAGCCGGATCAATTCAGCCGAGTACCCGGTTTGCCTCGTCGATCAGACCAGCAAGCTCCCCATCGCTCTCCTCATCGAGGACACGGCGGACACCAGGAGACGCTGCTTCCACGGCTCGCACAACGTTGCGCAGAACGGACCGCTGCGCCTTCATCCGCGCAGCCTCATCTGCCGGCGTGACGAGGTCATCCACGATTGATCCCTCGGCGCGCGACGCCACCATCGCCTCGGGGATACCGCGAACCCACACCAACGAACGCCGCCCAGGGCCGCGCCCCTCAGTGATCGGTTCGACGGCGGTCACGGCATCCGAACGCACGTACTTGCCGTAGCCAAGGGCAACGAGTTGCCCCGATTGAATACGCATGACTCACCTTCCAACGACTACCCGAAGGTACACCATGGCAGAGTGACCCGCCCACGACGCGAGTCGGTTCTCGAGACGGCGGGACCGGGCCGGCATCGTCGCGGCTCGGCCGGTCCCGGTTCTGGTGATCACGTTGGAGGTGATCGACGGCATCAACACCGTGAACTTCAGCGATGCGCCCGATGGGGTTAGGGTCAATCTGCTGGCCCGAACTGCCACCGGGTTCGGCAGCGACACCCTCGTCCCGATCACCAACGTGGTTGGGAGTCTCAGGGATGACGTGATCATCGGCAATGGGCAAGACAACCGTCTCGACGGGCAATCCGCCGCGACCTGATCAGGGGGCGTCGCGGCGACGACAACATCGCAGGGAGCACCGAGGCCGATACGCTCATCGGCGGAGCCGGGACCGACGTGATGTGCGCTTCATGGTGCGTTGAGGGCACAGAGACGGATTTCGCTCTCAACACGCTGCGGGGCCGACCATCTCTGGGGCAGCGCCGGTGACGACCACCTCTACGGCGACGAAGGCGACGATTTCCTCCACGGCGGACCTGGCACCCGACACCCTCGACGGCGGCAACGGCGTGACGAATGCACGAGGGGTGAGGTCTACGAGTCGTGTGAGGTGATCACGTAGGTTTCCCCGGTTCGTCACTCAGAACTGGCGCTCGCACGCTCAGAGGGCCAGCACACCCTGGACTTCCTGCATCAGCTTGATCCGGCGCTGGATCAGCTCGCTCGAACCGTCGAGCATGGCCGCGGTCTCGGTCAGCATCTCGGCGAGGGGCACCAGCGTGATGTTGCTGTCCTTGGTCTCTGTGCCCATCCCGACGTTCCAGCCGGCCATCACGTCGCTGCGCCCTTGCAGCAGGGCGGTCACCGCGCCGAGCGACAACCGGCCCGCAATCATGCGATCCCGGTACGTTGGCCGCCCGCCCCGCACGATGTGGCCGAGGACGGCTGCGCGGACGTCGACATTCGGCAGGTCGGCAATCCGCTCGCCGAGAAGGCGCGCCAGGCGTGTGCACGGGACATCTACGCCTTCCGCCTTGATGATGATGACGCGCTGCTTGCTGCGTTCGGAGGAGAAGCTCCGTCTCACCAGCTGTTCGAGACCATCGAGGATTTCGTCCTGGGTCTTGGACTCCTCGGGGAGGAGCGCACCATCGGCTGAGGCGGCCACGGCGGATGTCATCGCCAGATACCCCGAGCGCCGACCCATGACTTCCAGGATGAAGGCTCGATGATGCGAACGGGCGGTATCGGCGATGTTGTCGATCGCGTGCAGGATCGTGTTGAGCGCGGTGTCCACGCCGATCGCGATCGTGGTGCCACCCACGTCGTTGTCGATCGATGCCGGGATCCCGACCACGGAGGTTGCACCTTCTTCGGCCAAGAGATGTGCGCCGGTCAGCGATCCATTGCCGCCGACCACGATGAGTCCGTCGATGCCGGCTTCGGTCAGCTGCCCGCTCGCCTCCGCCCGACCCGCCACGGTCTCGAAACGGGCGCAGCGGCTCGAACCCAGGAAGGTCCCGCCTGTTCCCGCCAGCCAATCGATGCCCTCGATCGGAGCCAGGTCTCCTGGGGCCGTTGCTCTGGTGAGTGGGCGAAAGTCACCATCGATCAACCCGTCATAGCCTCGCTCAACACCTACGACCTCGATTCCTCGTGTCGCGGCGAGCTTGATGACGGCCCAGATGGCCGCGTTCATGCCCGGTGCGTCGCCACCCGACGTCAGCACAGCGATTCGCTTCATAGCCTCGAGGGTAGCCGTCACCGAGTAGGCGTCACCGAGTGCGTATCAACTGCGAACGGTGAGCGGTATGACCAAGGTATGTGTTGCGGTTGACACGCCCGGTGGGGCGACGGAGTGCGGCATCGTCATCGCTGCTTGTTGACAGGCGCTGGACGCAGCGACGTCGCCCAAGTCCGGCACGATCCGGCGTGACGGGGACGTGTGGTACGCCACGGAGCGTGGCTTACCGATCCGTCCGGAATTGAAGCTCGTATGTTTGTCAAGGGGTTTCCTGCTGAGTGCGTTGTGGGCGCGTTGAAGTAGCCAGCGCGTGGCCGGGTGGTTGTCCGGAGTGGCGTCGGGGGACACGACAGGGAAGAGCCACCCACCTCTGGTGGGGGCACGCTCGTTGGAAGTCACGCCGTGGCCGTCCGGTTATGTCA
>CAYXMJ010000251.1:0-3295 GCA_964465915.1 uncultured Acidimicrobiaceae bacterium
CCTCGATCTCGGTGACGACATCCGCCCATTCGTGGTCGTAGATGAGCACGTTGGCCCCGGAGTGGTCGATGATGTAGGCCAATTCGCTTGGTGCGAGGCGGTGGTTCATGGCCACCAGCACTCCTCCGGCCATCGGCACGGCATAGTGCGCCTCGAGCGTGACCCGTGTGTTGGGAGCCAAGACGGCCACCCGGTCACCAGGGCGTACCCCCATCTCGATCAGGCCGCCGGCGAGACGGGCGCACCGATCGGCGAACTCCCGGTACGTGTAGCGCCGCGCTCCGTCGATGACGGCGGTCCGATCCGCAAAGACCAGCGCCGACCGCTCCAAGAACGACAACGGTGTCAGCGGCTGGTCCCATGGGATGCGTGGCATGGACATGGTGCGACGTTAGAACATCGCAGCTGTCGCCGTCAGGTGGATAAGCCGGGCAGTCGGACGCGCCGACATGGCTGATGCTTCGGGTTGTGGTGGGGTGGCGGGTGCGTTACTCATGGGGGTGGGTCGGGTCCCCGGGCGTGGGGGGTGAATCGGCGCCGACCTGGCGGGGACTGCGGGTCGATGCGGTGTCCCATCCCGTGGATCACGACGTGGTGGTGGAACCAACACAGCGTGGTCAGGTTGTCCGGGTCGTGGCCACCGCCGTCGTGGCGTTGTTGGAGGTGGTGGGGTTGGAGCCGATACCGGGACCGGCAGCCATCAGCGGTGCATCCCCCATCGCGCCACACCACCAAACGGCGCACCGCAGGCGGTATCGCCCGCGCACCATCGGAGACGACCACGGGCCGCCCATCGGTCAGGCCAATCAGCTGGACGGCTCCGCCACAGAGGATGCGTTCCAGGGTGGCGGGACCGACCTTGGGTCCGTACTCGATCTCAGCGCCCGCTTCACCCCCGGTGGCGGCAGCAAGGCCAGCGTCAACGAACACCGTCGCCAACGGATCCGACCGCCCCCCAGGGGTCCCATCAGAGTGGACCCCTTCGAGGGAGTCTTGGGACACTGCTACCAACGCATCCGCCATCCGCTGCGCCTTCGCAACCCGAGGGCCGGGAAGCTGGTTGAACTCGTCAGCGCGCTCCACCAACGCCTGCTCAACGATGCGCAACTCGAAACCGGGCAGACGACCCCACAAGCGACCCGATTCCTCATCCAACGTCGGCTGGATGGCAAAGAACCGCTCCCGGAACGTCTGTTCCTCACGGTGGCGGGTGAGACGACGATGACGGGCGATCACCCGACCAACACCATTGAGGTCAAACCCAAACGACGCCCGAAGCGTCTCAGCATCAGCCCCAGCCACCGCCAAGCGGGTTGTCGCCACAGCACGGTCAAACGACACCTCACCCCCATCCAAACGTCGGGTGATATCTGGCTGTTCGCTCACCGACTTGGCAGCAAACATCAGGTCCCGGGCGGTGGTGTCAGACACATCGAGACGGGACGCCGTCCACTCCTGCATCGAGCGGGCGCCATCCATCGTCGCCACCTGCGCTGCATCCAGGGCCCGCAACAGGGAAGCCTGCTGCGAGCGGAGGCGGGCGATCACCCGTTCCCGGGCAACAAGTTCTTGCTCGAGGTAGTCGATGGGGCCGTCAATGGCTTGGTTGAACATGACCCCACCGTACCCCCCAGGTGTGACAGAAACGCAGGCGCGACAGGGGATTCTGGGGGTTTCCGTTGTGCGTTACCCATAGGGACCACTGCGATGGGGTTGCCCCCACCGTGCGTCTCCTACGGAGACGTCCGGCCTGCGCCGGAGCCACCTCCCCCGCCGAGTCGGGGGAGGACGTCAGAAGGCCGATGCCAGCGCAACTCAACGGGCAACGGGCACCGGACACCTGGTCTAGAACAACCCCTCGGGGGCGTCGATGACGATGTGGGCGAGGGAGGGGTGGATCTCGCCGACGATGGCCTCTACGAACGGCACCTCGACCACCTCGCCGTTCTTGCGGGTGATCACGATGCGGTCCTGGGCGGCGCCGAGGACGACACCGGTGACCATGCCGAGATGACCGCCATTGGGATCGATAGCAGTGAGGCCTTCGAGATCTTCGGGCCAGAACTCGTCTTCGCCGAGCTGGCGACGCTCATCGAGGCCGATCGTAAGGGTCACACCCTGGAGCCGTTCGGCCGCGGAACGGTCGGCCACACCTTCGAATCGGACCAGTACGCCGTCGGGGTGGTCGGCGGCGTCGCCGACTACCAGCAGACGGGGCTCGTCTTCATCGGTCAGGAAAACCGCTCCCGGGCGGTAGCGGTCGGGATGATCCGTCAAGGGGCGAACGACAACCGAGCCACGGATGCCGTGGGCACGGCGCACGTAGCCAACCGAAATGCGTCGGTCCCCCCGAGTATTCACGGCAGAGACGCTAGCCGTAGCCGCCGCCGATTTCCGGGCGACCACGCTTGGAGGGCGTCAGTCGAGGAAGTCGACCGTTACCCGCAGGCCTTCTTCGTCTCCCGCAGCCTTGGCTACGGACCGAATGGCGCGGGCCACCCGGCCCCGCCGGCCGATGACCCGGCCCATGTCGGACTTGGCGGTGCGAACCTCGGCGACCACCGCGTCCTCACCGTCGTCAACGACTTCGACTTGAACCGACGACGCGTCGTCGACGATCTGCTCGGCGATATAGCGAACGACCCGGCCGACGATGTCACCTTTGTCCACGCTCAAACCTCCGCGTCTTCTTCAGAGACCATTTCCGAACCTGCTTCGGTCACCTCATTGGCGGCGGCCTCTTCGACCTCTTCAAGATCGTCCTCGGGAGATTCCTCAACATCTGCATGATCTTCAGCGTCGCCGCTGCCGACGACATGGATCTCCGGCTCGTGGTCGGGCGCAACCGGTGCCGCCGCTGCCGGTTCGGCTTCAACCTCATCAGCGGTGGTCTCGGCGGCGATCGTGTGAATCTCGCCCTTGGACACACGGAAGGCGGTCCAGGCACCCGAGATTTCCAGCAGCTTCTGAGCACGCTCGGTGGGTTGGGCACCCTTTTGGAGCCAGTCGAGTGCTCGTTCGTTGTCGATGTCGATGAGCGAAGGCTCTTGACGGGGATCGTAGCGGCCGATCTGCTCGATGTAGGCCCCATCGCGCGGCTTGCGCGAGTCCACCACTACGACGCGGTACGTCGGCTGCTTCTTCTTGCCCATCCGCGTCAGGCGGATCTTGACCGGCATCTACTTCACCTCTTCTTGCCTTGTCGCATGCCCGGCATGGCGAGTCCCGGGATCGGGCTCTTTCCTGCTGCCAGGGCCTTCATCATCTTCTGAGCTTCGGAGAATTGCTTCAGGAC
>CAYXMJ010000252.1:0-3275 GCA_964465915.1 uncultured Acidimicrobiaceae bacterium
CTAGGAGGGAGCCGACTTCCGGCCCTGGTCGCGGACTCACCCGCGGTCGTACCTTGGTGACGATCCGGAGGTTTCCATGGCAGATCAGATCAGTTCTCGGGCGACCCGACGGTTCGGCTACGGCGTGGCAATCGCCGTCAATATCGTCATGTTGTGGATCGTGAACAACCTGCTCGACTGGGGGTGGCCTTTGTGGCTCACCGACGATTTCGAGAAGGTCCTGCCGATCATCAACGTGTCGATCGTCGCCACGATTGTGGTCAACCTGGTGTACATCATCTACGACGCAGCGTGGTTCAAGTCGATGTTCCAGGTCGGGCTGCTGGTGATCAGCCTGGTGGTGACCATCCGCCTCTATCGGGTGTTTCCGTTCGACTTCTCCGCCTACAGCTTCAACTGGGAACCCGTCACCCGGGGCATCCTGATCTTTGTCTGCGTGGGGATTGGGATTGGCCTGATCGCCGAACTCGTGAAGTTCGCCAAGGCCGCCACCGAGGCGGTCGCCACCCACCAACCAACCCACTAGCGCGAGAGGTATTTGGCGGATCTGAGCGACACATGTGTCGCCATCGTCCGCCAAAAGCCTCGCTACCTGCCGACGAGGAGGGCCTCAGATCGCTCGGCGCCGTCGATCACAAGGACCGCGGCGCAGTCGGCGGGCACGACAACGGTATCGCCCTTCGTCAGTTCAACAGTGGCGAAAGATCCATCGGATGCGCTGAGCCGGACCGGACCGGTGGTCACCATCACCACCTGCCACGTTCCCGGACCGCTCCCCCGGAAGGCAGCAAGACCGGGGCGGAGCTGACGGATCCAGTAGTGCTCGGTGGACACCAGCGGGAAGTCCGCGGCGTCGGCCGGGGCCTTGACCGGAGCCGGCGGCTCCCCGAAGTCGAGGCACTCGAGGGCGGGTTCCAGGTGAAGCTCTCGGCCGTCCCTGCCGTACTCGACGGCCCAGTCATACAGCCGGAATGTCGTATCACTCGGAGTCTGCACCTCGGCCACCAATACGCCAGCGCCGAGGGCATGAATCGTGCCACTGGGCAAGTGATGAACTTCGCCGGGGATCGCCGGGAAGGTGCGCAGCATGTCGGGAAGGGTGGCGTCACGGGCGCCGCGGGCGACATCGTCCGCCGTGACACCGGGTTCCAGACCGAGGTAGAGATGCGCCCCCGGGTCGGCGTCGAGTACCACCCACGACTCCGTCTTGAGATTCGCCTCTGGATGTGCAACCACGTATTCGGCCGTCGGATGCACTTGAACCGACAGATGTTGCGCGGCGTCGAGCCACTTCACCAACAGCGGGAAATCTCCGGCGGCGGTCGGCATCACTGTGCCCATCATGTGCCCACCCCACACATCCATTGCATCGTGCAGGGTCCGGCCGGTCAGCTCTCCGGTGGCGATCCGAGATCGAGCTGGTTCGCCGCCACCGCCACCAGGCGCCGTAGAAGCCAGGTCGGCGACCTCCCACGACTCGCCAATGAGGACATCGGCCGGAAGCGCCTTGCCGAAATCGGTCAGCCTGCGGCCGCCCCACACCTTCTCCTTGAGGATCGGTTCGAGCAGCAGTGGATAGGGAGTCAGTTCATTCATTCGCTCGGCTCTTCTCCCCGACCTCGACCCCGGCCATCTCCTCGAGTGCCTTGATCAACGCGTGGTTGCCCTCATCGCCCAGGCCGCGTTTCTGCAAAGCCCGGTACATCTGAAAGACAAGGCTCGTTCCAGGGATGGGGACCGCCAGTTCGTCGGCCGCCTCGAGGACAATTCTCAGGTCCTTCTGCTGGAGGTCGATAGTGAAGCCCGGCCTCCAGTCACGCACTGCCACCTGCGGCCCGCGATTGGAGAACATCCACGATCCGGCCGCGCCGTCCTCGACTGCGGCGATTGTGGTCGGGAGGTCAAGACCCGCAGCATCGGCCAGCAGCAATGCCTCGGAGACGGCCAGCGCGTTGACGACGACCAACACCTGATTGACGACCTTCACCAGCTGCCCGTCGCCGACACCACCGACGTGAGTGATGCTGGTGCCGTATGCCTCGAGGAAGGGGCGAGCTCGATCGACATTGTCGGCGCTTCCACCCACCATGATCGCCAGGGTCCCGTTGACGGCGCCTTCGCTGCCGCCGCTCACCGGTGCATCGATCCAGTCGGCGCCAACCTCCTGGACGGCAGCGGCGAGGCGCAGCGTCGCCGAGGCGCCGATGGTGGAGTGGTCGACGACGAGCTTGCCGGGGCCGAGCCCGTGGATCAGACCGTCGTCGCCGAGTGCGACCTCTTCGACATCGGGGGTGTCGGAAACGCAGACCATGACCATGTCGCACTTGGCCGCAAGCTCGGCCGGCGATGCCGCGACTGCCGCACCGGCGGCGGCGAGCTCGTCGGTGCGTGGCGCCGTGCGGTTCCAAACGGTTACGTCGTAGCCGGCCTGCACGAGGTTGGCCGCCATCCCCCGACCCATGATCCCCATCCCGGCGTACCCAAGTTTCATTGAGCCTCACTTCGTCGTGCGTCGCGCCCAAGGTAGCTGCTGGCTCCGTGCGAGATGCTCGCCGGTGCGATACCGTGTCACCTACGACACGCCTATGTGAGGCACCGTATGGGACAGTTTGTGATCCTCGGGCGACTCCTTCTCGCCGCCGTCTGCAGCGGCCTCATCGGCTACGAGCGGGAATCAGCCCGCAAAGCCGCCGGGTTGCGCACCCACACGCTGGTTGGGGTAGGGGCCGCCGTCTTCACGATCATCTCGATCGTCGGCTTTCCGGGATCGGATTCATCGCGGGTCGCCGCCCAGATCGTTACCGGCGTCGGCTTCCTCGGCGCAGGCGCCATCTTCCGGGAGGGCACCTATGTGACCGGCCTCACCACCGCAGCCGGGCTGTGGGTTGTTGCTGCGCTCGGTATGGCCGCCGGCTCTGGTAGCTACTGGGTGGCCGTCATCGGCACCGCGGTCGCTCTCGGTACGCTCTACGGCCTGCGGGCCATTGACGCCTGGGTCTTTCGTAGGAAGAAGAAGGTGCCGAGTCGCCTGGAGGTCCACGTCGGCGACGTCACCAAGCTCGAGTCCCTTCTCAAGTTCACCCGGCGCATTGACCCCGAGGCGGAGCAACTGGACTTCAAGCGGACGGACGAAAACGAGGGTGTCCTCGTGCTGAGCTGCAAGGACGCCAACGTCGGGATGATGTCCGAACTGTTGACATCACACCGGGCCGTGACGAAGGTCGAGGAACTGAGCCCCCTGTACTGGCCGCAAGAGCACAACGACTAGACCCAAG
>CAYXMJ010000253.1:0-3205 GCA_964465915.1 uncultured Acidimicrobiaceae bacterium
CCATCGTCAACACCCTGGCTGCCGCCGTAGGCAAGATGCCGTGGGTAGTCATCGCCATTGCGATCGTCATCACCCTGGTTCTCGGCAGCTTCGGTGGTCAGTTCCAACCGGCGGAAGACCAGAACGAATCCTTTGCTCCTGAGGCACCAGAACTGACGGCTTCGGCTGAGATCACTGCCACCTTCGGTGCGGTTTCGCGAATGCAAGTGCTGACGAGTAGCGACACCGGCGATGTGATCACCCTGGATGCGCTGATTGCTGCAAACGCGTTGGAGGAATCGTTGCGCGGGAGCGAGGCCGCCGCCCTGCTGGTAGATACAGCGCAGTCACCCGCGATTCTCTCCCATCTGGCGCCAGTCCAGTTTGCAATCCAGGCCGGTGCGCCGATCCCCACGAGTGATGAAGAAGTAAAGGCGCTGTACCGCGCTGGGCTCGAGCAGGTACCGCCGGAGTTCCGAACGTTTCTTACGGCTCTCCTCTCCGATGACGCTGATGCAACCACGGCAAGCGCTGAGTTGGGCTTGACGGCCGTTGCCTATTCGGCCAGTGAAGACTTTGATGAGAGCGCCGCCCGGGCGCTCTCGATTGCCACGGTTGTGGAGGCGACCGAAACTCCTTCCTCGATCACCTTCGAACCCTTCAGCGTGGAGTTGATCTTCGCGTCGGGCGACGACTTCCAGGAGGAAGTGCTCCGTCTCCTCGCGGCGGCGGCGCTGATCATTCTGCTTGTCCTGGCCATCATTTTCCTGGTTCGTCCTTCAACGGTGAGGGACCGGGTGTTGTTCGCGGCCGGTGTGGTGCTCATGGTCATCGGCGCCGGCGTTGCCGTTGCCCCCGGACTGGCGTTGCTCTTCCCGGACATCTTCCCCGAGGCGTGGGGCGAGGCCGAACTCGGCCCGGTATTGCTGACTGCCGTCCTGTTCTACGTTCTTGCGTTCGTTCTGTGGAGTGCCGGTAGCCGGAAACTGCGGCGCACTACCTCGGACACCCTCCTCACGTTTGTCACGATCGGCTTCGCGATCCAGTGGATGAACGGCTACGGCTACCTCAGGTTCGAGGATCAGTCGCAGTTGGTGCAGATCCTGCCCATCCTCCTGATCGGCCTTGGCGTCGACTACGCCATCCACATGAACACTCGCTATCGCCAGGAGATCCACGCGGGTCGGACCGTAGACATCGCGACCAGGACGGCGATTCGCACGGTGGGGATCGCCCTCGTGCTGGCAACGCTCACAACGGCCGTCGGATTCTTGACCAACGTGACCAACGACATTCCGGCGCTTGCCGAATTCGGCGAGCTTGCTGCCGTCGGCATCGTCGCGTCCTTCCTGCTGATGCTCACCTTCGTACCCGCGGTCAGGGAGGTCCTCGATCGGCGCGCCGAACGCCACGATCGCCTCGACAGCGAGAGCCTCGAAAGCGGCGAGAGTCGGGCCCTCCCAAAGCTGATCGGCCGGACCGCATGGCTGCCCCGGCATTTCGCCGTCGGCACATTGATCGTGGCACTGCTGCTGACGGGCGTCGCCGCCTTCAGCATGACGAATCTGTCGACCAAGTTCTCATTCCTCGACTTCGTTCCTACCACCTCTCCGCTGCGGGACACCGCAGTCACGGTTGACGAGCGATTCGACTTCCCGGAGACGACCTCGGTCCTCGTGAAGGGTGACGTCGCGACGGGGGCAGCCTGGAACACGATGCTCGATTCCTATCTGGCCGCCGCTGACGTTCCGACGGTGCAGGTCATCGAGACGGATGCCGGGGGACGGTTCCCGCTCGGTCAGACCTTCATGGGAACGATGTTCCAGTTCTTCAATCCAGGCGCAGAAACGGTTGACGACGTGCTCTTCAACCTCGCCGTAGAGCTCGGCGTCAACGCAGAACGGCGTTTCCCCGATGGAACAGATCTGACGCCCCTGTACGACGAAGCCGTCACCCGTCATCCGGTCGAGATGGCTGCTGTGCTTGCCGCCACCAGCGGTGCGTATGACGCTGCGTTGTACAACATCGACACCACCGCTGGGGAGGATGGTGCTGCCGACCTCGCCGATGGTCTCAACGCCGCATTCGCTCCCACCGCCGAGGCGGGTCTCGAGTCGATCACAACGTCCAACTTCATCATCAACAACCTCGTGGTCACAACGCTGCGGGACTCACAGGTGTCGTCGCTTCTGCTGACCCTCACTGCCGCACTGCTGTTGCTCGTGATCAACTTCTGGTTTGAGTCGCGCCGGCCCATGCTTGGCGTGATCACGACCCTCCCAGTTGCGATGGTGGTGGTGATGGTGTTCGGTTTGATGGCAGCCTTCGAGATTCCGTTTGGGCCGGTTACGGCAACGATCTCCGCCCTAGGAATCGGCATCGGGATCCCGTACATGATCCACGTGACCCACCGCTATCTCGAAGAACGGTTGGAATGGCCGGACGAGAACGACGCGATCGAACACACGCTCACCTTCACCGGAGGGGCACTTGCCGGCTCGGCGCTGACAACCATCGCCGGGTTCGGGATACTCGTCACCTCGACGACGATTCCCTTCCGCCAGTTCGGGTTCGTCATTGCCTACACCATCCTGCTCGCGCTGCTGGCGGCGGTCTTGGTACTGCCGAGCATGCTCGTGCTATGGGACCGTTGGCACCGCAGGCGGGGCGATGTGGTCGTCGATCCGACCATCCTGCACGAGGCGTTGCAGGATCAGGCCCTGCAGAGCGAAGACCCGGCTCCCGCGTGACGGATCATCGGCCGGAACGGCCCGAACTGCCCCGGATCGAGGTGCCCGCGGAGATCGCCGAGGCGGCCCAGATGCCCGACGATCTCGACGCAAATGTGTTCGGCCCCTATGCGGTTCCGGACACCGCGCGCCGGCGCCGGGCCGGTCTCGTCTACGTGGGAGCCGCCGTCATCACCGCTTTGGGGATCGCTGCGGGTCTTCCCCGCGGGATGTGGGTCATCGTCGTCGCGTTCCTGGTCATCGCGGGCTACCACCTCGTAGCCGGCCGCCATCTCGCAGTGCGCGAAAGCCAGGCGCTCGAAACGGCCAACCGCGAAACTGCGTTCCCGGTCGGCCACGCCTCAGCGGCCGTTGGCTTCGTCGGCTGGCGTGCCAGCCCCGTCTGGAACGTGCTCGTCTTCTCAGCCGACGAGCCGCCGAGCGAACGTGGCCTGGTGCGAGTCGACGGCGTCAGCGGCGAGGTTGTCGGCCAGTAC
>CAYXMJ010000254.1:0-3005 GCA_964465915.1 uncultured Acidimicrobiaceae bacterium
ATCGGTGGGATCGTGTACGAAGCCGCCAACGAAGCGAAGAGCCGGTATCCCGCCAAGTCGGTGATGCGGCCGATCGTTGCCAGTGCTGCCACCTTTGGTGCCGCCATGGTGTATAGCCGCAAGCTCCTGTCGGAGAGGCAAGCGGTGATCGAGCGGTGGACTGATGAAGACAAGCCGGCCACTGTCGCCGGCTCAGTTGCGCTCGGCATGGCCGTCTCATCGGGCGGCCGCGGGATCGGGCGGGGATTCCTCGCATCTCGTCGGTCCATGGCAGCCTTCTTTGGCCCGGGCGCGCTCCAGGCACAGGTCGGCAAGACCCTCAACTCTGCGATCTGGGCGGCCGGAGCCGTGACCCTCTACTACACCGGTGTCGGGCTCATGGCCCGGAGCAACGAGACAATCGAGCCTGCGTACTCGAAGCCGCCCAACAACGAGTTCGTGTCCGGTGGACCTAGCAGCATCTCGCCGTTTGACGAGCTTGGTCTCCAGGGTCGGCGGTTTGTGACCGACGTGGTGACGCCCGATCTGATCGAGTCGACCTTGGGTGAGAAGGCGGCCGCTCATCCGATCCGTGCCTACGTGGGGGTCAACAGCGAGCCGCTCTACCCGTCGGGTCGCTCCGAGATGATGCTCGACGAACTCGAACGCCTCGGCGCCTTCGACCGCAAATACCTGCTGCTCATCTCTCCCACCGGCACCGGTTGGGTCGATCAGACGATGATTGAAGCCGCCGAGATCCTGACGCGGGGTGACATCGCGACGGCTTGCATCCAATACGGTCGCGGCCCTTCATTCCTCGAAGTCCAGAAGGTCCATGTCGGTCGGTCCCAATTCCGCGGCTTGCTGTGGGGCGTCCGGGAGCGGTTGCGGGCGGTGCCGGAGGGCGAGCGCCCGACGGTGCTGGTCTTTGGTGAGAGCCTCGGCGCCTGGTCGTCATCCGACGTCATGATGCACCAAGGGATGGAAGGGTTCGATCACTACGGCATCGACCGTGCGCTGTGGTTCGGGCTCCCCGGGCTGGCCAAGTGGTCGAAGAGCGGCATGGCTCGAGGCTCGAGCGATCTCGTTCCGGAGGGCACGATCGCCGCGTTCGACAACTTCGATCAGTACCAGGAAATGTCGGAGGAGGAGCAGGAGAAGCTGCGCGCCGTCGTGGTCGACCACGACAACGATCCGATCGCGCAGATGTCGGTGCGTTGGGCGGTCAAGGAACCGTCGTGGCTGGCCGGTTCCGACCGGGGTAGGAACGTTCCCGAGGGCATGACGTGGACTCCGGTGATCACGTTTGTGCAGATCCTGATCGACGCCATGAACGCCATGCGGGTCGTGCCCGGCCACTTCAAGAGCTTTGGTCACGACTATCGGGCCGACACCCCGACCTTCGTCCACGCCGCCTACCGGCTCGATCCGGCCACGGATGAGCAGATGACGGCCGTCTACGACACGCTGCGCCAACTTGAGATCGAGCGCGGCGAACGGATCAAGGCCTCGAAGGAGCAGGAGGCGGCCGAGAAGAAGCCGGAACGAACCAAGCGACGGATCTGGCTGCGGGATCGCACACAGGAAGACTCCGCCGAGCCGACGATTGAGGCCACGCCGGGAGATGCTCCGGCTGAGATGCAATAGACGGAACCACGCGAAAAGCAACAGCGGGCGTCGTTGCGAGCGGCGCCCGCTTCACCATTTCCGGTTCTTGCGTGGCCCAGGTTCGGTTTCTGACCCTGCCGCCACGCCGAAACTGATACGCCAGAGCGGTTGACGCAGCGCCGGCTGGGATCGGGACGATCCGCGACCGGCGAAAATCACCCGGGGTGAGTCCCCGGTTCGGGAATCGGGTGGGCTATACATCAGCATGCGGCCGCCAGCCAAGTGTCGGAACAGGGTGGGCCGGACGGGAAGTGCGCGGATGAACGATCGATCGACAAGAGGAGATGACAACATGAATCGGTGGACACGGATGGTCATCGCGGCGGGGATACTGATCGCGGTAGCGGGATTGGTCACGGCATGCGACGGGGAAGCCTCAAACGTCAGTCTGACTGTTACGACGGCCGACGGCAGTAGCAGCGGTGGTGGCGACGGCGGCGGCAGCGACACCACGGAGGCCCCGGCGACCACGGAGGCACCGGCAACGACGAGCGCTCCGGAGACCACCCAAGCGGCGTCGGAAGACAGCGGATCTGGCGGCACCACGGCTAGCGACGCATCAACCGATGAGAGCTCGAACTCGAGTGTCTGGCTGATTGTGATCATCGGCCTGGTGCTCATAGGCCTCATCGCCTGGTTGATCAGCCGCGGCAGTTCCACCCAAACCGTGACAGAGACGCCGGCAACGCCAACAACGACAGCCCCGCCGCCGCCTCCTCCGCCTCCTGCCGACTCAACCGAGGACGGGGCCGATCAGTAGACGCCCGGCACCTGTTCGAGTGGTAGCCGAAGGGTCGTTTGCGCGAGAATGAATCTGAAATTGGACGATCGCAAGAGAGAAGGAGACGACAAACAATGACTTCACGACCGAGTGGCTGGGCCATCGGATGGACCACCTTCGCCGGTGTCATGATGATCATGGCCGGGATCTGGTGGATCATCGCCGGGCTGGTGGCACTCTTCAACAGCGAGTTCTACGTCGTTGGGCGGGAGTACATCTTCCAGTTCGATGCAACGGCATGGGGTTGGATCCACCTGATCCTTGGGATCGTGGTGTTGCTCGCCGGTTTCTACCTGTTCCAGGCCGCCGTGTGGGCTCGAACCGTCGGCGTGATCGTCGCCGTGATCCAGGGCCTGGTTGGGTTTTCCTGGCTGCCGTGGTACCCGATTTGGGGCATCATCTTCATCGCCATCTCGATTGCGGTGATCTGGGCATTGACGGCCCACGGCGAGGACATCGTCGAGCCGTAGCCGGAACTACTGTGGGAGGAGGGCTTCGGGACTTAGGGAGGACGTTACATGTCGAAGCAGACACCCGCTGAGCGGAAACAGAAGGGGAAGGCGATTCGCAAGACCGT
>CAYXMJ010000255.1:0-3002 GCA_964465915.1 uncultured Acidimicrobiaceae bacterium
CCACCAATCGTGCCCACTGGGAAGCGGTGACCCCCGGTCACGTCACGTCGAAGTTCTATGACCCTGGGAGGGCGCGAGTCATACGCAGACGCCAGGGCACCTCGAACCAGCCTCGTTGAGCGCCTCCATCCGGTGATGGTTGGTGGCGACTTCCCGCCTACCACCCCAAACTGCCGTTGATGTTCACCATCGCGGCAACCAACCTGGCCGGCCCACCGTGCGCTCGCTCATTTCGATAAGGTGAACGCAACACCCACCACGCGATCGGAGCGGGATGAACACCGGCGACTTCCTGAAGCAAACCCCCCTGTTCTCGGGGCTGACCGACGACGAGATCTCCACCGTTCTGGCAACGGCCAAGCAACGCACCTTTCCCGCCGGCAAACAGATCATCCGCGCCGGCCACGAGGGCGGCGCCGGGTTCTACCTCGTCCTCGAGGGTAACGCCGAGGTAACCAAGAACGGCGTGCACCTTGCCGATCACGGACCGGGGTCCTTCTTCGGTGAGATGGCCCTTCTCCTCGACGACACCCCGCGCACCGCCGACGTGACCGCAACCGAATCGACCACGTGCCTCGTCATCACAAAATGGGACCTGCGCAGCACGCTGACTACTCATCCCGACATCGGGGTCAAGATCATGGGAGAACTCGCCAGACGCTTGCGCGATACGAACCAGGCCGTCGGCGACTGACCAGCCCGGGTGTAACGACGTCCGCGGATTCCGGCTAGCTGCGCGACGCGACCACACTGTGCCCGTCCCACCCCAACTGGCGGAGAACCTCACATGACTGACCTGGCCCTGACGGTACGTGGCGCCCGAGGCTCGATGTCGGTCTGCGGGCCGCAGTATCGACGCTACGGCGGGAACACGACATGCTTCTCCGTGGCCGTCGGCGACAACCACCACTTGCTCGTCGACTGCGGAACCGGATTGCGCAACCTCCAGCACACCCTGGGCGGCGAGCCCGGCAGCTTCACGATTCTGCTCACCCACTACCACTGGGATCATCTCCAGGGACTCCCGGTCTTTGCGCCACTGTTCCTCCCGAAGAACGAGTTCACGTTCTACGGACCGGGTCCCGACGCAGAGACCGTTGCCGAGATGATCGGTGCGGTGATCCGACCGCCCTGGTTCCCTGTCACCTTCGACGAAGCCAGCGCTCAGAAGGAGTGCCTACCCGTCCCGGAGAGACTCACCGTCGGCGAGGTTTCGATCACGTCGATCGAGCTCGACCACCCGGACCCCGTCATGGGTTATCGGCTAGACGGCCCAAATCGATCCGTCGTGATCGCCACCGACCACGAAGCGGGAAACGCGGAAACCGACGAGCGGTTGATCGACCTTGCCCGCGGTGCCGATGTGCTCATCCACGACGCCCAATACACGCCGGCCGACTACTCGGCCAGTCGCCGCGGCTGGGGCCACAGCACCTGGCAGCACGCCGTTGCCACAGCTCAGGCCGCCGGAGTCAGGCGGCTCATCCTGACCAGCCATGACCCGGATCACGATGATGCGACCATCGACGCCGGGGTCAGTGCCGCCCGGGCCAGCTTCCCACTGACCGGGGCCGCCTATGAAGGCATGGAACTCGAGCTCTAGTGCTTCGACCACCAACCATCCAAACGTTTCTGGTCACAGCACCAGCGTCGCGCCTCCACGCCAGGTGACGTCGCGACGTTGGGTCACGTCGTGTCGTCAGGTGACGTCGCGTCGTCAAGTGACGTCGGCAGCCACCGACCGGAAGTCGGCGAGCAGGGTCATGTCACCGACGATCTCCAACGCGCTCATCGGGCCGCGGCCCCATGCGTACAGCAGGAGGTCCGAGGCCTTGCCCCTCGCGACCGTCGTAGGCGCCGGATCGTCGGCAAAGACGAAACTGGGCTCATCGGCAAACTCGGTCCCGCTGCTCGGTGACGTCCCGCTGAAGGTGACGTAGCGCAACGTCCACGCCGCCTCGCGGTCGGCGCACTCAAGTCGCAGCGTGCCTTCGTACTCCGTGACATCGGCCCAGCTGGGATACCCAGTGAGCATCACGACCAGGAGCTCGTCCACCCCGTCGGCGGCAAGGTCGGGCACCACCCCCCCGCTGATCCCGTGGCCCTGTTCGACATCGACTCGATGCACCGCCGTCTCCTGGGCCATGCGCCGGTACCAGAACCCGGCTGTTTGGTCCGGTTCGTACCACGTGTACACAGGTGTCGACGGATCGGTTTCGGCCAGTGTCGTCACGAGTTGATCGAGCCCTTCGTCGTACCAATCGACCAGGCCATCGTGTGGCGCCTCGATCGGCGGCGGAGCGCGGTCAAGCCACCGTTCCCGAACGATCTGCTCCTTCTGACGATGCACGGACCCGGTGTGCGCCACGACATCGCGGATGGTCCACCCCGGGCAGCACGGAACATCGGGCTCGAGCCCGTCGGCCGCGACCCGAGCCAGCGCCTCGCCCTCGCCGCGGATGGCCGTCAAATACTCGGAGAACTCCATGGCGCAACGTTACCCCGAGTGGTTCCCACCTCGGCGGCCAGCCAGCCCGAGGTCGGCGTTGATGGCGAGCAAGCCCGGGTTGAGGTTTTGTGTCAAGTGCGCAGGCGTTCACACCCTGTGCCGCGCTCACTCCAATCCCTTCACCTTGAGGGCAGTTGCGATACCGCGGCGGCGGTGGGAACGGACGACTCCCGCGAGTTCCTGGGTGAGCCGGAGGCGCTGCACCGTACGTAGTCGGCGCTCCCGGCCGAGCGACGGATCTGAACGTCCACGGGAATCCCTCCGGGCGCGTGAAGACCCGGAGATACTTCAGCGCTGTGCGCCGCCGTGAGAGGACCAACTCACGGATCTCCGGGCCCCGGTGGTCCGAGTTGGAGTCGCCAACCCCCTCGCATCTGCGAGGAAGCAGCCACTCCCCTGACATGTACAGGAATGGCCGCTTAGCGCTCGGCCACCTCCAGAGTCCTACATAAACCTTCTGACATGTTCGGACCACCTCCTTTCTCTGGTCCGC
>CAYXMJ010000256.1:0-2996 GCA_964465915.1 uncultured Acidimicrobiaceae bacterium
GCCCGGCCATCATCCGCAGAGTCCGGGTGGGTCTGTCGACCGGTTTCAGCACCCGTACAGATCACCCACCGCCACGACCGTTCTCGCGCGCCCACGGGCGAGAGATATCCGGCCATTATGCGTTGGCTGGGAATCTGGATTGATGTCCCGCTCGTGCCTATCCGCCCCCGACACCATCCCCACTTCCCAAGGAGATTCCATTCGCCGGACGCGCCGATACTGGCGTAGGCTGGGGGCATGATCGAATTCTCCGTAAACATGGCGAACCGGCCAGGCCAGCTGGCAACATTGGCCCGCGAACTTGGTGCTGCCGGCGTCAACATCGAAACCCTGGCCGCGGTCTCTACCGGCCCCGACGCTTCTGTGAAGCTGGTCGTCAACAACGACGACACTGCACGCCGAGTCCTCAAGGATGCCGGCGTTCACTTCGAAGAGCGACGGATCGTCTCGGCTGTGCTGCACGACCAACCGGGCGCTCTCGCCCAGATGACCGAAGCGCTCGCTGCCACCGGCGTCAACATCGAGGCGATGTACCTCCTCCATGCATCCGCGGAAGGCTTGCATTTTGCCGTCGCGGTTGACGACCCGGACAAGGCCCGCAACCACTTCGACGGCAGCTAGGACGATGGGACTCGGATTCGGGCTGCTCAGCGCCCAGCTCCGACCCGGTGAATCCGACTGGAGCCAGGCGTACGACGAGACCCTTCGTGCCGCTGAGGCGGCCGAGGAGTTCGGCTTCGACTCCGTCTGGACCACCGAGCACCACTTCGTGGACGACGGGTACATGCCGTCGCTGTTGGTGACCAGCGCCGCCATCGCCGCCCGAACCACCTCGATCGAGATCGGAACGGGCGTCGTGCTGGCGCCGCTGCACCATCCGCTGCGCATGGCGGAGGATGCTGCAACGGTGGACTTGATCAGCCAGGGCCGCCTGACCCTCGGCCTCGGGTTGGGATGGTCAGAAGCTGAATACGCCGCCTTCGGAGCGGACATGCGGCGACGGGGCCGAGCCATGGAGGAGATCCTCAACATCCTTCCCCAAGCCTGGTCGGGCGACGTCTTTGAGCACGCCGGCACCGAGTATCAGTTCCCACAGTTGGCGGTGCGGCCGACCCCGGGCCGTCCGATTCCCATACTGATCGGTGGGGGTGCCGAGCCGGCCATCCGACGCGCCGCCCGGCTCGCCGACGGCATCTTCTCGAACGCACCGGCGGCGAGGTTCCTCGAGCAAGTCACCTGGGCCCGTCAGGAACTCGAGCAGCGCAAGCGGGACCCTGAGGACTTCCGTTGGATCCACTACTCGATCATCTACCCGTGCGACGATCCTGAGCGAGGCTGGGAAGAGCTGAGCGCCCACCTCTGGCACTTGACCTGGAAGTACCGCGACATGGTCCCGTCGGCGAACCGGCCCGGTCCGCCGCCTTCGGCGCCGCCTCTGGCCGCCGACCAAGCCGACAAGCTCCGTGAGCGAGCGGTGATCATCGGCACCCCCGATCAGATCATCGAGGAGCTGCGCGAGGTGCGAGCCCAATCGGGCGTAGCCACCGAGTTTGTCGCCCGCTCCTACTTCGCCACGATGGCGTTCGACCAACAGCTCGAGCTCATGCAACGCCTCGCAACCGAGATCGGTCCCCATCTGTGACCTTCGCGGCGCCGGCGTGAAGCTGAGCCTCGTCGGGTCCATCCTCGCCGGCGAGTGCTGCTGCAGCCGCCAACACGACGTAGACGATCGCCACAAAGGCGGCGTGCACCATCATCCGGCTGCCGGAATCGCCCGTCCCCACCCGGTACGCCCCCTCCCGCAGGTACACGAACGCCAACAGGGCAAGGGCGTACCCGAAGATCGACATGGTCCACATCGACTGCAGTCGGAAGCGGATCACGAGCAGCGCCCCGACGATAAACAGCGGAACCACCCACCAGTACACACCCCACAGCCCCGACACCGCCAGGTTCGAGCCGGTTGCCGCGAGACTGTCCTCGAGCGTCCGCGGATCGAACGCCGCGGACAGTCCGACGTAGCCGGCCAGGCCCGCCAGGAGCACCCATGGCGCATAGACGGCGACGCGACGCACCGGAGCCACGCTGGCGACGCCGAGCAGCACCACGATGCCGGCGGCGATGAACAGATTCCCATACGCCGGACCGAACACGCCGAGATCGCCGTCCATGGCGCGGGCGGGATAGGCGATCCCGTGCCACAGCACGGTGGCGATCACGAACGGCGCCGCCAACAGCCAACGCAACCCAACCGGGATGGCGACCACCGACAGGAGCGGGATCAGGAATACTGCACCGGTCACCGTCGCCTCGGGTCGCCAGGGTGGCAGGGCGGCGAACGCCACAGCAGCCGGGATCAGCAACAGCCACACGCCACGTCGCGCCGCCACCCACGTGGCGCCGACGCCGACCACGAGGAATACCGCGACGGCCATGTGTCCGTTGACGTAGAAGGCGTGATAGAGCCACCGATTGGTTGAAACGAGCAGGGCCGCGGTGGCCGCCAGCAGCAACCACCGCCATCTCGTCGGCGTCGCCCACATCACGAACCCTTCCCAGGCGACCCAAGCGGCAGTTGCGAGACCCGAGGCGGCCAGCAGTGGGGTGATCGCGGCCAGATACCCCCGCCCGGTGATGACGCCACCCGTGTGCAGCAGCGGAGCCCCCAGATGCCGCATCCGCAGGTCCCAGGCGTTGACGCCGTCGAGACTGCCCGAGGTTTCGAGTGCATCGGCCACCATGAGATACCTCACAGAGTCGGCGGTGAGCCGAGTCACGTGCACGTTCTGCAGGACGATCGCGACGGCGGCGCACGCTCCCACCACGATGCCCATGGTGGCCAGCATCGTGGCGGCCGGCGTCTGCGGGCTTCGACCCCAGACCAGCGCGACCACAACCCCTACGACCGAGGCAACGACGAGAGCGACAACGGTCGAGAATCCGAGGTCGACGGTCACCAGCAACAACGACGCAAGCACATATGCGGCCACCCCGGT
>CAYXMJ010000257.1:0-2990 GCA_964465915.1 uncultured Acidimicrobiaceae bacterium
GGCGGTCGAGGCCCCGTGTCGTGCGGCTCTTGACGGTGCCGACCGGGATCTCGAGAGCGATAGCGATCTCGTCCTGGCTCCAGTCGAGGAAGTAGCGCAGGATGATCACCGATCGGTAATCCATGGGGAGCTTGGCCAATGCTGCGGTCAGCGCCGGGTCGAGCGACTCGGCGTCGTGGTGCGGTTGCTCCGGTACCGCGGCGGGCGACTGATACTTGCGTCGGCGCATCCGGGAGCGGGCGAAGTTGAGGGCGACCCGGTAGGTCCATCCCGGGGGGTTGTCGTAGGTCCGGACCCGGCGCCACCGTTCGTAGGTGCGAATCATGGCTTCGTCGGTCGCTTCGGCGGCAAGGTCACGGTCGCCGATGGTCAGGGCAATCGCCTGATAGACCCGGTCCCGCTGCACCCGAAAGTAGTCGTCGAACGACCTCTGCCGCAGTGGGCGGATCGCATCATCGGCCATCGGCGGGTCTTTCCTCATCGTCAGCACGGCGGTTGGCTCCCCTATCTTGCATTCACCCCCGAGACGCACAAGTCGACCGCGACGTTCCCGGTTTCTTGTCGGTGGCGTGAGATACGTTGCGGGGGTGAAACCAACACCATCGGCGAGGCTGCTGGCGCAGGCAGCCGGATGGGAGGATCTCACCCGCTGGGAGCGGGCCGAGTTGGGTCGAGCGTTGCGCCGGCTCGGGTGGAGCTACGGCGAGATTCGTGACCTGATTCCCGTCCCGAAAGGGACGCTGTCGAACTGGTGCCGCGACGTCCGGCTCTCGACCGAGCAGTCTGTGGCAATCAGAGAACGCACCGGATCCAGAATCGGGGTCCCACGCAACACCCAGCGGAAGCGACGCCAGGAGATCGAAGGCATCAGGGAAGATGCGGCCGCCGAGGTGCCCCAACTCATCCAAGACCCCTTCTGGGTCGCCGGAACGATGCTGTACTGGGGTGAAGGGTGGAAGACCAGCAATGTGTTGACGTTGGCGAACTCCGATCCCCGCGCCTGCCAACTCTTCGTCTCATGGACCCGCCGCTACCACGACGGCGACGCCCGATTTGTGCTGAAGCTGAATCTCCATGCCGACAATGATGAACGGGCCGCGCGTCGCTTCTGGGTCGCGGCCAGCGGCCTCCACGACGATGCCGAGTTCTACAAGACCTTCATCAAGCCAGACGGCACTGGACATCGGAAGAACCACCTCGCCTACGGCGTATGCCAGGTGCGGATGCGGCGCAGCGCCAACGCGTTCCATCGGACGATGGCTTGGATCGACGCCGCGGTCCGTTCTCTCTCGCCGATTGAGCGCAGCACACTGCTAACGTCCTTGCCGGGTCGCTAGCTCAATTGGCAGAGCAGGGGCCTCTTAAGCCCAAGGTTGTGGGTTCAATTCCCACGCGACCCACCAAGAACAGTCGCCGGCCATCGTGCCGGCGACTGACGCGTCCGGAACCCTGGCGGCCTTCTGGCTGCGAACGTATCCCTCTGTTCCGCAATGTGGCCAAGATCGCCAAGAAGCTCGCGCCGCCGACTCAGTCTCTGCGCCGCGCCTCCACCAACACCCGGCTCTCAGCGCACAGGCATCACCACCACAACGCGAGATATCGCCAAATCCTGTGGATGGGGTCGGGTGCTTAGGCGGCGTCCCTTGACTTGGTGGTGTTCCTTTTGGTCTGGTCTCCGTCTTTGAATTCGATGCCGGCTCGCACGAGTGCGACGAGTTCGGGGCTGTTGACTTTGCGCCACCTGGCTTGGGCAGCGTCGAGCAGCTTGTAGGCCATTACCAAGCCACGTCTCCTCGTCCCGGCGCCTTTCGTGACATTGGTTCGAGCCCGCACGGTCGCGAACGTCGACTCGATCGGGTTCGTGGTTCGGAGGTGGACCCAGTGGGCGGCGGGGTAGTCGTAGAACGTCAGTAACACGTCGCGGTCCCCGGTCAGCTTGGCGACGGCCTTGGGATATTTGTCGCCGTAGGTCCTTTCGAAGTCGTCGATGGCGGCATTGGCGTCCGCCCTCGTTTCGGCTTGGTAGATCTCGTGGATCGCCGCCTTTGCGGATCGGTGGAGCCGCTTCGGTAACACGTCGAGAATGTTGGCGGTCTTGTGTACCCAGCACCGCTGCTCCCGGGTTTCGGGGAACACGTCACCAAGTGCCGCCCAGAACCCCAACGCACCGTCGCCAACCGCCACGGCTGGGGCGGTCATGCCGCGGTTCTTGAGGTCTCGCAGCACGTCGGCCCATGACTCGGTCGATTCCCGATACCCATCTGAGCAGGCAAGGAGTTCTTTGGTGCCATCGGCTCTCACCCCAATGACGACGAGACAGCACAGCCGGTCCTCTTCGAGACGGATACGGAAATGGACTCCATCAGCGAACACATACACGAAATCGTCACCCGAGACGTCCCGGGATTCGAACGCGGTGTACTCATCGCCCCAGGTTTCGAGGAGACGGCCGATCGACGTGGCTGACAGGCCAGCATCGGTACCGAAGAAGTCGGCGAGTGCGGGGACGAAGTCCCCCGTCGACAGGCCCCGCAGATACAGGACCGGCAACACGTCGGCGACCTTCGGGGACCGGCGCGCATACCTGGGCAGGATGTACGACGAGAACCGGTGGCCTTCCCTGCGGTCATCAATACGTGGCGCCCGGATTGCGAGCGCACCAGCGCCGGTCACCAGGTTCCGTTCATCAGCCCGACCGTTGCGCACCACCAACCGGTGACCGGCCTCGTCAACCAGCTCCTGGTGACGTTCGATGTAGTCAGCGACCTCGGTCTCGAGGCCAGCCATCAACATCCGCCGCGCCCCTTCGGACACGAGCTCATCGAGCGAACTGGCCAGGTCGTCGCGGTCGGTGTCATCGGTGACTATCTTCAACATCAGGCGTACTCCTTCCCCGCCGGCCACAACCGGCGGAACCCGTTACTTAGGTTTGGAAGGGTACGCCGCCCTTCTTCTCGAACCCCGTCATCCACAACATTCGGTTATAGCTC
>CAYXMJ010000258.1:0-2987 GCA_964465915.1 uncultured Acidimicrobiaceae bacterium
ATCGGCGACGGCGACCTCACCGCGGCGATCGTGGTCGACTCTTCGGCCGTTGACACGACGGCGCTGGGCACCTATCTCGTCACCTATGACGTGGCGGACACCAACGCCAATCCGGCTGCCCAGGCGGCTCGGAGCATCAACGTCGTGAACGCTCCGCCCACCTTGGCGCCCATCGCCAACCGCACCGTCCCTGAGATGACGGCCCTGACCTTCTCTGCAACCGCGACCGACCCAGATCCCACCGACCCTCTCACGTATTCGCTGATCGAAACACCGTCGGGGCCTTCAGGACCCGCCATTGATCCCACTACCGGCACGTTCACCTGGAGGCCGACCGAAGCTCAAGGGCCCGGGGTGTTCACCTTCGACATCGTGGTCACCGACTCCTCCGGCCTCACCGACCAGAGAACCGTGCAGATCACGGTTGTCGAGGCTCCCCGGCCGCCGGTGCTCGCTTCGATCGCCGACGTGTCGGTGAGCGAGCTGACCCTGGTTTCGTTTACTGCGGTGGCTTCTGATCCGGATGTTCCGGCGTCGGCGGTGTCGTATCGGTTGGTGGGTGGGCCTGCAGGTGCGGTAATCAATCCGATCAGTGGTGTATTCGTGTGGACCCCGACCGAGACGCAGGGGCCCGGCGTCTATACCTTCGACGTTGTGGCAGCCGATCTGGGCGGTCTCGAGGATCGCGAGTCGGTGACGATCACGGTAACCGAAACGAACGTCGCTCCCGTTCTTGAACCGATTGCTCGCCAGACAGCCGATGAGGGAATGGCCCTGACGTTCACCGTTGTCGCCACCGACCGGGACCGTCCCGTCAACACGCTGACGTTTGGACTGATCAATCCGCCTTCTGGGGCCTCGATCGACCCTGCCACTGGGGTGTTCACGTGGACCCCGACCGAAGGCCAGGGGCCCGGCGTCCATCGCTTCTCGGTGACCGTCAACGACAACGGAATGGTGGGCCCGGCGGCAACGAACGCCTCCGCTACTCGAACGATCACGATCGACGTGAACGAGACCAACCAGCCACCAGTCGTGGTGAACCCGGGGAACCAGGTGACCACGGTTGGTACACCGGACTCGCTGCACCTACAGGGCTCAGACCCGGACGTGCCGGCCAACACCCTGACCTGGGCTGCTCGGGGTCTTCCTCCTGGGCTTGCAGTCGGGGCATCGAACGGAATCGTCACCGGCCAACCGATCCCCGGCAGCGAAGGAACGCACCACGTGACGGTGACGCTGTCTGACGAGCACGGCGCATCCGACTCCACCACGTTCGAGTGGATGGTTAGCAACCCGCCACCCGGCGCACCAGAAGTCGAGGACGACTACTACACGGTCGGGTTTGGTGGGATCCTCACGCCACCCGAGGGCGTTCTCAACAACGACCGCGATCCTGATGGCGGATGGTTGTCGGCCGTCGTCTACACCGAGCCCACCGAGGGCAGTCTCGAGCTGAACTCGGACGGTTCGTTCACGTATCGGCACAATGCCCACTGGTCCGGCACCGATCGGTTCACCTACGAGGTTGAGGACTCGAACGGCGATCTGAACTGGGCAGACGTCTACATCACGATCATCAACCAGCCACCAGAGTCGAGTCCAGACGAGGTCACCGTCGAAGAAGACGGCTACGTCGACTTCGACCCGGTCCTCGACAACGACCACGACCCGGAGAACTACCCGCTCGTCGTGGTCGACTGGACCCGGCCCCGCAACGGTGGCATCACCACACCCACCACCGACAAGAACACCCTGCGCTACAAACCCGACTCGGACTACCACGGCCTCGACAAACTCACCTACACCGTCGAAGACCCCGGCGGACTACGCGCCACCGCGACCGTCACCATCACCGTGCGCCCCGTCAACGACGCCCCAACCGGAGTCGACGACACGTACATCGTCGAGGACTACCAAGCCACCGAACTCAACGTCCTCGCCAACGACGCCGACATCGACGGCGACCCACTCCGCATCACCCGAGTCACCACTGCAGAACTCGGCACCGTCGCCATCTTGGACCACCGCTCCCTCAGCTACGACCCCACCAGCGGCAACACCGGCATCGACACCATCACCTACACCATCATCGACGGCAATGGCGGCATCACCAACGTCAAAGCCACCATCCTGATCCCCGAAACCGTCCTCGCCGCCGGCGAAGAGCTCTTCGACGACATCGGCCCCAACGGCGTCGAAATCTCCACCCAACCAACCCAAGGCGCCACCATCGGCGGATTCGCCATCCAATCCGTCACGCTCATGGCCGACGCCTTCTGGCAAACCGTCCTCGCCCTACGTGTCCCCATGTTCTTCCTCCTCCTCGCCCTCGGCTCGGTCATCGTCGGCGGCGGCCTCACCAACGCACCAATCTTCGTAGCCGCCCGCCGCAAGCGCTACTATGCCGGCGTCCTCCTCCACCGCGAAGCGTTCCTCGTCGCCTACCAAGAACCGGACACCAGCAGCGAGATCGTGTACCGCTTCCAACCCACCGCCCGTTCCATCCACGCCGCCGGCCGAATCCAAGCCATCAACGGAACCACCTGGATCCCCGTCACCACCGCCAACGGCAAAGGATGGATCGACACCAACCACCTCGTCCAAGAAGTCGACATCGAAACCTTCATGGAAGACGAACGCCCACCACAACTCGTCGCCGACTTCGTCCAACGTCTCCGTACCGGCCAGAGCACCCAACGGCTGCTCTCACGAGACGGACTCCTCCTCGCCCTCGCCCACGACGTCAGCTTCATCCCCGCCTCAATGGTCCCGCGACTCGCCGCCAGAGACCGCGCCGACGAATCATGGTCCGGTGCCATCGCCGCCTTCATGACCGCGTATGACGCCACCGAAGACATCAGCCCCAAGACCGCGCACTCCTCCGTCGCCCTCCTCCCCTCAGAATGCCAGAACTTCCTCTACCTCGCCCTCGAACCCGACGCCCTCGGCCGACCCTGGCTCGTCTACATCGAATACAAGAACAA
>CAYXMJ010000259.1:0-2927 GCA_964465915.1 uncultured Acidimicrobiaceae bacterium
GGAGCAGCGATGGCCACGACGGCCCGCACCGATTCAATCGATGAGGCCGCGGCAAGCGCCACGGCACCACCGAGAGAGTGACCGATGAGAACCTCCGGCGCTGCGTGGTGTTCGGCGAGGTAGTCGGCGGCAAGTCGGAAGTCCGCAACGCTCGAACTGAAGTTGGTCGCGGCGAAGTCACCTTCGCTCTCGCCGAGACCGGTGAAGTCGAACCGCAAGGTGGCGATGCCGTGCAGGGCGAGGGTTTGGGTGATTCGGCCGATGGCCCGCAGGTTCTTGTTGCAGGTGAAGCAGTGCGCATACAGCGCACAAGCGAGGGGTTCGCCCGCCACCGGGTAGTCGATGCGTCCGGCCAACATCTGGCCGCGTCCGTTCGGGAAGGTGATCCGCTCGGTTCTCATGGCGCCACCTTGCCACATCCCGCCCGATCATGGGGCGCGGGCCGGATGGGTGAAGGCGACGGTTCCGTCGGCCCTACGGGTGATGGTCCAACGCGTCTGGTGAATCAGGGTGTGATGCCGACGGCAGAGAAGGATCAGGTTGGGGAGGTCGGTCTCCCCTTTCGCAAGCCACGAATCGATGTGGTGGGCGTCACACCACTGTGGCGGGCGGCTACAGCTTGGGAAGCGACAGTGCTGGTCCCGTACGGCCAGCGCCCGACGCTGCGCCGCCGTGGCGAGGCGAACCTTGCGGCCCATGTCGAGCACAACGGAGTCGCCGGCCATATTGAGGTTCGGTGGGTTTCTCGCCGACTCGACGCCGTTGGCGTAGCGGGCGGCCAGGTCGGCGAGTGCGTCTGCCCGCCTTTGTGACAGCGAGCGCGGACCGTCCTGAGCACCCTCGAAGGTGAAGGAGTCCGAGGCATAGCCAATTCAGGGCCAAGACCCGATGTATCAAATGCGGCCCTGCACCCTCTAGTAACTCGACGAGCCACAGAGAGGGGGCAACCATGAAGGCGGGGTTTCTCTTCTCCAACCGCACCGCGGCACATCACGTTCTCAGCGAGTCCGAGGCGCACCGGCGGTCGCAGAAGCCGCGGAGCCGCATCATGGCCACGCTGGTTGCCACACTGGCCAGCGTCTTCCGCCGGTAGGCCCGGGCGTCACTCCTCCAGCGAACTCGGATCGGCCGGGACGTCCACGGCGTGGGCCTGCAGGACGTCGAGGGGCACGATCTCGAGGGCACGCTCATGGGTCGCGGCCAAGACAACCGGCGCGGCAACGCCATCGGCTACGGCTCGCAACCAGTTCGGAGCGGTGACGCACCAGCGATCGCCGGGGACCAGACCCGGAAATTGGTACTGCGGCATGGGCGAAACGAGGTCGTTACCGATCGACGACTGATGCTCGAGGAACTCGCGAGTCATCACCGCACACACGGTATGACTGCCCCGATCGGCGTCGTTGGTGCGGCACGCACCGTCCCGGAACCAGCCGGTTACCGGGTCGATGCTGCATGCCTCTAGCTCTCCGCCCAGAACGTTACGATCCATCGCCGGACCTCCATAGGCGCCTCATGCTGCCGTCGGTAACGGCATCGTAGAGCACGGGGCTTCACCGCTCCTCGTGATGACATCGCCCCGTCCGAATCGGTGCCCTCAAGCTCTAGTTGACGTCGAGGGAACACGGGCCCGGAACCCGGCAGGCCCTCAGTCCAGTCATGGACCCGACACTACGCGAAGTGGGCCGCCTGCGGCGCGTAGTCAACTCCTTGCCGCCTTGTTAGCGTTCCATTAGCCGCGGACCCTCGATGATGTGCGCAGTTCTCGACCACGGCCGCGCTGGATCCGACGACGAGATAGGCATCCATTCCATGGCACATCCTCGCCCGAAACGAGCAGAGCCAAACTCGTCTCCAAGAGCCAATGACGGCCGGCCGCTTCGGGTCGTCCCTCGTCCGGTACTGACGGTGCTGGACCGAACCGGGCTCAGCCTCGACGAGCACGATCCCCTTGGCACCGAGAATCGACGGGAGATCATTGACGGTTTGTTTCACGAGGGCTCGAGAGCTGGGCCATTCCTTGCTCGCTTTTCGCTCCTCACGGCCCTTTCCGGCGCTATCGCTGCGCTCGGGGTGCTGTCCGACTCAACCGCGGTCGTGATCGGAGCCATGCTCGTCGCTCCCTTGCTGGGGCCGGTGCTGGGCACTGCCGCGGCTGCCGTCATGGGCTGGCCTGCCAGAGTTGGCCGCCAATTGGGGCTCATTGCGTTCGGATCTGCGCTCGCCATCGGCCTGGCGGCGGCACTCTCGTTTGCGGTCCCAGGCGATCCCCACCCTCTCCCTGCGGAACTGCTCGCCCGCACATCGCCGAACCTCTTGGATCTGGGGATTGCGATGGCTGCCGGCGCGGCCGGGGCGTACGGTCAGGTGCGCAAGCATGCGAGTGACACGCTGATCGGCGTGGCGGTAGCGGTGGCGCTCGTGCCGCCCCTCATCGTCGTTGGAATGTCACTCCAGCTGACGGAGTGGAGCCTTGCTGCCGGGGCGTTCTACCTCTTTCTCGCCAACGTGGCCGGAATCACCGTCAGCGCCGCCGTTACTTTCGTCGCCGCCGGCTTTGTACCTGGCCGTCGCTTGTTCAGCGGCGACTCCTCACTCTCGTACGGGCTGCGCTGGGCGGCGTTCGCCGTCATCATCGTCGCCCTGCCCATGCAGTTCGGACGCGGCACCGTGCTTCCCCAAGGCGACCAAACGGCCGAGGTGACGGAGGCCGTCGAGGACTTCGTTGAGGACAGTTCCAGGGCTGAGGTGGTGGACGTTGGGCTCGAGGTCGACCAGGGCGTCGCCGAGATCGAGGTGGTAGTGGCGAGCCCCGATGCAGTCCCTCCGGCCACGGTCCTTGCTGAGTATCTGGCCGAAGAGCTGGGTACACCCGTGTCGGTGAACGTGCAGGTTGTCGCCACCGACTCCGAGGAGGCGACTGTGGA
>CAYXMJ010000260.1:0-2821 GCA_964465915.1 uncultured Acidimicrobiaceae bacterium
CCATCGAACAGCAGAATGTGTTCCCTGAGGCGTTTCTGCCCAGAGTCACCTTCTTTCTGTACGTCATGGTCATCCTCGGTGGTGCGGGAACCATTCTCGGGCCCGTGATCGGAGCCATCCTCTTCCAATTCCTCTTGTTCCTCTTCGACGGGATCATGGTCGACGCGCAGGCCGAGGGGTGGTTTGGAGATGTGATAGATGCCACAGATGCTGCTCAGATCAAACTGATGCTGGTGGGTATCGGCCTCATGGCGTTGATGGCGTTCCGACCACAGGGGCTCTTGGGTAATCGCGAGGAGTTGTTGATCGGTGACTGACAATCGCACCATTCGTTCAGTGGCTCCGGAACCAGGGATTCCCAAACCCGACCCGGTCCTGATCGTCGATGATGTCAGCCGCTCGTTTGGTGGGCTGCAAGCGGTGGACGTCGACCATCTCGAGGTACAACGCCATACCGTTACGTCTCTCATAGGTCCGAACGGCGCAGGCAAGACAACGCTGTTCAATCTGCTGACCGGCTTCGACAAGCCCGACACCGGCGCCTGGACGCTGGATGGAGGAACGCTGGTGGGGATTCCGGCGTTTCGCGTCGCCCGACGGGGGATGGTGCGCACCTTTCAGCTGACGCGATCCCTGTCGCGGCTGACCGTGATGGAGAACCTCTTGCTCGCAGCGAAGGGAAACCCGGGGGAGAGCTTCACCGGTTCGTTGATGCGGTGGCGCTGGAAAGGACCGGAACTGGCCAACGAGGAACGCGCTGCTGTTTTGCTCCAGCAGTACGGGTTGCGCGACATGGCCCACGAGTACGCCGGGAGTCTCTCGGGCGGTCAGCGGAAGTTGCTCGAGATGGCGCGCGCCCTGATGGTGAACCCGGAACTCATCATGCTCGATGAGCCGATGGCGGGCGTGAACCCGGCGCTGACCCAGTCCTTGCTGAAGCACATCACCGGTCTGCGGGACCGCGGCAAGACGGTCGTGTTCATCGAACACGACATGGACGTGATCCAGGAGATCAGCGATTGGGTCGTTGTCATGGCTCAGGGCCGGGTGATCGCGGAGGGTCCACCAAGCCATATCGCAACTAACCAAGTCGTCGTCGACGCCTACCTGGGAGCGCATCACGGAGAGGTGCCATGACGGCGACGTCGTTCCCGATGTTGGTCGCCGCGAACGTTGTCGCGGGTTACCTGCCCGGCGTCGACATTCTGAACGGAGTGGATCTAACCCTCTCCGACGGTGAGTTGGTTGGGATCATCGGGCCAAACGGAGCAGGGAAGTCAACCTTCATCAAGGCCCTCTTCGGCTTGGTGAAGGTTCGTAGCGGCGAGGTCACTCTGCGGGGAGCGGACATCTCCAACCTCCCGGCGCACACCCTCGTCGCTCAGGGTGTCGGGTACGTGCCGCAGCGGTCCAATGTCTTCGAGACCTTGACGGTGGAGGAGAACCTCCGGATGGGTCTTTACTTGCGTCCCAAGGCCTGGGATGCACGGTTTGCGGCGGTCGTCGACCTGTTTCCGCTCCTCTCCGCGCGCCGGGATCAGAAGGCAGGGTTGTTGTCGGGCGGAGAGCGCCAGATGGTTGCCATGGGCCGTGCCTTGATGATGGATCCTGCGCTCCTACTGCTCGATGAACCCTCTGCTGGGCTTTCGCCGGCGAACCAAGACCACGTGTTCGAACGGGTTCGCCAGATCTGTGACAGCGGCGTCTCAATCATCATGGTCGAACAGAACGCTCGTCGCTGCCTGCAGATCTGCGACCGTGCCTACGTGCTCGACCAAGGCCGAAACGCGTACACCGGTCCGGGACAGGAGCTGCTCCATGATCCCAAGGTGATCGAGTTGTACCTGGGCACTCTCGGCCGGGCCGAGTGACGTTGAGGACGGCGTTGGGGCGCGGAGAAGGGGCCCGGCGGATCCGGGCCCCTTCTCGATTCGGTGATTGCGTGGCCTAGACCTCGATCTGGTCGAAGACGATCGGAGCGCCTTCTGCATCGAACTCGTAGATATCGTAGACACCTGCCCCGGGCTCGCCATCGTTGGTGAACTCAAGCGGGCCTGAGGCGCCGTCGTAATCGATGTCTTCGCCTTGAGCGACCAATGCGCTGCACTCGGCGTAGCGGTTGCACTTGGTTCCGCCTGTCGTCACACCGATGATCTCGCTCACAAAGACGGTGGGGTCGGTGCTGCCCGCGACCTCAGTGGCTAGCTTCAGAATCATCAGGCAGTCGTACTTGTAGGCGGAGAAGATCGTCGGGGCATCCGGGGCGAACGCCGTGAACCGCTCGATGAAGCTGGGTTCGCCATTGGGCGGGGTCACTGATGGCGCCGTGCCGAGGATCCCCTCGAAGACTGCGGGATTGTCGGGGTCGACCTGATCATATGTCACGTTGTCCTTGAAGCCGTCCGTGACGTAGATCTGGACGTCGGCCGGGCCAACTCCCGCTTCGATCATTGATTGCATCACGGCCGCGCCCTCGCCAAAGCTGACGACAGCCACCGAGTCGGCGCCTGCTGCCGCGACCTCGGCGGCCTCGGCATCAAAGGACGTTCCCGCCGGGTCGTATGCCACCTCAGCCGAAACGGTTACGCCATTGGCGGTGAGGGCTTCCGTAAGCAATGCGTTGAGACTCGCACCGTAGTCGTCATTGCGGTAGATGATGGCGACGGTGGCGGCGCCCCGGTCGGTCATGAAATCGGCCAGGGTCGGGGCCTGGAGAAGGTCTGTTGGAGGCGTTCGGAAGTAGAAGCCGTCGTCCTCGTAGAACCCCGCGTCGTAGACGGTGTTCGATCCGGAACATTGGGCGATCTGAGACCCAGTGATC
>CAYXMJ010000261.1:0-2806 GCA_964465915.1 uncultured Acidimicrobiaceae bacterium
CACGGTATTCACCCGCATGCCACCGTCGAGGTGGTCGTGCAGGAGCGCCTTGGGGAGAGCTACAAAGTCGGGCAGCACGACTGAACCATACCCGGTCGACTCGTCGCCGCCGGCGTGCCAAATGGTGGGCGGACTTTTGCAGCGCCGGCACCCGGTAGGCTCCTGCCATGCAGGAGCTCGTCCCATCACGGCTGCGGCAGTTGCTGGTCAACTCACCGGTGGCCCACATCGGTGTTGTTGCCCACGGTGATCCGTATGTGACCCCGATCTCCTATGTGTGGATGGATGACCTGTTGTGGTTCCGCACCACGGCCGGGGAACGGCTCAAGGCCCTCGCTACCCACCCCCGGGTGTCATGTGAGATCAGCAGTTTTGACGCGGCAACCGGCGATTGGGAGAGCGTCATCGTGACGGGCGACGCCCGAGTCATCGACGACCCGGATCAGGAAGCCGACATGATGCGTGCGGTGCGGGAAAAGTACCGCCGCATCACCCGTTCCGCGTTGGAACTTCCCCCCGACGTGCTGCCGCGCGAAGGGTATGTGATCGCCGTCCACCCCGTCGAGGTGAGCGGCCGGGCCTCAAACCCTGGCCTGGTGCGACGGGATCTTCCTGGACGACTCTGAGACCGTCGGGCGCCGTTGTTGCTCTCAGCCGCGAAGACGCGGGTTGAGCGTGTAGGTCCCCTCCAGCGTTGCCTCGGCCAAGACGTGACCATCCACCGCGGCTCGGACGTCTGCGCCGGTGAAGTCACCATCAACGCCGCACCGCTCGATGTCGAGCGCATACAGAGCGAACACGTAGTGGTGGACCAGACTGTCGTTCCACGGCGGGCATGGCCCGTCGTAGCCGTAGTAGTTGCCCTCCATGTCGGGATCGCCGGCAAACCACCCGGTGTAGTCGTTGAGACCCTGGCGGATACGGCGCGGGCCGGTGGCGGCCTGCCTCCCGTGAGGTACGACGCCGTCTGCGAACGCGCCTTCGTCGATCGACCGCAGCGACGCCTCGAGATCGACCGCGACCCAGTGGAAGAAGTCGGCTCGCGGCAGGTCGGGAGGAACCTCGCGGCCCTCTTGGTTCACATCGTCGGGTTTGGTCGGGACGTCGTAGTCGTAGCAGATGAGCGCAAACGACTTCGTGCCCTCCGGAACGTCGTTCCACGCCAACGCAGGATTGCGGTTCGGGGCGAACGCGACATGAGCCACGGGGTCGGGGAGACCGAAGGCGTACTCACCGGGGATTGGCTGACCAGCGGCGAAGCTCGTGCTCGTGAGTTTCATTGATCACCTCCGCTTGCGACAATAGTCACGTCAGCCGAGCAGCAAGGTAGGGTCGGCCGCACAACAGCGATGGGACCGGGCAGATGAGCAAGACGGACACACTTCTAGTGATCATGGGGAGCGCCCAAGACGGTGGTGTGCCACAGCTTGGGATGCATGAAGCTGGGATGGTGGAGCGCACGGCGGCGAGCGCTGCTGTACTAGGGAGTGGGGGAGAGGCCCTGCTGTTGGATGCCTCGCCCGACGTGCGGCGCCAGCAACGAGCGCTGCTCGAGTACCCCCGGTACGCGACTCGTCACGGCAATGCGTTCGACGGGATCTTGTTGACCCACGGGCACATGGGTCACTACGCCGGCCTGGTGCAGTTCGGCATGGAAGCGCACAACGCCGACCTCGTCCCGTGTTGGGGGACCCGGCGCATGGGCAGCTTCTTGCGCTCCAACGAGCCTTGGGCTCGCCTGTTTCGAGAAGGCCACCTTGTGTTCTACGAAATCGCTCCCGGCGAGGCCTTCCAGCCCATCCCGGGGCTGATGGTCGAGGCCGTGGCCGTCCCGCATCGTGACGAGTACACGGACACGGTCGGCTACGTCATCACCGCGCCGTCCGGCCGTTCGGCCCTGTATGTCCCGGATATTGATGGGTGGGACGCCTGGGATGGCGCAGACGCGGTTGTGGCGGATGTTGACGTTGCGGTGCTCGACGCGACGTTCTACGACGAGAACGAGATGCTGGGCAGGCTTCTTGCCGAGGTTCCCCACCCGTACGTGGTCGACACGGTGACACGATTTCGGGAGCATCGCGAGACCACCCAGTTGGTCCTGAGCCACCTGAACAGGTCCAATCCGCTCTGCGACCGCGAGTCTGACCAGAATGCGTGGGTGCGCAGCCAGGGCTTCGCGGTAGCCTGGGACGGGATGGCATTGGAGCTCTGACGGCACCTCATGGACCCTGAAGGCGAGCACGAGGCAGTCACCCGCAATCTGGCCGGGCGGCTGCTGGTGGCGACTCCGACGCTGCTCGACCCGAACTTCTACCGAACCGTCGTGTATCTCGCCGAGCATGGTCCAGACGGCGCCCTTGGCATTGTGCTCAATCGACCAACCACCGAAGCCGTGGCCGACCACATTGAAGGTTGGTCGGGTTATCTGGCGATCCCGGATGTTGTGTTCATCGGTGGCCCGGTATCCAACGATGTTGCCGTTGCCGTCGCTCAGAACCCGGCGGTACCGCCTGAGAGCTGGCAACCGCAGCTCAACGGCGTCGGTCTGCTCGACATCACCGAGGGTCCCGAACCGATCGGCGGAGTCGATCGCCTCCGCATCTTCTCCGGGTACGCGGGGTGGGTGACCGGCCAACTCGAGATGGAATTGACGACAGGCTCGTGGTTCGTTGTCGACGCAGTGGCAGCAGATGTGTTCACGATGGACCCCGCCGAGCTGTGGTCAACGGTGTTGCGTCGCCAACCAGGGCGTCTGGCGTTCTATGCCACCTTCCCCGACATCCTGGCCGACAACTGAGGCGCGGTC
>CAYXMJ010000262.1:0-2772 GCA_964465915.1 uncultured Acidimicrobiaceae bacterium
CGACTTCGAGTTCCATCGCTTCGTCGTGGGTGGGGATGTGCCAGCCCATGTTGACCTCGCGGATCGTGGCGTAGATCTCGGGCGCCTCGCCGAGGTGGGAAACGACGTAGGCGACGAACTCGTCCTCGTCGTCCATGGAGACCACGGGATCGTTGACTAGGAGATCGCCCAAACCCGCCCGGGCTCCGTCGTTCGGAGGCAAAGCGCCCTGTTGCAACTCTAGATATACGTGGTGCGTATGATATATACTCGTCGTGTGAGCAAGCATCTTGTCGACATCGATGAAGCAGCCCTGAGTGCGGCTCGTGCCGAACTCGGCACGGCCACCATCAAGGACACGGTCAATGAAGCACTCCGCATCGCGGCCGCGCCCCGCAATCCCCGCGTCGCCGAGGCCCTTGATGTGTTGTCGCAAGCCAACCTCACGGATCGCGCCGCGGCGTGGCGGTGAGCCACCTGCTCGACACCAGCGTGCTGACCCGTTTGTCCGAGCCTGCTGTGAGGTCCGTGGTTGAACCACTCGCGACGATCGGTCGTGCCGCCCACGCCGGGATCAGCGATCTCGAGATCGGCTACTCGGCGCGCAATGGGGGTGAGTGGGACGCGCTCGTGGGTGCGCTCGACGCCCTCGTGTTGGTCGAGACCACCGCCGATCACGTGCAGCGGGCACGCCAGGTGCAGCGGCTTCTCGCCGCCAACAGTCAACGCGGCCGCAAGATCCCCGACCTGCTGGTGGCGGCCGCCGCCGAGCAGGCCGGCTACACCGTGCTGCACTATGACGCCGACTTCGATCACATCGCTGGGGTGACCGGACAACCCTGCCAGTGGGTCGTACCACCGGGCAGCATCGACTGACGATCAGAGTGCGGCAGGCCGCTACTCGCTCAGGGCGCACTCGTTGCGGCCGACTTCGAGTTCCATCGCTTCGTCGTGGGTGGGGATGTGCCAGCCCATGTTGACTTCGCGGATGGTGGCGTAGATCTCGGGGGCCTCGCCGAGATGCGAGACGACGTAGGCGACGAACTCGTCCTCGTCGTCCATGGAGACCACCGGATCGTTGACTAGCAGGTCGCCGAGCGGCCGGCGTAGGGTGCCGTCGGGCTTCGACTCTAGCCGGCTCGTGTAGTGCGCCGGGCACACCTCGAGGTTGGGATCGAGCGGGGCAAGTTGCTCGTGGATGGTGCGGAACAGATCGCGGGCCCAGGGGTCGGTCTCGCCGCCGAGGTCGGGTCGGCCGACACCGGAGACAAACACGGCATCGCCGGTCATCAGGAACCGGCCGTCTACCTCGAGTGAGGTCGATCCGGGCGTGTGGCCCGGGGTGGCGACCGAGCGCACGACGACCTCCATGTCGCCGAACCAGAACTCCTCGCCATCGCGCAGCGGGGCGTACTCGAAATGGGCACCCTCGGCGTCGCCGGGGGCGATGTGATACGTGGCGCCGAACTCGGCCGCCATCTGCACGCCAAGTGACAAGTGGTCGGCGTGCAGGTGGGTGTCGAAGACGTCGGTGATCTCGCAACCCATCTCTTGGGCGACGGTCTCGAACGCCGAAGCGTCTGCGGCGGGATCGATAACCGCCATGGTCTTGCCGCGTGAGCCGAGGGCATAGGACAGACAAGCCTTGGCGATGCGGTCGAATTGGATGACGAACTTGTCGCCGTCGTCGTACAGCATGCGCGGCACCAGGGTGCGGGCCCAGGCGTCCATCCCGCCGGCGAGATTGTGCAGGTTGGGAAGGCCGACAACCTCGACGACGAGGTCGGACGAGTCGCCGTGGGCGCAGACCACCACGACGTCGCGATCCCTGGGCACGACCTCGCGGATCTTGTCGTCCTCGGTGATGGCGGTCCAGTAGGGGATGTTGACCGTTTCGAGGCCGGCCTTACCCTCGATCTGCCACCGCTCGAATTGGTCGGGGGCTCGCACATCGAGAATGAAGGGCGCCCCGTCCGCGTCGTCAACGCTTCGGGCCAAATCCTCGGTCGTGATGGGTCCGCTCATCTCGCCCTCCCAGCCGGATTACATGCAGGTACGCGCATGTGACCATAGTGGGACGCGCCAGACCGACACAAGGGGTTTTGGCAAAGACCCGCTCAGCTGGAGGTAGTGGCGTGTTGCTCTGCCATGACCTCGCGCAGCAGGTCCATGGCTTCGACGATCTTCATCGAGGTCAGCGAGTAGTACGCCCATTGGCCCTCTTTGCGATAGCCGACGAGGCCCTTGTCGCGCAGCACGGCGAGGTGCTGGGACACGTTGGCCTGGGGTAGGCCCAGCTCTTCAACGAGTTCGGACACCGTGCGTTCCCCGTCACGGAGCCCGTTGATGATGAGAAGCCGCTTTGGGTCGGCGAGCCCTTTGCACACGCTGGCGTGCAGCTGGATCAGTTCCGCTCGGACGCTGGACATTTGCAGACTATGCCACATCGCAACGGGCGGGACCAGCGCGACCGTTTGACACCGCGCAGGTGCGACCACAAAGATGCACAACACTGCATATAGGCAGCGGAGCGATGGGAGGGTGCCATGACGGTCAACGAAGTCGAGTCCGACACAGTGGCTGAGGAGGAGTCATCGGCTCCCGAGCAGGAGAAGATGGTGATCATCGCCGGCTCCGGCGACCTCGACAAGGCATGGCCCGTGTTGCTCCTCGCCACCACCGGTGCCGCCTACGGGATGGACGTGACCATCTTCTTCACGTTCTGGGGGCTGACGATAATCAAGAGCCCCGAGAGCCGCATCACCGGTGAGGACTGGCGTCAGAAGATGATGT
>CAYXMJ010000263.1:0-2759 GCA_964465915.1 uncultured Acidimicrobiaceae bacterium
AACCGGCCAGCGGCGGGATACCGGCAAGCGAGAGGAAGAAGAGCGCAACGAGTCCGGCAAGCCCCGGGGCGTAGCGGTTGAGCCCGCCCCAGGCCGAGACCTCAACGCTGCCCACCCGGTTGCGGACCGCAATCGTGGCGCCGAAGGCACCGAGGTTCATGAAGGCGTAGATGAGCAGGTAGGTGACCGTGGCGAAGAAGGCGGTCTCGAGTTGCTCCGGGTTGGCTCCACCGGCGACGGCAGCCCCAAAAGGCACCAGCATGAACCCCCCTTGGGCGATCGAGGAGTATCCGAGCAGCCGGATGACGTTGGTCTGGCGCAGGGCGATCAGGTTGCCGACCGTCATCGATACGGCGGCCAGCACCCACAAGGCCGATCCCCAAATCTCACTGACCTCGATGAACGCCACGTAGCAGAGGACCAACAGACCGGTGAAGCCTGCTGCCTTGGATACAACAGATAGGTAGGCCGTCACCGGTGGCGGCGCTCCCTCGTACGTGTCCGGCGTCCAGAAGTGGAACGGAACCGCTGAGACCTTGAAGGCAAACCCGAGCAGCGTGAGCGTGACCGCCATGACGAAGATCGGTTCGTCGGCCAGCGCACCGGACGCGTCGCGGATCCCGGCGAAGGTCAGTTCACCGGTGGTCCCGTAGACCAGCGACATGCCGAACAGCAGGATCGAGGCCGACACGACGCCGATGATGAAGTACTTCAAGGCAGCCTCGTTTCCTTTGGCGTACCCCTTGCGCCAACCGGCCATCAGGAAGGTCGGTGCGGTGACCAGTTCGAGCGCCACAAAGATCGTCACGAGGTCCCGGCTCGATGCCATCACGACTGCGCCGAGAGCGGATGCCAGCAGCAGGAAGTAGAACTCGCCCTCCCAGAGGCGATAGGACTCGAGGTAGCCGACCGACAGCAGCAACGACACGAAGGCACCACCGATGAAGAGGCCCTTCATCACCAGCGAGAAGGTGTCCACAACGTACGACCCGTCGAACATGATCCGCTCGGCCCCCGACACCTCGCAGAACGCCAGACTGTCGCAGAAACCGAGCGTCAGCACCGGAATCACCGCCACAAACAGCCCCACCAGCCCAACCACTGCCGTCCAGTACTTGTCGACCGGAAGCAGATCAACCACCAACACGGCTATGACCGTGATGGCGAGAATGATCTCGGGCAGCAGTGCGTGGTAGTCGACGTTCACCTACTAGCCCCCAAACGCGTGTGCGACGAGGTCGATGACCGCTTCATTGGTTGCCCCAAAGATGAAATTCGGGTAGATGCCGATGGCGATGATGGCCACGATGAGCGGCACCCAGGCCGACATCTCCCAGCCGTCGACGTCGTGGAAGTGCTTGCCGTCCCATTCGCTCTTTGGTTCGCCGAAGTTGACCTTCTGCAGCATCCACAGCATGTAGCCGGCGGTGAGCACCGTACCGATGGCCCCAATGACCATCAGAGTCCGGAACAGCGTTACGTTCAGACCCTCGAGTGGGTTGTACGAACCGAGCAGCGCCATGAACTCGCCCCAGAACCCGGCAAGGCTGGGCAAACCGAGCGACGCCATGGCGGTGAAGCCCAAGATGGCACCCATGATCGGCATCAGCTTCTGGTTGCCGCCGAGGCGGGCCATTTCCCTGGTGTGATAGCGATGCGACATGGACCCGGCCAAGAAGAAGAGCAGGCCGGTGATGACCCCGTGGGCCACCATGCCGATGATCGCGGCGTTGATCCCGATGTCGGTGAGGCTGGCGATGCCAAGCATGACGAAGCCCATGTGCCCAACCGATGAGAACGCAATGAGCCGTTTCATGTCGGTTTGAGCCAGACACGCCAACGAGGCATAGATGATGCCGGTCACCGCCAATATGCCGATGAAAGGCGCCCAGGTCTCGAACTCATCGGGAAGGATCGGCAGGCTGATCCTGATGAAGGCATAGGTGCCGAGCTTCAGAAGGATGGCGGCCAGCAACACCGAGCCGACCGTCGGCGCCGCGGTGTGGGCGTCGGGAAGCCAGGTGTGCAGCGGGAACATCGGCACCTTGACGGCGAAGCCGAGGAAGAGCGCGGCGAATACCCAGAAGGCAAACGTCCCAAAGAACAACTCATTGCGGGCGGCGAGCTCGAGAATGCTGAAGGTGCGTTCCGCTCCCCCATCACCGGAGCGGTAGTACAGGGCCAGGAAGCCGAGCAGCATGAAGGCCGACCCGAACAACGTGAACAGGAAGAACTTGAGCGAGGCGTAGATCCGCATCTCCATCACGCGCTTGAACACGGGAATGGTCACCTCGTTGCGATCGCCCCAGATCCCGATCATGAAGTACATCGGGAGCAACACCACCTCGAAGAACACAAAGAACAGGATGAGGTCGAGGGCAACAAACGTCCCGGTCATCCCCGTTGCCAGGATGAGGATGAGCATCAGGAACACCTTGGGGTTGTGTGGCTCGGGCCAGTGTTCCCAGGAGTAGACGATCGCCAGCACGGTGATGAACGTGGAGAGCACGACCAGGGGCAGCGAGATGCCGTCGACTCCGATGATGTAGCGCGAGTTGATGACCTCGATCCACTCCAGGTCGGTGCCGAACTGCATGGTGCCCGCGGTGTCGTAGTTGAACTGGAACGTCATCACGACGGCAAGCGCGAACGCTGCCAACGCGAAGATGATCGCAACGACCTTCTGCGCCTGCTCGTTGGCCCGCGGGATCGCCATCACGACCCCAGCCCCGAGCAGAGGCAGGAAGACAATGAGGCTT
>CAYXMJ010000264.1:0-2742 GCA_964465915.1 uncultured Acidimicrobiaceae bacterium
CGGATGTCACCGCCCGTTGCCCGACGATCCCATCGATGGTGATCTCACCTGAGAGCACGGCTGAGGAGAAGGCAACGGTTCGCCGCACCGCGAGGGGCCGCTCCAGTTCGAGCACGACGACGGGGAACCCGGCGTTGTGGAGTTGGGCGACTGCACCGCTGGCCAAGTCGCCACCGCCACGCACCACAACAAGCTGGTCGGCAAAGAGCATCAGTCCGCGTCGCCGGACCCCGGCGCGGTACGGGTCTCACGAATGACTTCTGACAGAATCGAAACGGCAATCTCCTCAACCGTTTCGGCGCCGAGTTCGATCCCGACCGGCACATGAATGCGCTGGAGATCTGCTTCGGCAGCCCCCTCATCGACCAGTTGCCGTCGGGTGGTCAACCAACGCCGCTCGCTGCCCATCACCCCGAGGTAACGGGCCGGAGTGTCCAGCAGCAGCGGGATGGCGGCAACGTCGATGCCGGTGTCGCGGGTGACGACGACGATCGAGGTATCCGCCGTCACCGGATGGGCTTCCAGGGCCTCCGCCACACTGCCTGCGATCCCCTCGTCGGCCAACGGCATCGCTTCCGGAGTGACCCGATCGGCGCGGTCATCGCAAACGACGGTGCGGTAACCGAGCCAATGGGCGAGCTCAACCACTGCCTTGCCGATGTGGCCGGCTCCGATGACAAAAACGGTGTGAGGGGGCATGTAGGGCTCCAGGTAGATCTGCACTTCGCCCCCGCAGACGCCGGGGTCGCCGCGCTCGGGCTCGACCAAATCGTACGACAGCAGCCGGGTCTTGCCGGTCGCCAGCACTTCGCGGGCGGCGGCGATGACCCGGCTCTCCATGGCGCCACCGCCGATCGTCCCACTCAGGGACCCGTCGGCGTAGACGAGCATCTTGGTTCCCGCACGCCGGGGCACCGACCGCTTGGTCGCGACGACGGTGGCGAGCGTCACGGGGCGTCCGTCCCCCATCGCCGCGGTCAATTCCTGCAGCAGCCGCTGGTCCTCACCGGTCGTCACGCGTCGCTCAGTTCGATTGCAGCGCCCGCCAGACGCGCTCGGGGGTGAACGGGATGGCATCGATGCGGGCGCCGGTGGCATCAGCAATAGCGTTACGGATGGCCGGAGCGACGCCGTCCTTCGGGATCTCGGCGATGGCCTTGGCCCCAAACGGGCCGCTCTTCTCCATCGTCTGGACCAGGAACGTGTCGATGCGTGGCATCTCGTCGGCTCGGTAGATCTTGTACGGGCCGAAGCTGGCGTTCACCATCCGGCCCTTCTCGTCGTACGCCATCTCCTCACAGTGGCCGTAACCGAGCGCCTGGATCATGCCTCCCTCAACCTGGCCGGCCGATGTGACCGGATTGATCGGCACGCCGCAGTCGACTGCCATGACCAGGGACTTGACCGTCACCTGGCCGGTCTCGATGTCGACTTCGACCTCGGCGAATTGCGCCGCGTACGGCGGCGGCGATTCGGGCGACACGTACGAAGCGGTCGCCATGATCTGGTGCTGCTGTTCCTGGTGGAGCGCATTGAGGGCGATGTCGGCGAGCGTGACCGAACTGCCATCAGTCGACCATGCCCTCTGGTCGGCAAGTTCGATGCCCCCGGGGCTCTCGTCGAGCATCAGCGCCGCCCGGTCGACGATCTGGCGCCGCGCCTCTTCGGCGGCACGCTTGACCGCCATGCCCGAGATGTACGTGGTGCTCGACGCGTACGCCCCGGTATCGAAGGGGGTCATGTCGGTGTCGGCGGCGTACACGAGGATGTCGTTGAGTGGCACCCCGAGCACCTCGGCGGCGATTTGGCCCAGGATGGTGTCGGCTCCGGTGCCAAGGTCGGTGGCGCCGATCAGCAGGTTGAACGAGCCATCGTCGTTGATCTTGATGCTCGCCGCACCCATGTCGAGCCCGGGAATCGCGGTGCCGTGCATGCACATCGCGAAGCCAAGGCCACGCCGAATATGGGGCCGGTCCTTGGGCTGCTTCCAGTCCGGGTCGAGTCGGCGTTGCCAGCCAATTGACCGCTGGCCTTGGGCGACACACTCTTCGATACCGCTGGAGGTGACCACCGGAACGAAGTTGTCGTCCGAGTCCCCCTCGCCAAGTTGAGGAGCAACGTCGATCGGATCGCCGGTTGTCGTCCAGTTCATCCGCCGGAACTCGAGCGGATCCATCCCAATTTCGTGGGCGATGTCCTCCATGTGCGCCTCGAGAGCGAAGAGCGCCTGCGGTGCGCCGTAGCCACGGTAAGCGCCGGGTACGGGGAGGTTGGTGTAGGCCACGTCGCAGCGAAACCGCTTGTTGGGCGACTTGTACGAGCTCAGACCGCGCAACCCGCTCACCATCTGCACGGTGAGGCCGTGGGTGCCGTAGGCGCCGGTGTTGGCGACGACCTTCATGTCCTGGGCGACCACCCTGCCGCCGGCGTCGATCCCGGTTCGGTAGGCAATGGTCTGCGGATGCCGGGTCCGGCTGGAAACGAACTCCTCCTCACGGGTGAGTTCGTAGCGGACCGGGCGCCCAGTAGCCATGGTGAGGTGCCCAACGATGTCCTCGATCAGCATCTCTTGCTTGACCCCGAACCCGCCGCCGATACGCGGCTTGATGATTCGGATCTGCTTGACCGGTAGCCCGAGCAGCGGAGCCACCATGCGTCGCACGTGGAAGGGCACCTGGGTCGAGGTGCGGATCACCATGCGTTCGTCGCTGTCCCAGTAGGCGATGGCGATGTGCGGTTCGA
>CAYXMJ010000265.1:0-2679 GCA_964465915.1 uncultured Acidimicrobiaceae bacterium
GGTCCAACGACACCATCGCCGTGTTGAACCGTCACGGTGTGCGCTACACGATGGCGGTGCGCTGCGGTCACCCCAGCATCGCTGCGGCGATCGCCACCATCGACGAGACCGCCTGGCGGGCCATCGACTACACGCCCGGCGGCCAGGCACAAGTCGCCGAGTGCGACTACACCACCGGCACCGGCAAACGCCGGGTCACCCGCCGGTTGATCGTGCGTCGCACCCGTGTCGTCGACACCGCCCAGCAACGCTTGTGGCCCGACTGGCGTCACCACGCGTTCTTGACCGACCTCACCGGTGACGCCGTCGACGTCGACCGGTTCCACCGACAGCACGCCGTCGTGGAACTCGCCATCCGTGACCTCAAAGAGGGTGCCGGGCTCGAACACGTCCCGTCCGGGAACTTCCACGCCAACTCGGCATGGCTGCAAGCCGCGGTGCTCGCCCACAACCTGATCCGCTGGACCGCCCACTTGGGCGACGTCCGCGTCGGCGACGAACTCACCGTTGCTCGCACCATGCGCACCAGACTCGTCGCGATCCCCGGCCGGCTCGTCAACCGGGCCGGGCGCACCACGCTACGACTGCCGACCCAATGGCCGTGGGCCGCGACGTTCAGGACCGCCCTCGACACGCTGCGACTCCTGCGACCCGCACCCGCCTGACGACCCCACCGCGGTCAAGCGCACCGCCCCACACACGCCAGCGCCGACAACCCGAACCAGCACGCAGCCTGCCCCGACGCGCCCCAACACCAAGCAACTCGCCACCCCGGGACCACATCTCAGCTCACCGCCGCAAGACCACCAGCCCGGAACCGGATCGGTGGATCGAGGCTTAGAACGCGCGCCGGTAGGTCAGCGGGCCATCTTGAATCGGTCGGCCCACTTGATGAGCTTGATCGTGATGACGAGAGCGATCGCGAGCGCTATCGAGTCGAGGCGGTGGTGGATGAACCGGTCGGTGTTGCGGCGTAGCTGACCGAAGTTCGACAACCACGAGTTCGTGCGTTCGACGGGCCAACGCATGCCGAGTGACACCGCGACTTTGATCTTGCCTTCACCGGCCTTGCGCTTCTTCGCGACGATCAGATCATCGAGACCGACCTGGGTGCACAGTGCCCGAACGACGCCGTTGTCGTAGCCGCGATCAAGATGCATCGTGTCGATGTCAGCCAGCAGGCCGCGCCCGTCGACGGCATCGAGGGTCGGTTCCAGCAGCACACAGTCGTTGCGGTTCGCGCCGGCGATCTCCCAACCGATCGGGATCCCGTTGCGGTCGGTGGCGACAGACCACTTCCAACCTGATTTGCCGCGATCAGTGGGGTTCGGTCCGGTCCCTTCACCACCGAAGGGCGCCTTGTGCTGTGATCCGTCGATCGATACTTCGGACAGATCGAACCCGATGAGACGGTCGTAGCCAGCCAACGTTTCGTCGACGAGACCGTTGAACACCCCCGCCTCCCACCACTCGTCACGGCGCCGTCGCAGCGTGGTTTCGGAGCCCTTGCCAAGCCGACCAGCAACATCCCACGAGCAACCGGTGACGAGTCGGAACAGGATTGCTTCGAAGCAGTCTCGGTCGTCGCGGCGGGGTCGGTGACAGCCGAGTGGGTGCTCGTCGATGACTTCAGGAAGGCGTGGTTCGATGGCCTGCCAGATGATGTCGACAACGCGTGGGTGAAGTGCGAGCATGACGGTGACCTCCACTGGGTCGTGTCGGATTTGGATCGCACCCTGAATGAAAACAGGGCCAACCCACCGACCCGTGGATGGTCAACCACCTCGCCTATCGGCGCTCGCTCTCAGCCGATCAGGTGGTGCGGGCCGAACGAGACCGGCAGGATCTCGTCCATCGTGAACGTCGCGAGCACGCCACCCGGGCCGGCGTTGTGGACCACGGTCGCACCCGTCGCGAACTCTCGGATCTTCTGTCGACAGCCGCCGCAGCAGGTCGCCAACTCGGCGCCGTCGCAGACCGTGACGATCACCTCGATCACGCGCTCGCCGGCAGATGCCATGGCGGCGATCGCGCTCGCCTCGGCGCACATGCCCTCGGGATAGGCGGCGTTCTCGACATTGCACCCCGCGAACACCGCGCCGGAGGTCGTCCGCAGTGCGGCACCGACCCGAAATCCCGAGTACGGGACATGCGCGTTGGTCTGGGCCCGGCGTGCCAGCGCGACCAGCTCCGGCTCGATCGTGTCATCACCTTGGGCGTGGGTGTCGGCCATCATCCGATCGTACGACGCCAGGGTGGAAGAATGGGGACTCGATGCAGCCGTACTTCCGAGATGCCGTCTCCACCGACATTCCCGCCATCGGAGCGATCCTGCGAGGGGCCGACGGCATCGACGGCGAGATCAGCCCGCCGGTCGGCGCCTATCAGGCTGCATTGACCGAGATCGATCGCACCGATGGCAACTACGTGCTGGTCGCCGAGTACGACAACCAGATCGTCGCCATCCTGCAGATGCTCGCCTACCGCCATCTCCACGATCGTGGAGGACGAACCGCACACATCGTCCTCCACGATGCCGGGGTTGAACCGGCGCATCCGACCATCCGGCGTTCGCTCGCCCTCCGGATAGACCAACGGGCAATAGCCGGCTTGGACCAATTCACCGGTGAATTTGAGCGAAGCCCGGACCCCCGCCATTTCATGCGGCAGCGGATAGGC
>CAYXMJ010000266.1:0-2634 GCA_964465915.1 uncultured Acidimicrobiaceae bacterium
AGCGCCTGTCCGGCGCCCGGCAGCATACTAACCAATGACTGCAGTGGGCCCATTTTCTTGAGTTGTTGGAATTGCTCCAAGAAATCCTCGAGATCAAATTCGGCCCGCATCATCTTCTCGGCGGCCTTCTCGGCCTCTTCCTGGTCGTAGGCCGTCTCTGCCTTCTCGATCAGAGTGAGCACATCGCCCATGCCGAGAATTCGAGAGGCCATGCGGTCCGGGTAGAAGACGTCGAGTTCGTCGAGACCCTCGCCGAGGCCCACAAACTTGATCGGGCGACCGGTCACCTCTCGGGTCGAGATGGCGGCGCCACCACGGGCGTCGCCGTCGAGCTTGGTCATCACGATGCCGGTGATCTCGGTGTACTCGAGGAAGCCTTGGGCAACGTTGACGGCCTCTTGGCCGGTCATCGCGTCGACGACAAGCAACACTTCTTGGGGTTCCGCCACCTTGCGCACCGCGGCCAATTCCTTCATGAGGTCCTGGTCGATCTGGAGGCGGCCGGCGGTGTCGATGATCACCACGTTGTTGCCCTCGGCACGAGCTTCCTTCAGGGCGGCCTTGACCAACCGCGGTGCCTTGGCCCTCCGGTCGACATAGACCGGTACCCCAATGCGGGTGCCGAGCATCTCGAGCTGATCGATGGCGGCAGGCCGCTGCAGGTCGGCGGCTACCAGCATGGGACGCTTGCCCTTGCTCTTGAGATGTTTGGCAAGCTTGGCCGCGGAGGTCGTCTTGCCGGAACCCTGCAAACCCGCCATCAGGATCACCAGCGGTGGCGATGAGGGACGGGCCAGTGGAGCTGCCTCGTCCCCGAGCGTGACGACCAGTTCCTCGTGGACGATCTTGATGACCTGCTGGCCGGGGGTGAGGCTCTTCATGACGTCGGTGCCGACCGAGCGCTCCTTCACCCTGGCGAGGAAGGTCTTGACGACAGTCACGTTGACGTCGGCCTCGAGCAGCGCCAGACGAACCTCGCGCAGCGCAGCGTCGACGTCGGCCTCGCTGAGACGGCCTTTGCCGCGCAGCCGGGTGAAGACGTCGCCGAGTCGGTTGGTCAGGGTGTCGAACATGGGGAGGAAGTGTAGGACCGGCACGGCGGCATGCATGCAGCACCCGGACCTCGGCCGGCCTCCACGTCGCCGGAATCGAGAACCGCAGCTGCGACGTCACCTTGAGGGCTGCCGGAGCCTCGGCTGCAGCCTGGCCCCAGAGCGTCGCTGTATGATTCCGCTGCCAGTCCCCACGAAGCACTCAGGAGGCCGAATCACATGGGCGACATACCTGAGCAACCGGAACCGAACGGTGCGCCGCTGCCGCAAGGTGTGATGCTCAACGCCTACCCGGACAGCATCGGTCGCAACCTGCACGACACCATTGAGGTCCTCCAGAAGCCGGAACTCGAGGGCGCCTTCTCGCTCTTCTACGTCCTCCCCACGTTCTTCCACAGTGACCTCGACCGCGGCTTCTCCGTCATCGACTACGACTTCAACGAGGAGTTGGTGTCGGTGTCTGACCTGGAGGCGATTGAGGCGCTCGCCATTGGACTGAAGTTCGATCTCGTACTGAACCACCTGTCGGTTGGCTCACCGCAGTTTCAGGATCTCCTCGAGCAAGGAGACGACTCGAACTACCGCGACTTCTTCATCGACTGGAACGAGTTCTGGCAGGGTGAAGGCACGATGGGCGACGAAGGCCATGTCGTACCGGACAAGAGTCACCTCGACAAGCTGTTCATGAGAAAGCCGGGTTTGCCCATCCTCAACGTCCGTTTCCCAGACGGGACGGAGCGACCGTACTGGAACACGTTCTACCAGGAGGTGCGCTACCCCGAATTGGCTGCGGAGGACTTCCTGGAGATCGAAGGCATCGATGACGAGCAGGCCGTGCAGCTCGCCGCGCGGTACAACGAAGCGCTCGACGCACACGGCAACCTGCCGGGGCTCGACGTGGAAGGCTTCTCGTGCAACGAGGCCGACGTCCTCGAACTGGCCAACCGCAAGCGTCAGTATCTGGGTCAGATGGACCTGAACGCGGAATCGGCAGGCGTCTGGGAGTTCTACGACGAGACCCTGGGCAAACTGAGCGCATTCGGTGCCCGGCTCGTGCGATTGGACGCATTTGCCTACCTGCACAAACAGCCGGGCGAAACGAACTTCTTCAACAAGCCCGGCACCTGGGAATACCTCGAGCGACTGCGGCAACTGGCACGCGGGCACGGCCTGACCCTGCTTCCCGAGATTCACTCCGAGTATGGGACCGGGCTTCACGAGGAGGTCGCCGCAGAGGGCTTCCCGATCTACGACTTCTTCCTACCCGGCCTCGTCATCGACGCTCTCGATCGTGGCACCAACGCCCACATCGTGCGCTGGATCGACGAACTGGTGTCGAGAGGGATCCTGACGATCAACATGCTGGGGTGTCACGATGGCATCCCGGTGCTCGATCTCGCCGGGAAAGAGGTCGACGGTGTTTGGCACGAGGGTCTGTTGAGCACGGAGCAGATCGACGCCGTCATCGACCGGATCATCGAACGCGGCGGTCGGGTCAAGAACCTCTACGGCGCCGACGGCACGAAGATCTCCTACTACCAGGTCAACGCCACCTTCTTCAGCGCCCTGGGCGAGGACGAGA
>CAYXMJ010000267.1:0-2609 GCA_964465915.1 uncultured Acidimicrobiaceae bacterium
GTGACATCCGACGACGCGATGGGTATCGCCGCCGCGGGCGACATCGCGGTGCTGGTCAGCCCAACCATCCCTGCGTTCACTCGGCCGATCTCGGTGCTGGTCGACGCCCGCATGGCCAAGCGCAACATCGACACCGCCGTCGACCAGGCCCGGCTGGTGGTAGCTCTCGGTCCCGGATTCAACGCCGGCACCGACTGCGACGCCGTTATCGAGACGATGCGCGGTCACCGTCTCGGCCGCGTGATCTGGGACGGTGCGGCGGCTCCCGATACTGGGATCGCGGGGGCGGTTGGCGGGGCGGCGAGCGATCGTTTGGTCCGCGCCCCGGTCGATGGGGTCGTGAAATGGTCGGTCGCTATCGGCGATGTCGTCACCGCGAGACAACCGCTCGGGTCGGTTGGTGATGCGGTGGCGCAGGCTTCCATCGGCGGAGTGGTGCGTGGCCTGATTGCTGCAGGCTCCGTGGTGTCGCTCGGGACCAAGATCGGCGACGTTGACCCCCGCGCCGATCGCGCCGCCTGCTTCGAGATCTCCGACAAGTCCCGTCTGGTCGGCGCGGGCGTGCTCGAGGCGGTACTGGTCTGGCTGAATCGTGAACCGTTGTGAGTGTTGCGGAGCAGCTCGGTCTTGGATCAGGCGAGTTGGTGGCCATCGTCGGCGCCGGGGGCAAGTCGACGCTGCTGCTCGGCCTCGGTCGTGAACTGTCGACCGCAGGGAGCTCGGTGGTGATGACCACGACAACGAAGATGGGCGCAGACCAGCTACCCGACTGGGCGGTGGCGTGTCGCACCAGCGGAGAGGTCGATAGCGCCATTGCTGCCGGCCAACCGGTGTTCCTGCTCGAGGGAGTAGACAGCTCCAAGATCGTCGGTGCTGCTGCGGCGGTGGTCGACGAGGCGTTCGCCCGCCGGGATGTCGACTTCGTGCTTGCAGAGGCCGACGGCGCCGCCGGCCGGCTCCTGAAGGCGCCGGCGGAACACGAGCCAGTCATCCCGGCGACTACGACGTTGGTCGTGATCGTCGTGGGATTGGGGTCGGTTGGCGGTCGCATCGCCGCCGTTGCTCACCGCCCGGAACGGGTCGCCGCGCTGTTGGGCTGCGGAGTCGATCACGTGCTCGAACCCATCGACCTGGCCACGGTGATCACCCATCCCAGGGGTGGGATGTGGCATGTGCCGGACCCGGCGCGTGTTGTGGTGGCCCTCACCGGCGAGGACGAACCGGCGGCGTCCAAGGTGCAGGGGTTTCTGGCCTCCGAGCCCCGTATCGAGCGGGTCGTGGTTGTGGGCCGCTAGTCCTCTTCGTGGATGCTGCGCATCGACCAGATCAGTGAGCGCATGTTCTTTGGCTGGCTGAGCACGGTGACGATGGCAGCCGCGACGTCTTCGGCGTTGAGCATGTTCGCCAGCCCGGGCATGTCGGGAGTCCGGCCGGCGCCCATAGCAAACTCGGTGGCGGTCCCGCCGGGGCAGATGGTGCTGACCCGGATGTTCTTCGCTCGCAATTCCCTATCGAGGCCACCGGCCAGCCCAACCTGGGCGTACTTGGTCGCGGCGTAGACGGCCTCGTCGCCGCCGCCCCGGAGACCGGCCACCGAGGCGACGATCACGATGTCGCCACCGCCGGCTTCGATCATGCGGGGAACCGCAGCCCGGATCGGCCACACGGTGCCGGCAACGTTGGTGTCCATCATGACGGCCAATTGCTCGTCGCTGAGATCCATGATCCCGCCGTAGGCGCCGATCCCTGCATTCGCCACCAGAGCATCGAGTCGGCCATAGCGCTCGATGGCTGTCGAGACCAAGCGCCGCGAGTCTTCCGGATTGCGCACGTCCATCTGCACTGCAGCAGCCTGCTCGCCAAGTTCGGCAACGGTTGCGTCCAGCCGTTCAACCCGGCGTGCGCCGAGCACAACCGAGGCCCCCTCGGCCGCCAATAGGCGGGCGGCGGCAGCACCAATACCGGCGCTCGCTCCCGTGATGGCTACGACGGTTCCGTTGAGATCACTCACTGTTTGCCTCCTCAGGTTGCGCCCAGCTTGGAGCAGCATCTTGCCGTGAGCAAATCGGCTTCCGTCGGCGCCGCGTCGAGCCGGGATGAATGGGGTGAGTAGCGAAGGAACGCCCTAGGATCCCCGGTCAGGACGGCGTTCGTGCCCGCTCGAGGTACGGCGAACCGGACATGGAGAGAGGAAGACATGGCACATAAGAGATGGCGGCTGCTGGCGATTCTCGTGCTGGCGTTCGCACTCGTCGCTGCTGCATGTGGCGACGATGATGACTCGGCAACAACGACGACGGCAAGCAGTGACGGGGGAGATGCCACCACGGCTGCGCCCTCCGATGGCGAGGCGATGAAGGTCGCTTTGGTGCTCGTCGGACCCGTTTCTGACAAGGGCTGGTCGTGGGCCCACGAACAAGGGACCCAATACCTCGAACAGAACATGAACGTGGAGGTAACGGTCCTCGAGGACATCGCCGAGGGTTCCGACTCGCAGCGCGTCTTCGAGGAGTTGGCCGCCGACGGCAACAAGCTCATCTTTGGTACGTCATTCGGCTACATGGATCCGATGCTTGCTGCAGCTGAGAGCTATCCGGACACCGTCTTCA
>CAYXMJ010000268.1:0-2586 GCA_964465915.1 uncultured Acidimicrobiaceae bacterium
TTGACGATGCATACACGACTCCCGCGTTGGCTGATCCCGTTCGCCTTGATTGTGCTGCTGTTGGCTGGTTGCAGCGATTCCGAGACCTCAGACGGCGTAAGTCAGGATGTTGGCCAAGGCTTGGTACCCGAAGAAGTTGCTGCGCTCATCGATCAATGGAAAGAGGCCACCGAGACCTCGATGGTCGATCTCTGTACCCCAACAGGGTTTCACCTGTACGGCGCTCAGAAGATCACCGGTGACGACATCGGCGTCCACCTGGCAAACCCGGCGGTCACTGACCACGAGGAGTTGACGCCGTTGTTGCTGGTTGCCGAGGAACCAGGACGGCGGTATGTAGTCACCCAAGGCATCGAGAACACGATCTTCGAGACCAAGTCTCCGTCGGGACTCTCATGGGAGATCGTTGCCGATTCTGAGGGCACACTGCGGATCGCAAAATCCGCTTGGCTCGGGATCTCCGCCAACTAGATCAACCGCCCGGCACCCACCGCCCATATCGGCACTTCCAGGTGCGGTCGCCAGCTGCCGGCTGCCACTCAGTGTGACCGTTGTGGTCGCCCGTGTGGCTCGCGCCGACCAACTCGGCTACATCGCATCCTCGTCCTTCTGGCCGCTCGTGGATCCCATGCGCCGCAGATCGAGCGGCCCGCCTAGAATTCCTACGGAAACGTTGAATCAAAGAAAGCGTAGGTATTCCGTGCCTCGGGGTCGCCCCACCACAGAGCAGCTTCTCGCCCGCGTTGACAGCGAGGTCGGAGTTCTCCGTGATCGTTTCGGAGGGCTGCCGCACAGCCTCGAACTCGACCATGTCTTGCGCGAGATCTGGTTGCTGGAGACTCACCACTCGACAGCGATCGAAGGGAGCTCGCTGAGTGAGCAGGATGTAGTGGCGGTCGTCGAGCGCGACGAGTCACGCGGCACTCTCTTGGAGGCGCTCGAGGTGAGGGCATACGCCGATGCCGCCGGCTGGGTCTACGAGACGGCGCCGGGGGCCGGGGTCGACCTGGCAACCGTTCGGGAAGTGCACCGCCGTGTGGTTGGGCCCGTTTGGGCGACGTTCCCGCCCACAACCCGGGACAGTCCTGGCGCGTTCCGTTCGACTGGAGTGACCGTCGGAGGGGGCAGGCGTGTCCAGTTGTCGCCGGCAACGGCAGTCCAAGCCGACATGACCGACTGGGTGGCGGTCGGCAGCGAAGACTCTGAGGGCCACGTGATCGAACGGATCGCACAGCGTCACGCCTGGTTCGAGCGCATCCATCCCTTCACTGACGGCAACGGACGCGTCGGAAGGCTGTTGGCCAACTGGGAGCTCGTCCATGCCGACTACCCGCCGATGGTCATCCGATCCCAGCAACGGGACCGCTACCTCCGCGCGCTCGAACGCGCCGACCGCGGCGATGCCGGCGGCCTCGTCGAGCTCTTCGCCCGGGCGGTCAGCGAATCCATCAACAGGTTCATCCTGCCTCGCCTTGCCGGTGACGCTCGTCTCGTTCCCCTCCGAGCGCTTGCGCAAGGAAGCCCATACTCGGCGGACTACCTCCGCCAGCTCGCCATCTCGGGTCGGCTCCGTGCCGTTCGTCACCGATCACTGTGGCTCAGCTCGCACGCCGCGCTCCAGGAGTACATGGACAGCCGCAGCCCACGCGGCCGGCGGTGACTCGCGTGCACATCGCGTGCACATGAGAACCAGAAACGATGCAAAACGCTGCGAGGCGTTGAGAGGTGAAACCCCTTGTGCCATAAGGGCTTTCGCCGGATCGCCCGTGGCAGCGCGACCCCTTGATCATCCCTGATAAGGATGAGGTCCCTGGTTCAAATCCAGGTGGGCCCACAAAACCGCCTCTTCACCTCGGTCGAGACCTACCCGGTCTCGACCCCTCCTGCCCTGAGTCGACGGCATTCCGAAGCCCCACGGCTTGCAGTATCTCTTGTCGACGGCTCCAGGCCACACACCCGATCGCCGTGAACCGAGTCAACGTCGATAGCACGATCGGCGTTCTCTCCGCTGGGGCGGATGACTATCTGGACGTTCCGTCGAGCGTGGCCTTCGGCACCGGCGCTGGCGGGAAGCAGACGCTGTATGCGGTCAACATGGCCCCCACACCTGGACTTGGCACCGGCATTGGTCCCGCTCTCGTAGCCATCGACGTGGGCGTGCCCGGGTTGCCGCTGCCCTAGGGGAGTCGTTCTTCTACGGGTTGTCGACATCGAGAGAGTCTCCCGGCTTCGGGTCGGGGCACACAGCTCCAATCCGAAGGGGAGGCTCTCCTCGATCACGACTACTCGCTGAGGACTCCGTCGACGTTCACGACGGTTCGAGTGCCTTGTCAAGAACCTCGTCGATGGTATCGACGATATGGAAGGTCATCTCTTCCCGACAGCTCTCAGGCACGTCATCGAGGTCGGCCTCGTTTCGGGCTGGCAGGATCACCTCCGTGAGGCCTGCCCGGTGAGCCGCGAGCACCTTCTGTTTGACCCCGCCGATGGGCAGCACCTTGCCTTGCAGGGTGATCTCGCCGGTCATGCCAAGAGTGTTCTTCACGTTCCGACTCGACAAGAGTGATGCGAGAGCAGTTGTCATGG
>CAYXMJ010000269.1:0-2519 GCA_964465915.1 uncultured Acidimicrobiaceae bacterium
CATCCGGGGCAGGGAGTGCAGCACGATCGAGTCACCCTTGGCCCGCTTCATGACTTCCTTGGTGATCTGGTAGTTGGCCGGGGTGAGGCTGTAGTCGTCCTGCTTCTCTTGGCGGGACTGGGTGTAGTCCGGCTGAACGACGGGCTCCATGTAGATGACGTCGGCCTCGGCGATGACCTCGTCGATGTGGTCGACGATCCGCCACGAGGTGCCCTTGTCATCGAGTTCGGCGAGGAACTCTTCGGTGGGCGACATGTCTTCGGGGGCCAGGATGACCATCTCTGCATCGAACTGCGACAGGGCGTAGCCGATCGAGTGCATGGTGCGCATCCGGTGGTCGCCGATGGCGACGATGGTCTTGCCGTCGACGCTGCCCATTTCCTTGGTGATGGTGTAGAGGTCGGTCAGCACCTGGGTGGGGTGCTCGCCCCAACCGTCGCCGGCGTTGATGACGGGGATCGATGCCCACCGGGCGGCCTCGTGCGGGGCGCCCTGCTGGAAGTGGCGCATGACAATGGCGTCGCCGTAGTACTCCAGCATGTGAACGGTGTCCTTGATGGACTCCTGGTAGAAGTCTCCGGCGCGGGTCATCTTGGCGTCGGAGAAGCCGAGCACGGCGCCGCCGAGGCGATGCATGGCGGCTTCGTGAGCAAGGCGGGTGCGAGTCGAGGGCTGGTAGAAGGCGGTCACCAGCGACTTCGTGGCGAGCAGGTCGGTGTTGCGCCGCTCGCGAGCAATTGGCTCCAGCCGATCGGCGATCTGGAAGACGTGCTCGAACTCGTTCCGTTCGAAGTCTTTGAGCGACAGGATGTCGCGTCCCGCAAAGCTGCGCATTGGCTCTCCTCTTTGGTCGAAACGCTGCAATTTCAGCGTATTTGTGGGGTTTCCCGGGTCCGGGGGTGGACAGGTGGGATGACCTCCGGTACAATTCGTATGACAAGCATACAACATGATGACCGGACCTGCTACCCCGGCTTTCGAGAAACCGCGAGATTCTGCCATTGATCACCCGAAGCCCCTCCCTCACCGATCAGGTGAAAGCCCACCTCAAAGAGCGCATCGTGGCGGGTGACTTCGAGGAGGGCCGGATCCCGTCGGAGACCGAACTCGCCGCCGATCTCGGGGTGAGTCGCACCACCATTCGTGATGCGTTGTCCCGCCTCGAACAGGAGGGGTCGATCTACCGCAAACAGGGTGCCGGAACGTTCGTCAACGTGCCCGGTCTTCAGATCAAGTCCCGGTTGGAGGAGATCTGGTCCTACGAAGAGGTCATGGAGGACCACGGCTATACCCCGTCGGTGCAAGTCCTCGGCATCGAACGAGAAGCTGCCATCGAACCCTTCGCCGGCGACCTCGGTATCGAGCCGGGTGGCGAAGTGCTCGTGATGGAGAAGCTCTTCCTCGAAGACGCCCTGCCGGTGGTGCTCACCTACAACCGCATCCCTGCCGCCTACCTGCAGAAGGATGTCGATCCCGACCGCAGCGATCAGCCGCTCTACGCCTTCCTCGAAGCGCACTGCGATCGTTACCTCGCCTACTACCTCTCCGAGATCGTTCCCGTCGTACTCGACGCATATCAGGCCGACCAGCTCGGGGTCGCCCCGAACACACCGGCAATCTGTTTCGAGGAGATCGGGTTCGACCAAGAGAACACACCGGTGGTGCGTTCCACCTCGTACTTCCGTGACGACCTGCTCCGCTTCCGCCTCATCCGGCGGAAGGCCGGGGCCTGACCAACCAGAAAGGGATGGGCTAAGTGCAAACCTATCTTCATGGGCGCGACATGATCACGACCCAGGAATGGACCAAAGACGAGCTCGACACGATCATCGATGTCGCCCTCGACCTCAAGCGACGCCGCGCTCTCGGTGAGGACCATGCCCTGCTGCGGGACAAGGTCCTGGCGATGCTGTTCTTCTTCTCGAGCACCCGGACTCGGGCCAGCTTCGAAGCCGGCATGGCCCAGCTCGGCGGCCACGCCATGTTCCTCGACAGCACCACCACCCAGATCGGCCACGGCGACACGTGGAAGGAAATCGGCGAGATCCTCGGCCGCTACGACGACGGCATCGCCATCCGCCAGGTCGACTGGGGTATCGGCAACCAGTACATCCGCGCCGTTGCAGAGGCGAGCCGCACGCCGGTCCTCAACATGCAATGCGACCAATTCCACCCGTTCCAGGCACTCGCCGACCTGCTCACGATCATCGAGCAGAAGGGTGACCCCCGCAAGCTCACCATCAACATGAGCTACGCCTACGCCGCCAGCTACCAGAAGCCGATCTCGGTGCCGCAGAGCGTCATCTTGCTGATGACCCGCTACGGCGCCAACGTTCGTTTGACCCGGCCGCCCGAGTTCAAGCTGATGCCCGAGATCGTTGCCCAGGCCGAGGCCAACGCCAAAGCCGCCCACGGCAGCTTCGAGATCGTCGAAGACTTCGACGAGGGCATGGCCGGCGCCGACGTCGTCTACGCCAAGGCGTGGGGCTCGATGCTCACCACGTCGGACCTCGACGAGT
>CAYXMJ010000270.1:0-2515 GCA_964465915.1 uncultured Acidimicrobiaceae bacterium
CCGGCATCAACCACTGGGACGTCTTCGCGGTGATCCGCACCACCTTCTCCACCGGTGGCGGGCCGGGACCGGACACATCACCGCCGACCACGCCGGGCGGGCTGCAGGCCAGCGTCCAGGGCCAGTCGCGCATCGACCTGAGCTGGAGTGCCGCTTCCGACCCACAGAGCGGGGTCGCCAGCTACCGGATATTCCGCGACGGCACCAACGTGGGGACCAGCACCTCGACGTCCTACTCCGACACCGGACTCAGTGCGGGGACCAGCTACAGCTACCGCGTGGCCGCCGTCAACGGAGCCGGACTCCAGGGCACGAAGAGCACCGCTAAGAGCGCCACCACGCAGAACGCGGCCGACACCTCTCCGCCCACCACGCCAGGTGGATTGCAGGCCACGGCACAGAGCCAGACCCGGATCGACCTGAGCTGGAGTGCCGCTTCCGACCCACAGAGCGGGGTCGCCAGCTACCGGATATTCCGCGACGGCACCAACGTGGGGACCAGCACCTCGACGTCCTACTCCGACACCGGACTCAGTGCGGGGACCAGCTACAGCTACCGCGTGGCCGCCGTCAACGGAGCCGGACTCCAGAGCACGAAGAGCACCGCGAGCAGCGCTACCACACAGAGCCCGTCGCCTCCACCGCCGCCCCCGCCTGCACCGAGTGGCGGAGTCGCGATCCAGAACCTCTCGGTACGAAGCGGTTCGGTGTACCAGGTCGATTCGAGCGGGCTCTCGACCGGCGCCCAACAGTACGTGGACCGCGCGTTTCTCATCAGCCAGGTGCCCTCGGCGGTTAGCGGCGCCGTCTATATCCAGACGGCGAACGACGATAAGAACGCCTTCCCGGGCGCCACGGACTTCCTCACGTTCGACGTCGATGTGGACGTGATCGTCTTCGTGGCCCATGACGATCGCATTCAGGCGCCGCAGTGGCTGGCGGCGGGCTTCACCGACACGGGAAGCGACGTGACGAGCGGCGGGGGCACGTTCAGCCTGTACCGACGCGAGTTCGGTGTCGGTGCCGTGCAGCTCGGCAGCAACGCCGACCAGGCGGCCGGGGCCAGCATGTACACGGTGATCGTCATGCAGCGGCCGGGTGTCGACACGACGGCGCCGGCGGCGCCGACCGGTCTGCGGGTCATCGGCAACTAGGTTTCGCCGAGAGTTCAGTCCGCCGCGCGGCGCAGGTGCGGTGAGACGAACCAAGCCCCAAGAACGCCCCGCAGGAGCCAGCCCGCCGCCACGCCGTAGATCACCCCCGCGAGTCCCCAGCGGGAGGCGTAGACGGCACAGCCGGTCGCGGCCGCGATTCCCAACCAACTGAGCCCGCTGAGCCGAGCCAGTTCTCTCACAGTGCACAGACTCGTTGCGGCCGCAACCGAGAACTCGCTCGCGACCTTGATCAGCCCGGCCGCCACCATGGCGATCACCAGCGTCATGCTCACGACGTACGCACCAGACAGAAGAAGCTCGATCAGGGGACGGGTCAGTACCAATAGCGCGCCCCCTCCGAGCAGTGACAAGGCGGCGATGACCGAAGCCTCGTGTCTCATGACGCCCTGCCGTTCGCCGGGCTGCGCCGCCCTGAGTCTCGGAAGGAGCGTATAGCCGACGCCCGATTGGAGCATTCGAAACGGGGAGCCTGCGATGGCAGCCAGAACACCGAACGTCGCCAGGTCCTCGAACGATAGCGCGCGCGGAATGATCAGTCGATCCAGGACCACGAGGAGCGCGCCCGCACCTCTGACCCCTACGTACGACAGCGCTTCGAGCCATGACGGCCTCTCGTCGCTTGCGGAGGGGTCCGGCGTCCAGCGCGTCAAGAGAGCCAGCCACGCGGCCGCGGCGAGCGCCGACAACCCGACCGCGAGAATTACAAGCGGGAAGACAGCGGATTCGGCGTCGGTCACGGCGGTCGCGATGGAGCTGGCCAGCAAGATCGCGTTGAGACCCTGGAAGAACACGAGCGAACGGCCAATGCGAAGTGCGCTCTGATAGTGCGCGGCCGCCACGGTCGTGACGCCGCTGGCCAGGGCACTGACCCAGAGCAGAATCAGTAGCGTGCTCTCCAGGCCGTAGACGACGGACCCGACGACGGCCGTGATCGTGGCGACGAGCGTGCTGACGGCGATGGATCGGATCAGCATCGCCGGCCCCGGGGGTAGGCGCCGCCGGTTGATGACGCCGTCGAGGCCCGCTGGTCCGAACTGCCCCGCCAATACCACGAGGGCGATGACGAGAGCCAGCCTGCCGTACTCGCCGGGGGCCAAGTTGCGGGCGAAGATGATGTTCGCCGCCGCGAACCCCAGGCCCGCCAATCCGAATATGAGAGCGGCGCGGAGGGCCGGCGACCGCCAGTTGGACCGCGCGAGATCCGACAGTGATACAGTCAGTTGGTGGCCGCCTTCCTCAGGGCCGGTTTCGACCAATCAGGCTATCAGAGTCAGCAGACCCGCCGCCGGTGGAGAAGGTGGTGCGGATCACCGCGAAGACGTCCCAGTGGTTGATGCCGG
>CAYXMJ010000271.1:0-2508 GCA_964465915.1 uncultured Acidimicrobiaceae bacterium
CATCATCAACGCCTTCGCTCCCTACAGCGACAACCTCTCGTTCCTCGCCAAGTGGTCGCCCTTCTACTACTACCTTGGTTCCGATCCGTTGAACACCGGGATGCACTGGGGCCACGCCGCAGTCTTGACCGGGTTGACGGTGTTGTTGATCGGCTTGGCTGTGGTGTTGTTCCAACGCCGTGACCTTCGCCAGACCGGCTGAGGACAAGGGAGGACGCTCCGTGGCAAAGATGGCTGAGGCTCAGATCCGTGCCTTCATGGGCACCGGCTCCAAGACGGGCAAACTCGCAACGGTACGAGCCGATGGCAGCCCGCACGTGACGCCGATCTGGTTTGCGTTCGACCCCGACACGGGCGATGCGGTGTTCATGACTTGGCACAGTTCGCTCAAGGCCAAGAACATGCAACGCGACCCGCGGGTGTCCATCTGTGTTGACGACGAGACGTTTCCGTTCGCCTGGGCCCGGATCGACGGCACGGTCACCTTCAGCGAGGACAACCTGGTCTACTGGTCAACCATGACATGTCGGCGCTACGTTGGCGACGAGCAAGCCGCCGAGTTCGGTGCCCGCAACGGGGTCGAAGGAGAACTCGTGGTCAGGGTGACCCCGACCCGGATGGTTGGCGAAGCCGGCGTCGCCGAGTAGGCAGCTGGCTCGCCGAATAGCCGTTCGGACAGGTCAGCCATCCGGGCCACAGGTTGGCGTGGCGTCCGCTTCATAGGGCGGGGCCAGTGGTTCTTCGTGGCGAGCGGCACAGGCGATCTCCCACTCGAGCGGCCATGAGTTGGCCAGACAGGTGCCAACCCCCGACGACTGCTGGGCCATCACCGCGGCCGGTTCACCATCCTTGGCGCAGAAGGCCGCCGGGTGGTGCTGGCCGAGCAGATGTCCGACTTCGTGGTTGACCAGCATGATCTGGTACTCGAGCAGTGACCCCGGCCAGCTCTCCACCGCCCCACGCCAGCGGTCGGCGTTGAGCGCCACGACCGGACCGATCTGGCACGAGAACCGACCGCGGGTTGTGTACGGGTTACAGAGGGCATCGACCTCGGGGCCTTCCGCCAGGATCACGGTGTACTCGGCGTCGTCGGCGAACAGGAACTCGAACCCGGCCTGCTCCCAGCCTCGTGGGTCGACCAGAGCACCACGGGCGATCTCGGCAAACGTCTCAGTCTCCGCATCATTAACCCTACGCTCAAACCGAACCCTGATCGGGATGGCCGGCGGCTCCGTTGTGGTCGTGGTCGTCGCGATGACTGTCGCGGTCGTCGTGGCCACTGTCGTGGTGGCCACTGTCGTCGTGGTGGTGGTTGGGGTCGCCGTCGTGGCGGGGGCTGCCGTGGACGTCGGTGACGATGACGGCGGCGCGAAGCCCGATGAAGACGCAGCTGTGTCGGTGGCTTGTGGCGCAGGGTCGTTTCCCCCACACGCGGTAGCCACCAACGCGAGTGCAACCATCAGCGCGGCGCGGGCCTTCATCACACGCAGTACAGCACAGCGAACAGCGCAGATCGGGAATGGGCGCGGCCGCCACAGGGTTCACATGACACATGGGTCCAACTGACCAGGCCAAAGGGCCGCACCCACTTCCCGCTGGGGAAGGGCGACGCGCTATGACGTTTGCGCCCGCCGACCCTCGAGATCGGCTCCGCACCCGCCTCGGATCTTGGCTCTTGGCCAGTGCAGCACCGCGATCGATAGCACTCGCCCACCGTGTGGTCGGCCGCGGGATGACCCGCAGACTCGAGCGTCGTTGGGCAGGCGCCGTCGCCCGCCTCCTTCGCCTCACAACCGTCGCCACCGGTCTCGACAATGTCGATCCGGCGCGCCAATACCTCGTCATGCCGCTCCACGAGGGGTTCGTCGACATCCCCGTGCTGCTGCGGCTGCCGCTCGACCTGCGCTTCACGGTGCGAGATGAGTTGTTCGACCTGCCCGACATCGGCCGCTACCTAGCTGCAACCGAACAGATCCGGGTGGTCGAATCGCCGAGCCGCGCCGACCTGCGCACCTTCTACGCAGCCGTCGAGCTGGCGCTGGCCGAAGGTGAGAGCGTCGTGATCTTCCCACAGGGGTCAATTCTTGGAGTCGAGATCGCCTTTCGGCAGGGGACCTACAGGCTGGCGAAGCGGTTCAACCTCCCGGTACTTCCGGTGGCGATAGCCGGCACCCACCGGGTATGGGAACACCCCTACACCCCGACGGTACGACTCGACCAGACGGTGTCGCTCGCTGTACTTGCCCCGATCCCTCCGGCAGAGGTATCTCCCGAACGGATCCGCCAATTGGAACGCGCGATGAAGTCCCGTGCCTTGGCGAACCCAAACAGTCCGGCCCGGCGGTTTGAACCCGACCGCGATGGTTGGTGGGACGGGTATCGGTACGAGATCGACCCCGACTTCCCCGACCTCCACCAACGGGTCGACCGTCACCGATCGGCTTTGGAACCCCGCTAGTGGTGTGTCGTTGAAATAGCGTCTGGGTATCTCCGAGGCATCGTCGTCAT
>CAYXMJ010000272.1:0-2462 GCA_964465915.1 uncultured Acidimicrobiaceae bacterium
TGGTGGCCAACTCCACCGACGCGTCGTGGACACCGCTGTTCCTGCGGGCTGGGGCTCTCGTGTTGGAGCGGGGCGGACCGCTGTCGCATGCGGCCATCGTCGCCCGCGAGTTGGGCGTCCCCGCCGTGCTGAATGTCCCCGACGCCACCCGTCTCCTCGGAGACGGTGCCCTGGTGGAGGTCGACGGGACCCGCGGCGTGGTTCGGATCGTCGTGGACTTGACCGAAGACCCCGGGGGTATCTCATGATGGGACCCGGCGTGTTCGGAGTGTTCGTGCCGGCCCTGATGACCGTCGGCATCCTGATCTCCGGTGCCGTCGTGGCGGCGCAATGGATGGCGGGTTTGTTCCCGTCGCGGTCGGTGCGGCGACGCCAGCAGATCACCCGAGAGGCCCTGGGCACCGTGGCGCGGGTGGCCGAGCCGATCGACGCCGATGTTGCGCCCTTTTCGATCCCGCAGCGGGCGGCCCGGGCCCGGCGGGTGTATGTGGTCGCCGCCGCGGTCTTTGCCGGGCTCGGACTGCTGGCGGTGCAGTTTGGCCTCGACATGTATCTCGACCCGTTGGGTTGGCTGTACGACGACGAATGGATGCTGGTCGTCGGCTACGGCGTTGGGGGGTTCCTGCTGCTCGTTGCCCTGGTGAGCCTGATCCCCGCCGCGGTGTCGCTGCAGTCGGTGCGTGTGGTGCGAGCCCTCATCGAGCGGACCTGGCTCGGCAAGCCCGTGATGCCTCCCGAGAACCCTGAGGTGTTGGTCGGAAACGAAACGGAGAACCCATGAAGCGACTCTTCCCGCTGCTCATCCTGATCGGCTTTCTGGTCTACACCGGGGTGTACATCGTGGTGTACTTGTTCAGGGCGTTTCGGGTCGGTGAGCCTATTCCTGGGGAGGTCGTCCAGGTGTGGCACGGCGACGCCATGATGAGGGCAATTCTGGTTGCGGTGCTCTTTCTGATTGGTCTGGTCGTCCTCGTCGGCTACGTCGAAATCGTGCGAGCCGGAGGGCGCGGCGGTCGCGGTCTGCGGATCCGCTCCGACCTGGTGGAGTGGCTGGACGACCGCAGCGAAGCGACGGGTGAATCACCGGAGGCGATCGCCGATCGTGCGATCAGCGCCTATCGCGACCGCCTCGAGGGTGCCCGTCGCTGATCGGCGTCAGGTCTGATCGGGATCGTCGGTGGTCTCAGATTCGGGCTGGGGTTCTTCGACGGGTTCTTCGGCCTCGGCGGGTCCCTCGGCGGGTTCAGTGGCCGCAGGCCGCTTTCGGCCAATGGCGAAGTAGGCGATGGGGCCGATGAAGTTGATAAGCACCAACAAGCGCCACAGCAGCTTGGCGCCGCGGATCTGCTCCTTCGGCCGGCGGGTGATGTCGATCTGGGCTGCAGCCAGCAGGGTGACCTGGACAACGGCGCCGGCCACCATAACCGTTCGCTGACAGGGGGTGAAGTCGCTCCAGGCCTTCTTGGTCTGGGCCGGGGCGCAACGTTCGCGGCGTTGGGGTTTGGTCATCCTATTCTCCTCGGGGGTTGCTGAGTGATCGGTATTCTGGTTGGGTCGCGAGAGCGATCGGCATTCGCTCTCAATCGGGTTCGATGGTGACGAACACGACGGACTTCGCCACTTCGGCGAGTTCGTCATCGGTTGGGTGCCAGCGTTGTCCGATGAACTTGGGTCGTCCGGTTGCGGTGGTGTATGGGTAGCGGTCGACGTAGGCGCGCAGGAGTTCGGCGCGTCGGGCCGGATCGTCAACCAGGGAGGCGGTGGCGGCCACCTCTTCACCCCGCAATTGGGCGGCCACCGGGGCCGGCTGCTGGAAGTTGCGCCACCAGGTCTTCTCCGTGGCGTTCCCGGCCCAGATGTAGAGGTTCCCGTCGTCCTCGATGTACTGCAACGGGACCTCGTAGCGCGTGCCGGAGCGGCGCCCTTGGTACTCGAGGACCAGGAGGCCCTTGCTCATGATCCCGTGGAGCGGAGACTCCAGCACTCCGATCGTCAGCGTGTTTCCAAAGCTCATTGGTTGGTTCCTCGGCCTGGCTTGCAGAGCCTCATTCGACCTGACCGGTCGGGTCACCACTAGGGCTGATCGTCGCATCGAGGGGGCAAGGTGACCCGTCTGCTCGTCAGTCGAGCAGGATCGTTGGGTCGAACGAAACACTGGTGCTCGGGGACACCTCGAGCGTGGCGACGGTACCGGGCTGGTGGCGGGCCTGCTCGACGAAGACGCCGTCGACCGGGCGGTACTCGATGATCTCGAGAACGCCGCCGCGGGTCGCTTCGCCTGGTTCACCCGGATCGACGATCCAGTACCGCTCGAGGCCGACCGTGGCGTATTTGGCCGCCTTTCGAATAATGTCGCGCGCCCGGTCGGTGGACAGGACCTCGACGGCGAGGTGCGGTGTTGCCGTGAGGCGGCGGTCGTCATAGCGCTCACTGACGTCGAACACCATGACGTCGGGGATGAA
>CAYXMJ010000273.1:0-2455 GCA_964465915.1 uncultured Acidimicrobiaceae bacterium
CACGGCTATGCCGAGTACGGCGGCCGCTACCGCCACGTCGCCGAGACCCTCGCCGCCCAAGGCGCCTCGGTCTACGCCCCCGACCACATCGGTCACGGCCGGACCGAGGGCGAACGGGCCCTCATCGCCGACTTCGAGCATGTCGTCGACGACCTCTCGACCCTGGTCGACATCGCCCGCCATGATCACCCCGGTGCCCTCATCGTGATGCTGGGCCACTCCATGGGTGGTTTGCTCGCCGCCCGCTACGCCGAACGACGTCCCGAGTCGCTCGCCGGCGTCGGCTTCATGGGTGCCGTCCTCGGCGACTGGGTGTGGGCGCGTGAAGTGCTGGCGTTGCCCGAGATTCCCCAAGATTCGAGCGACCCAGCCGGCATGTCGCGCGATCCCGAGACCGTTGCCTCCTACACAAACGACCCGCTCGTGTATCACGGCGGCTACAAGCGACCCCTCCTCGAAGCCGAAGTGATCGCCCTCGACCGCTTCAACGCCGACATCGATCGCATCACGATGCCGGTCCTGTTCCTGCACGGAGACGGTGACCCTTTCGTCCCCGTCGCCGCCAGCCAAGATGCCGCCGAGCGGATGCCCTCAGACGACAAGACCCTGAAGGTCTACCCCGGCGCCAAACACGAACTCGTGAACGAACTCAACCGCGACGAGGTGATCGCCGACATCGCCGATTGGGTAGCCCGGGTCGCCCCGTAGGGGCTCGCTGCCCCCTCCGACCGCCGGCTCCGCCGGCGCCCACCTCCCCCACCCTTCGGGCGAGGGAGGGCGCTACAGAAGGCGAGCCACGCACACATCATGTGCCCTCCCCCGGCCGCAGGACGCGGAGGTGCCGAGAAGTCCCCGACGAGGCGGAGGGGCACAACCGGCAGCCTGCGAGCAGCGCTCCTACGCCTTTGCGTCTAGTTCGGCTTTGATCGTCTCCATAGCGTCTGGGAGTTGTCGGTAGATGTAGTCATCGTCGAAATGCAGCACCGTGAACCCCCGCGTCTCGAACCAACGGTCCCGTCGCTCGCAGTGGCCGTGGTCGTCGTACGAGTGGGTGTCGCCGTCTGTCTCAACAATCACCTTGCGATCAAGACACACGAAGTCCGCAATGAACGGACCGACCGGCTCCTGCCGCCGAAACCGCACGCCCAACGATTTCCTGCGCAACGCCTGCCACAAACGCAGCTCCGCCTACGTTGGGCTCCGCCGCATCCTGCGCGCAAACCTGAGCTGCCGCCGCGTTCTCTTGGCCACGTCCCCATCCTGTGGACTCCACCCAGGGGGTTCAAGACCCTTGCCCCGAGGGGCACGGCTGGCCCGATGCATCTTGTCTACTGTGGCGTCATGAGCGCATCAGTATTCCCACCAGGATTCACATGGGGCGCGGCCACCGCGTCCTACCAAATCGAAGGTGCCGTGGCCGAGGGTGGACGCGGCCCGAGCATCTGGGATCAGTTCTCCCACTCCCCCGGTCGCACTCTCAACGGCGACACCGGCGACGTTGCCTGCGACCACTATCACCGCTGGCAGGAAGACATCGCCATCATGAAGGACCTCGGGTTGCAGGCCTACCGATTCTCGATTGCCTGGCCGCGGATCATGCCGATGGGGCGGGGCCGGGTGAACCAAGCCGGGCTCGACTTCTACTCCCAACTCGTCGACGAGTTGCTCGCCAACGACATCACGCCCTTTGCGACGCTCTACCACTGGGACCTACCCGTTGCCCTCGAAGCCGACGGTGGGTGGCCATTCCGATCCACCGCGTTTGCGTTCGCCGACTACGCCGAAGTCGTCGCCAATCATCTCGGTGACCGGATCAAGAGCTGGCTCACCATCAACGAACCGTGGGTCGTGGCGCATCGCGGCTACATCGACGGAACCCATGCGCCCGGCCGGACCTCACTGGAGGACGGACTCGCCGCCGCCCACCACACGATGCTCGCCCACGGGTACGCCGCCCAGGCGCTGCGCGCGGCCCACTCCGATGCCAAGGTCGGGATTGTCATCAACTCCGACAACATGGTCCCGCGTTCCGACCACAGACTCGACCGACTGGCGGCCGAGCAGGCCCACGAGAGCATGACCCGTTGGTTCTACGACCCGATCTTCCTCGCCAGCTATCCGGAAGACGCGGTCCGGCGCTACGGCTGGGACATGGGGCCGGTCTTCGACGGTGACCTGACCGCGATCAGCCAGCCCTTGGACATGCTCGGCGTCAACTACTACACCCGCAAGATCCATGCCGATCCCAGCCTCGACGACGCCGAGCGGCCCCAACCGATCGTGGAGGCGGATCTGCCGCAGACCACCATGGGTTGGGAGGTCTACCCCCAGGGCGTGACCGACTTCCTGATCCGGTTGGACCGCGACTACGACCTTCCCCCGATCTACATCACCGAGAACGGAGCAGCCTTTCCCGACGAAGTCGTCGCCGGCGCAATCCACGACGCCGACCGGA
>CAYXMJ010000274.1:0-2421 GCA_964465915.1 uncultured Acidimicrobiaceae bacterium
AGAAGGCCATGCAAACGAACGGGACCGCCACGGTCTACATCAACAAGAAGAAGGTGGCGCAGAAGGACATCCGTACCCAACTCGGTGCGTTCTCCGTCGCAGGCGAAGGCTTCATGGTGGGACGGTGCGCCGGCGCACCCGTGACCGGGGACTACACCGGCGACCACCCCTGGGCATTCACGGGCGGCACCATCAGGAAGGTGGTCGCCGACGTGTCGGGTGAGGCGTACATCGACCTCGAGATGGAAGCGATCGCTGCAATGAAGCGGGACTGACAGCCCACGACAACCAAACCAAACGCACGGGGGCCCCGCCATCGGCGGGGCCCCCGTTTGCTCATCTTGGATCGGCGAGCACTCAGCTGCTCGAGCAGCTGAGTTCGCTGTTGATGCTGTCGACCTGGGTCACCAGGGTCTGGGCCGCAGCCGCAACCTGTTGCTGCGCCTCAGGGATCGAACTATCTCCCGAAATGCCGCTCACTGTGCTCTGGAAGTCATCAACCGCCGTTTGGGTGTTGTCGAGCTGAATGCTCTCAACGTCTTGGGCCGCTGAGACAACATCGTCCCAGGCATCGTTCACCGCATCGGCGGCGTCGTTGATGTCATCGACAGTCGCCGTTGCCGGATCAAGCGCCTCGGCGCTCTGCAACGCCGAATTGAGGTCCGCCAGGTTGTCGCAAAGCTTCGCCTCTGCGTCCTCTTGACTGTCACCACACGCCGCGACCAACAGGCCGAACGCCAGTAGCACGATCAGTAGTTTCTTCATTGGTATCTCCTTAGTGTCTACGGCCGCGAGATGGCCCCAAACGAACGCGCCACCTGCGGGTTCTTGGTCCGAGGATGAGGATCACCGAACGGCTACCCCCGCACATTGTACTGGGTACGCACCAGAAGGACTCCGCTGAGGCGTTCGTCCCGCAACCTTCAGCCAGGCTTCAATTCTCGTGAGGACGGTCCAATTCGGCTAGCCGGAAACGGCACAATCCCCTCCAAATCCTGGAGTTCGCTGGATGTCGCCGAAAGCGGATAGCCGCCTCGCTGTGGTGTCAGTAGCTTGGAGGTCCACAAGCTCAGACCAACGACGGCGCTTCGGCTAGGCATGGCCTACCCGATACCCTGTGATCGGAACGAGGACTCGAGGAGGACGATGTGTTGACGATGCAGGGCGGACCGCCGGCGTATCACGTGCTGGCCAAGCCGACCGGGCCGATCTGCAATCTCGACTGCGAGTACTGCTTCTTCCTGTCCAAGGAGATGCTGTATCCCGGCGACCGGTTCCGCATGGCCGACGAGATGCTGGAGACCTACCTGCGCCAGCTGCTCGAATCGCACCGCACGCCCGAGGTCACCGTTGCCTGGCAGGGCGGGGAGCCGACGATGATGGGGCTCGACTTCTTCCGCCGCTCGGTGGAACTCGTCGACGAGCTCAGACGCCCCAACCAACGGATCGCCTACACCATCCAGACCAACGGCGTCCTCATCGACGAGCGGTGGGCCGCTTTCTTCAAGGAGAACAACTTCCTCGTCGGCGTCTCGGTCGACGGCCCCCGGGAGTTGCACGATCGCTTCCGGGTCGACAAGCGGGGCGAGGGTTCATTCGACCGGGTGATGGCGGGCTACGAGCACCTCCGAGCCGCCGCCGTCGACGTCAACGTCCTGTGCACCATCCATGTCGGCAACCAGGACCATCCGCTCGACGTCTACCGCTTCTTTCGCGACGGCATGGGGGTCGAGTTCATCCAATTCATCCCGATCGTCGAGCGGGCCACTGAGACCCTCCTGCCGCTGGCAAACCTCGGGTGGAGCACGCAACGGAAGGAGAAGCGGCCGCTCTACGTCCAGGCCGGGGGTTACGTCACCGACCGCAGCGTCAGCCCGGAGGGGTTTGGGCGGTTCCTCAGCGCGGTGTTCGATGAATGGATCCAAGGCGACGTTGGAAAGGTCTATGTACAGCACTTCGACACGGCACTGGCCAACTGGCATGGAGAGCCGCCGGGGGTGTGCGTGTTCTCGGAGACCTGCGGCCTCGCCGTGGCCCTGGAGCACAACGGCGATTTGTACTCGTGTGACCACTACGTCGAACCCGATTACCTGCTCGGCAACATCCACGAGACCCCGATGATCGACTTGGTGGCCTCCGATCAACAACGCCAGTTTGGCCTCGACAAGCGGGACACGCTTCCGCCCTTCTGCCAAGGTTGCGAGGTCCGATTTGCCTGCCACGGGGGTTGCCCCAAGAACCGCTTCACCAACACCCCCGAAGGGGATCCCGGCCTCAACTACCTTTGCGCCGGCTACAAAACCTTCTTCAATCACATCGACCGCCCAATGCGGATCATGTCGGGCCTACTGCGCCAAGGCCGCGCTCCTGCCGACGTCACGGCCGTCCTCGACGCCGAGGAGGCGCAACGCTACGCCACTA
>CAYXMJ010000275.1:0-2403 GCA_964465915.1 uncultured Acidimicrobiaceae bacterium
CTCGATCGTGGCTACGACTACCCCAAGATCCGACGACAACTCGCCACTGCCGGACTCGCCGATCACGTCATCCAGCGCCGCCGACAACCAGGTGACACGCAGCCAAGGACGACCACGCTCGGGGGTCGTGCCCCGTGGAGTGGTGGGAATCGGTGTTGTGATTCCTGGTGGCGTCAGGTGATGGCGAGGGTGCCGTCGCCGGGCGCGGTGTCAGTATCGCGCGTGGCGTAGAGCTTGGCCATCGAGGACTCCGATAGGTAGTGGCGGTGGGTGGCCCAGTCGTCGTGTTGCTCGGCGAGCACTGCGCCGACGAGTCGGATGATGGCAGAGTTATTCGGGAAGATCTGCACGACGTTGGTGCGGCGTTTGATCTCCTTGTTCAACCGTTCGAGCGGGTTGTTCGACCAGATCTTGCGCCAGTGACCGGGCGGGAACGCTGTGAACGCGAGCACGTCGACCTTGGCGGAGTCCATCAGTTCCTTCACCTTGGGGAACTGGTCGGCGAACATGTCGGTGGTGCGGTCCCAGGCGGCGGAGACCTCCTCGGGGTTCGGGTGGACGAACACCGTGCGGAGTGCGGCTGCGACGACGTCTTGGTGCGCCTTGGGGACCCGGGCCAACACGTTGCGGGCGAAGTGGACGCGGCATCGCTGCCAGCTCGAGCCCTGCAACGTCTTGCGGGTGGCGTTCTTCAAGCCCTCGTGAGCGTCGGAGATCACCAAGCGGACACCGCTGAGTCCGCGTCGGCGCAACGATCGTAAGAACTCGGTCCAGAACGTTTCTTCTTCGGAGTCGCCAACGGCCAACCCGAGGACTTCCCGGTCGCCGCCGGCGGTGATCCCCGTCGCGATCACGACCGCCCGCGACACGACCTGGTGGAGGTCGGTGTCGCGCGCTTTCACATAGGTGGCGTCCAAGTAGACGTAGGGGAACTCGATGTGGGCGAGGGACCGGTTGCGGAACGCGTCGACCTGGACGTCCAACTTGGCGCAGATCCGCGAGACCTGCGACTTGGAGATCCCCGAGTCGATCCCGAGCGCTTGGACGAGATCGTCAACCGATCGGGTCGAGACACCCTCGACGTAGGCCTGCATGATCACCGCGTGCAGGGCCTGGTCGATCCGGCGGCGTGGCGCCAACAGCGACGGGAAGAAGCTGCCGTGGGACAGCTTGGGGATCTTCAACTCGATGTCACCGGCCTGGGTCGCCAGCGTGCGCGGGCGGTGACCGTTGCGTTCATTCGTTCGGGTCTCGGTCCGTTCGTATCGGGCAGCGCCGATCGCGTCGGCGGCTTCGAGCTCGATCAACTCTTGCATCACGAGACGCACCGCGTCTCGGATCAGATCGACCCCATCGCCGGTGCGGAGCGCGGCGAGAAGTTCGGGCAGGGCAGACTCATCTAGAGCTTCCAGGCCGGGGGTCGAGGTGACAGGTGGGTGGTCCTGTGGTTGTTGGTCATGATGCTCGGTGGGTGTGGGTGTCGAGGAGTTGGGCGGGTGTGCGGCCGCGCATGTAGTTGCTGTGGTTGCGGCGCCGGTGGTGGTAGCGGGTGAGCCAGGTGTCGGCTTCTGCTTGGAGTTGGCGGATCGAGGTGAACCGGCGGCGGTGGAACGCGGGTCGCCAGCACTCTTGGAGGGCGGTGCCTTGGAAGCGTTCGACGACTGCGTTGTGGTTCGGTGAACGGGGCGGGATCCGGATGTGTTCGAGGCCCTTGGTGGCGAGGTGGGCGCGGAACCCGGTGGCTTTGTACTCGGGTCCGTTGTCGGTCAGCACGGCCCGAACGTTGACGCCGATCCGACGGAACGATCTGGTGACGTGATCGCAGAACCGGATTGTGTGGCCGGCGTTGAGCGGGCCGAGCACGATGAGCATGATCGCCCATCGGGAGAACACGTCGATCGCGGTGAGTTGGTACACCTTGCCGACGCCTTTCAGGTTGCCGATGTAGAAGCTGTCCATGGCAACGAGGTGCCCGGGTGCGGGGCTGTAGTGGCAGAACCCGAACGGCTCGGCCTCTCGGCTGGCATCGGTCGACAACCCCGTTGTCGCCGCGGTGATCGCAGCGGCTCTCCCAACGCGCTGGGCGCGGCGGCCCAGGCCGTGGTCGACCAGATGCTTCTGCACCGTTGTCTTGGAGATCGTGTACCCGCGCTCGGCCAGTCGATCGGCGTACTGACGGCACCCGATCGTCGGCTCGACCACCGCCAAGGTCAACAGGTCCTCAACGATGTGCGTCGGGGTCGCGTTCGGCAACTGCGGTGTCCGCCGGGCCTTGGGCATCAACGCCTCGATCCCGTACTCGGCAACGACGGCACGCCACTCGTAGTAACGGGTACGAGAGATGCCCATCTGACGGCACGCCTCGGCCGTGTTGCCGAGCTCGTCGGCAAGTGCGAGCAAACG
>CAYXMJ010000276.1:0-2346 GCA_964465915.1 uncultured Acidimicrobiaceae bacterium
ACGTCGTACAACACACCGACGACGTGGTCGAAGCCGATTCGGCCGAACTGAGCGACGGCTTCGGCGACCTCCTGCCCGCGGTCGGCGACCAACACGATCGGCTGATCGAACGGCAACAGCCAGCCCGCCCACACCCCGACCTGATCGCCGTACTCGATGCCGATCGACCCGGGAATGTGTCCGGCGGCGAAGGCGCTGCGGGGCCGCATATCGACGATGGCGGCGTCGGCAGGGATCTCACTGGGAGCCACTTCAAGAGCCGTGGCCTGCGCCAGCGGGGTTGGGCCCATCAGGTTGATCGGACCCATGTGGGCGTAGTAGTCGGGGTAGGGCTGGAGTCCTCCGAGTTGGCCTTTGACGAAGGCGTCGGCGTCGGGGTAGTGCAGCACCGGGTTGTCGAGCTTCTCGGCGCCGATCGTCGACGTCGACTTGCCGGCACCGGTAGCGGTGCAGAACGAACCCTCGCCGTGGGTCGGATACAGCCCGACATCGTCGGGCAGTTCGGCGAGGCGATTCACGGAGATGTATTGGAGGCGGGCCAACTGCTCGGCCCGATCAAAACCCAGGAGATCGGGGCGGCCGGCGGCGCCGACGAGCAAGCTGCCGCCGCTGAACACGGCAACGGGTTCCCCCTCGATCAAGATGAGGTAGCTCATGTGCTCCGGAGTGTGCCCCGGGGTGTGGATCGGACGCACGGTGAGTGGACCACCGTCGAGGTCCTCGAGGTGAAATGCGGGCTTGTGGTCAAAGGCCACCGCACCGGAGGCGGGGATCACCAACTCGGCGCCCGTGCGTGTCGCGAGATCTCGCCCCCCCGAGACATAGTCGTTGTGAAGGTGGGTCTCGAGAATGAGCCGGACTTCGACGCCGGCGTCGGCGGCCACCGCCTCGAAGCGAGCGATGTCGCGCTGCGGATCGACCACGACCCCGACACCTTCGTGGGTAACCAGGTAGGTGGCGTCGCCCAGGCCGCTGGTTCGAATGCTGGTGATCTTCATGGGGGACCTCCTGAGGCTCGTACGGCGCCCACAGTACCGGAACCAGCACATGCATCCGTTTGCATATGCCCTCTTGCGGGATTCCTACCTGCTGGAAACCAGCAGTTCGTACCAGCCGGCCACAATGGAAGCGATGCCGAGCGCGTGACGCGGTAGCCTCGCTGTGACTGGACACTGCGATCAAAGGACTCGACCCAACCTTGCGTGCCGCATTCGTGCTGTGTGACATCGAGAGACTCTCCCCCGCGACGTGCGATGCCCGCGACCGCCTTCGCGGAGTGTTGAGTAACGATGAATGACCGCCCCCTCGGAGCCATCCTCGCCGGGGGTGCCGGCCGTCGAATGGGCGGCAACAAAGCACTGGCCGACTTGGGTGGCCGGCCGCTGATCGCCCATGTTGCCGCCGCCCTTGACGCCGCCGGCTGTGAGGTGATCGCGGTGGGATGCGCCGATGCCGTTGCCGGGATTCGTGCCGTACCGGACGACGCCGGGGCCCGGGGCCCGGCCGCCGGCCTGCGCACCGCGCTGCGGGTTGCCGCCGGTCGCCCCGTCGTGCTCGTCGCCACCGACCAGCCGCTGCTGAGGCCCGAAACGGTCACGGCACTGCTGCAGCTCCACGGAGCCGCCGTCGTTCCCATCGCGGCCGGCACCCGTCAGGTGCTGTGTGCGATCTATCGAGAGGAATGCCGCGAGCCCCTGAACGCCTTGATGGCCACCGACCCGACGCCATCACTGCAGCGCCTCCTCGATGATCTGCCCTTCCGAGCGGTGCTCGAAGCTGAATGGCGGGGCTGGGGCGAAGACGGGCGATCGTGGCGCTCGATCGACACTCGCGACGAGTTGGCCGACCTCCAAGCCGGACGCTGACTTCCGGCTCCAATCGTTCCAATGCCCCCGGCTACGCTGCGGCCATGAGCGAATCAATCCCAACCTCAGACGTCATCACCGTCGAACGCAACGGCCACGTCACCACGGTGTGGCTCGACCGACCGGACAAACTCAACGCAATGGGACCGCCGGCATGGGAGGACCTCCCCCGCGTCATGGACGCCCTCAGCGACGACGCCGCGACCCGGGTCATCGTCGTCGCCGCCAAGGGCAAGGCGTTCACGGTCGGGATCGATCTGGTGGCATTTGGACCAGCCTTCATGGCCGGCGGCGTCGACCCCGACGCCCCGGCGACGTCCGACGTCGGCAAACGGATGAGTACCTACCGCTCCATCAAGCGGATGCAGCGCACCTTCACCTCCATTGCCGAGTGCTCCAAACCGGTGATCGCTGCCATCCACGGCTATTGCCTCGGCGCCGGGATCGACCTCATCACGGCGTGTGACATTCGGCTCGCTGC
>CAYXMJ010000277.1:0-2343 GCA_964465915.1 uncultured Acidimicrobiaceae bacterium
AGCGACCGTGCCCATCTCAGCCAATTCGGTTGCTCCGCCGGCCAGCGACGCGGTCAGCTTGCGCCGCAGCGCGGGGAACAGCCCAGGCAGTTCGGCCACGCCGCCGCCGATCACGACACGTTCCGGCGCCAGGATGTAGATCATGTTGCGGATCCCCGATGCCAGGTAGCCGGCCTCCCACTCAACGGACTGGGCGAGGTCGGCCCCCTCGAGGGTCTCGGCGCGGACACCGAAGCGGGCTTCGATCGCAGGACCGGCGGCCATCCCTTCGAAACAGTCGCCGTGAAATGGACATCGGCCCGGGTAGTCGTCACCGGGTTCTCGCTCAACGATGACGTGCCCCATCTCGGAGTGGACGAGTCCGTGGGCGACGGCGCCGTTGACAACTGCCCCGGCCCCAATCCCGGTCCCGACCGTGATGTAGATGTAGGTGCTGAGCCCGGCGGCAGCGCCCCAACGTCCCTCGCCGAGGGCGGCGCCGTCGACGTCGGTATCGAAGGCGACCGGCAGTCCAAGTCCTCGGGCGATCGGTCCGGCAACATCAGTGTTCGACCAGTGGGGTTTTGGGGTGGTCGTGATGTAGCCGTACTCGGGGTGACCCCGCCGCAACTCGACCGGGCCAAAAGACGCAAATCCAATCGCAGCCGGCTCGCGCCCGGCATCACGCTGGGTTGTGAAGAACTCGAGCATGCGGGCAATGGTCACATCGGGCGTGGTGGTCGGGAACCGCTCTTCGGCGATGACATTGTCGGGTCCCGATCCGACCAAACACACGATCTTGGTTCCGCCGGCCTCGATCCCGCCGTACAACGTGGTGCTCATGCACCCAGGCTACTCCCTCGGGTTTTGGCGTACATCTGCGCAATATCGTGCGCTTGTGTCCGCCAGAAGCCTCGATCCGGCTATGTTGGAGCATGGAGGGAGCGGCCAAACCAGCTCGTTTAGCCCCCTCTCGCCCTTGCTTCCACCGAGAGATGTCACGTTGACCACACCCAAGACCCCCGCCACCGAACTGATCGCCGAGGGCTCATTTGCCGACCTCGGGATCGCCGACGACCTCGTAGCCGTCCTCAACGAACGCGGCATCGAGGCCCCGTTTCCGATCCAGGCACTGACCATTCCCGACGCGATGGCCGGCCGAGACGTCACCGGCAAAGCCCAGACCGGCTCCGGCAAGACTCTCGCGTTTGGGCTGCCCATCGTGCAGTCCATCACCAAGGCCGCCAAGGGCAAACCGCAGGCCCTGATCTTGGTCCCCACCCGTGAGCTGGCCAACCAAGTGGCCAGTGAGCTCGAACCACTTGCCGCAGCCCGTGGCTTCAACCTGGTCGCGGTCTACGGCGGCGCCTCCATGGGCAAACAGATCGGCGCGTTCCGCCGCGGGGTCGAGATCGTGGTAGCTACCCCGGGCCGCCTCATCGACCTCATGGAGCGCAAAGAGATGTCGCTGAGCGACGTCTCCTTCGTGACGATCGATGAGGCCGACCAGATGGCCGACATGGGTTTCCTCCCTCAGGTTCGCCGCATCATGCGCACCGTCGAGAGCGAGCACCACACGATGCTGTTCTCGGCCACGCTCGACGGCCAGGTCGGCACGCTCATCAGCAGCTACATGCAGGACCCGGTCGCCCATGAGGTGGTGTCGAGCAACGACATGGTGGACACCATGTCGCACCGTTTCCTCAAGGTCCACTACATGGACAAGGCCAAGATGGCGGCCGCCATCGCGGCGGGTGCCGACCGCACCCTTGTGTTTGTCCGCACCAAGCACGGATGCGACCGAACCGCCGCCGACCTGCGCGACCTCGGCGTCGAGGCCCGGGCGATCCACGGCGACCTTCCCCAGCACAAGCGGGAGAGGGCACTCGAAAGCTTCGCCGCCGGAACAACGCCGGTGCTGGTTGCCACCAACGTGGCGGCGCGGGGCCTGCACGTCGAAGGCGTCGACATCGTGATCCACTTCGACCCGCCCGACGATCCCAAGACGTACCTGCACCGGTCCGGTCGCACCGCCCGCGCCGGCGAGTCTGGTCTGGTAGTGACGCTGGTCGAGTGGGATCAAGTCAACGAGGTCATCAGGATCCAACGCCAAGCCGGACTCAACGTTCCGATGGTGAAGATGTTCTCCAACGACGAACGAGTGGCCGACCTGGCGAACTGGCATCCGAACGAAGAGGACGCCCCGATCAAGGCCGCCACCGGTCGTCCCTTGGGCCGGCGACGCCGACGCCGCATCTGACCCCAGACTGCCTCAACAGATAGACGTCGGCCCGGTCGCATCCAACCTCGCTGCCGGGGAACCCGGTCGAGGGGCGAAAGCGTTCAAGGAGGGAGTATTCGGTC
>CAYXMJ010000278.1:0-2341 GCA_964465915.1 uncultured Acidimicrobiaceae bacterium
GGTCATGCAGCGGGCTCTGGAACTGAGCCGTTCCCGTCGTCCGCGGGTTGTAGACCAGCGTGCCGCCTACCGCGTCGGGTGTTGCACCGACGTGCATTGTAGCCGAGGAGTCACCTGGCACCAAGGTCGCGCCGAGCTGATTGCCCAGCAGCTCGTTGGCCGTGATGGCGATCACGTCGTACGAGCGCAGCGTCTCCGGGTCCGGCCCATTTTTCGGCCTGGCGTCCGGAGCCTTCGGGCAAACACCCGCGAAGTCTCTCCGGTTGGCGATGCTCGGGGCCTTATCGAAGCCGCCGGGCAGCTGGTAGAGATCCGCTGCGCCGCCGGTGTAGCTGCGCAGGATTCCCCACATGCCGCTCCAGTAGCCGTCCTGGCTCGCGTCCACGGTGTACATGTAGTCTGCACCGCGCAGCGGATCGAACTGGAAGGGCTGCTTGGCCTGCGGGTCGCTGTTGAGCGGCACCGCGAAGGTGACCTGCTCGGAGATGCCCTCGTTCTGTCCGTTGCGCCAACCGGAGTTGGGCGCCGCGCCATGGCCCGATCCGTTATGGAGCCACTTGACGCCGTGCACGGTGGTGCTGTGCTCGTGTTCGGTGGCACCGGTCTGAATCTTGATTCTCACCAGATCGCCCGGAAACGCCCTGAGCATGGGCGTGTACGGGTCACCCGCAATGATGGCGCCGCTGTTGATGCCACCAGCCTGCCCCGCACCGGGCGGAAAGGTGGTAGGTATACCGGTTGGACCATCGGCCATAAGCGGGTCCGGGAAGATCGGGATCGCCGGCACGCCGACATCGCCCAGGCCCGGCTGCACGTTCATCTGCGGGATGGCCCGGAAGGCGCTCGCCAGGGGTTGACCCGCAATCTCGGTCTGGGCATCCGGCCCCAACAACGGCGGGGTCGCCAGCGCAAAGGCCAGGTCGCCGCCGAAACCCGCGGTCTGCGTGCCGGGCTTGCCGTCCGGCCCGGTTGCGTTCGGATCGAAAACCCGCAGCCCGACCGGCTCGTTGCGGTAGTTGACCACCAGCATGCCGGGGTCATCCGCCGAGATGGCCTCGGGGCAGGGCCGCAGTGAGCCGTCCGGACAGACCCCTGGATAGCGCAGAATGTCCGGTAAGGCCAGCGGTGCGCCGTTGCCGTTGTTGTCCACCGCTTCCTCGCGGTAGGACGGGTTGATGGCGTTGCGGAAGGAGTCCGCAGTCACCGGGTAGACGGCGTTGGTGCCGTCGGCGTTGTGGTTGATCGTCGCAACATTGGTCGGACGTCCGTCAGGTCCGGCGCCCACGTACACGCCGGCTTCATAGGCGTGCTGGAAGTCGCTGAACTCGAAGTAGAACTCGCGGAAGGGCTGGAAGTTTGCCCCGCCGGTGGTCGGCTCGATGGCCGCCTGCCAGGAGGTCGGGCCGCCGTCGGTACGCGTGCCCAGCGCCATCCCGGTTTCGTTGTGCTTCCAGGTCGAGCGGGCCGGCTCCACCAGCAGGGTCGAGTAGAGCCCGATCTGCTGGAATGTGCTGGGTCCGTAGTGGTCGTGGGTGAAGATGATGCCCAGACCGCGGTCGTCACCCGCCACGTTGTAGACCGGGTCGACGAACCAGCGTTGGGTGGTCACCCGCGCGCCGTCCCACTCGGGGTAGACAGGTATGCCATTTCCCGGGAAGTCCGGATCGGTGGGATAGCCCGCTACCAGCTCGTCGAAGCCTCCGTTACCATTGGGGATGCCGCCCTGGCCGTCGTTGATGGCGTGGATGCGCTCCTGCACCATCCCCGGCGAGAGCGTGCCGTCCTCGTAGTTCCAGCCGTTGGCGGCACCGTCGGCCGTGGTCAGGTCCCACTTAGGCAAATGGATGTGCTGGCCGATGATGTCGGTCGGCGTCCTGACCTGGTAATCGTCTACCTCGAACTCCTTGGGCACCAGGTTGGCATGCCGGTACACGGCGCAGTCGAAGGTGTTCAGGCGCATGACAAAGGGCTCGGGCGCCTTGTCTTTGTTGATGGTGGGCAGGATGTCGTTCCACAGGGCGATGATGCGCTGCTGCGGGTAGTGGTAGCCCACCTTGTTGAAGACCGCGTCGATCTGGATGTTGGCCCCCTTGTAAACGAACGGGGCGGTGGCACTGCGATCGGCAGCGGGTGAACCTGTATTCCAGGTCGCGTTGTTCAGGTCGCCGTCGAAGAACTTGAAGCCGGCTGTTGGAGCAGCGCTATAGAACACGTTACCCACGTCGTCGATGCAGGGCTCGTTGTAGGGCGCCCCCGGCACCGGCGGGCCGCCATTCAGGATGAAGGCGTTCATGTTGGCATCCAGATGCTCACGCACCGCATGCGCGCCCATGGCCGCCTT
>CAYXMJ010000279.1:0-2291 GCA_964465915.1 uncultured Acidimicrobiaceae bacterium
TTCCTGCTGGACACCTCGATCCTGGGCACCTTGTCCGGGCCGCTGTGCGACGCCGTCATCGGTCGCACGGACAGCCACACCGTCCTAGAACGGCTTACCTGTAGCGGACTGTTCACCACCCGGCTCGATGCTTCCGGCGGCGACTGGTATCGCTACCACGACCTGGTCCGCGCCACGCTCGTCACCCTGTTGCATCGCGCCACTCCCGACCGCGAACACCACCTCCACCACCGAGCCGCCGTCTGGCACCACGACATCGGCGACACTGTCACCGCCATCGACCATGCCATCGCCGCCAACGACCACGCCCTCGCCGCCCAATGGCTCATCGACAACACGGGCCCGATGCTCTTAGAAAACGAGGCCGCAACCTTGTGCACGCTCTACCGCCGGGTCGGGGCCGAGTTGGACGAACGTGATCCCGTATTCCTCGCAACATGGTGCTTCCCCGTGCTCTATTGCGAGGAGGGGATCCCGGACATCGACCCAGTTCTCAACGCTACCCGGAACCGTTTGCTTGAAATGAGCGCCGAGGAGCGGATCCGGCTGCGAGACCGATGGCTCCAGCTGCCGGCACCGTACGGCTCAGCAGACGAGCTGATTCGTGGGATAGGTGCGACGTTGGCGCATCGGCGGGGTGATGTGGGGCTGGCGTTGGAAGGACTGGCGGAGCAGGGGGCGGTGCCGAGCAAGAATGGATGGGTAGAGGGCGCAGCCGGGGAGATGCTGATCTACACCGGCCGCTATGTCGAAGGCCTTCACCTTCTCGAGCGCTGGAACGAGTTCTCCTTCTCTGCGACCGTCCCCGACGTCGGCAACCAGGCCGTCGTCCTCACTGTCTTCGCATGGGCGAGGATCGGCCAGGGTGACCTCGCAGGCGCCGAGGCGATGGCAGACCGAGCGGTCGAGATCATGCGTGCGTCTCGAGCCCACGATCGACCGTTCGCTGCGGTTCCGGTGGTGCCGCTGGCGTGGGTGGCGTGGGAGCGAGGTGACCTCGACGCCGCCGAGACGTTGCTCACCTCGGTCCTGGACCGGATCGATCGCCACGGGGAGATCCCAGCCTACGTCCATGCCCAGACCTTGCTGGCCCGCATCCGATATTCCCGCGGCAACCACGAAGATGCAGACAAGGCTCTCCAAACCGCCAGCGTCGCCCCGGACGGTCCCCCCCTCACCGACCACTGGGCCACCCTCATCGCCCTTGAACGCACCCGCTTCGCCCTCCTCAACCAGGACCTTCCCGCAGCCGAACGTTCCCTCCCCGGGTGGCGCACCCGACGGGACCACGGCGCCGCCACGATGTTTGAACAGCACCTGCTGACGCGGCTCACCATCACCACCGGGGGCGAACCCACACCGCTCCTCGACCATCCCCCCACGGGCCTCGATGCCACCCCAGCCGACCACATCGAACAACACAAACTCCGCGCTCTGCGGTCACTCCATGACGGCGACGAGACCCGAGCTCTCGAACACCTCACCGCCGCCATGGAGATCGCCGCCCAAACCGGACACCGCCAGACCTTCCTCGACGAGGCCCCCACCTTTGGAGCCCTTCTCGACAACGCCGCCGCCCGCGCCGGCCACCGTATCATCACTCACCGCCAGCCACCCCCAACCCCACCAACCACCACCCCGACACCCACCCTGGTCGAACCCCTCACCGAACGCGAACTCGAAATCCTCCGCCTCCTGCCTACCCACCTCACCTACCAGCAGATCGCCGACGAGCTCTACGTTTCCCCCAACACCATCAAGTCCTACATCAAGAACGTCTACCGCAAACTCGACGCCGACAAACGCAGCGACGCCGTCACCACCGCCCACACCCTCGGCCTCATCTAAGGCCCCTCCCGCGAACTCGTCGCTCAAAGCGCTCGAGGCGTCGGACGACGGTGAAAGATGCCTCCCAGTCCTGGTGCGCCATGGCCCGCAGGGAGTGGCGCATGACCGGCTGGGAGGGATGATTCAGTCGCGGTGGCACGCACCGGTCAATATGCGCTCCTCGGTACGGGAACACAGCTCGGACATGGTGTCCGGCGCAGGCCTTCGTGGGGGGTCGCTTCGGGAAAGGCTGCGCTACCCGCTCAATATGTGCTGCGTTCCCGGGCACCCTCAGAGATGCTCGTTCCTACTCCGTGTTTGGTGATCGGTGCGGTCAGGGTTTGGCGTGGCGTGGCCTGTTGAGCGCGATGTGTTGGCCGAGCCAGATCACGCCGGATCGTCGGCCGCGGCCGGCTCGTCCGACGCCGTACCGATCGGAGTGCCCTCGTCGCCCAGGATTTGGA
>CAYXMJ010000280.1:0-2200 GCA_964465915.1 uncultured Acidimicrobiaceae bacterium
GGCTCATGTGCAACGTTCGCTGTGACCGGGGGGAGGGCGCGCGCGCCATCGATCATCGTCGTCGATTCCGACCTTTTGTCATAACGCTAATACTTGCTTGTGCGATGTGCGGAGTGTTTAGCCCCGCCTTCGGGGAACCGACGCCTGCCGGGTCGTGGGACTTCGATGAAGGCGCGGGTCCGGTAGCCGCGGACGCGGTCGGCGCGAGCGACGGCACGGTGTTCGGCGCCACGTGGGTCCCCGGCGTCAACGGCACGGCGCTGGACTTCGATGGCAGCGATGACTCTGTGGTGATGGCCAACACGCCGGCACTCGACATCACCGGCACGCAGATCACGCTGGCGGCATGGATCTACCCGCGCGACGGCGGCGTCTCGGGCGGTTCGCGGGTGATCTCGCGGCGCACCGACGGCGGCGGCTCGGATGTCTTCGCGATGTATACCGACGATAATCAGTTGCGCTTCCGGCTGGACGGCAAGGACATGGTGTCCTCGACCGTGTTCGCGCCGAACGAGTGGTTGCACGTGGCGATGGTCTACGACGGCGTCGACCAGCGCATCTATGTCAACGGCGTGCTCGACGCGACGCCGCCGAAGTCGAAGAGCGACCCGATCAACGCCTCGACGCGCGCGGTGCACCTGGGCATGCGCGACGGCGAGGGGCGCCGCTTCAACGGCGTGATCGACGCGGTGCGCATCTATGACCAGGCACTGAGTGCGGCCGAGGTGGCGCTGCTGTCCAGCGTCAACAACGCGCCGGTGGTCGATGCGGGCGAGGATGTCACGATCCGGCTGCCGCTGGACACGGTGTCGCTCGACGCCAGTGTCAGCGACGACGGTGCGCCGATCCCGGCGCCGGTCACGTCCTGGAGCGGACCGGCGGGTGTCACGTTTGCCAACGCCAACGCGATCGACACGACGGCCACGCTGCCGGGTGCGGGTACCTACGTGCTGCAACTCAGCGCCGACGATACCGAGTTCCAGGTCAGCGACACCCTCACCGTCACGGTGGAGCCGGCGCCGAGCCTGGCGTCGATGGTGGTGACGCCTGCCCAGGCGAGCCTGTCGCCGGGTGGCACGCGCGTGTTCAGCGCGAGCGGTCTGGATCAGTATGGCAACGCGTTCCCGGTCACGGTCACCTGGACGGCGACCGGCGGCAGCATCGATCAGTCAGGGCTGTATAGCGCGGGCGCCGGTCTCGGCAACTTCACGGTGACCGCCAGTGACGGTGTCGTGAGTGGCGCTGCGACGGTGACGATCACGGGTTCGCCGCCGGCGGCGGAGGCGGGCGGCCCTTACGCCGGCGATGAAGGCAGCACGATCCTGCTGGACGGGTCGGGGTCGACGGATCCCAACGCGGATATCGTGGCGTGGGACTGGGACTTCGATGGCGACGGCGCGTACGACGATGCCTCCGGTGAAACGGTGTCGTTCCTGTCCGTGGTCTCCGGCCAGTTCACCGTGGGCTTGCGCGTCACCGATATTGACGGGACGGCGGATTTGGACGCGGCCGACGTGACGGTCAACAACGTGGCACCCGGTGCCGACGCGGGCGGCCCCTACAACGCAGACCAGGGCATCATGGTCAACCTCGATGCGACCGCCTCGACCGATCCGGGTAACGACATCGTCGCCTACGACTGGGACCTCGATAACGACGGTGCCTACGACGATGCGTCGGGCGCGGTCGCGGCATTGAGCACGCCGACACCGGGGTTGTTCGCAATCGGTGTTCGTGTCACGGATGCCGATGGTGCCGCCGACACGGCATCGGCGACGCTGGCGGTGACTGATATCGCCCCGGCCGCACCGCTGGGTCTCAGTGCGCTGGCTGGCAACGGCCAGGTCAACCTGGAGTGGGACGATAACCTGGAAGCGGACCTCGCGGGTTATCGCGTCCACCGCTCCGAGGTTGCGGGCGGTCCGTATGTCGAGGTGTCGGGGTTGTTGACGAGCAGTGCCCATGCCGACACCGGGGTGGCGAACGGCAACACCTATTACTATGTCGTGACGGCCGTGGACGCCGCGGCCAACGCCTCGGCATTCTCGGCGGAGTCCAGTGCCACGCCCAGCGACGGCCCGATCCCCGCCGGGTCGTGGGACTTCGATGAAGGTGCGGGTCCGGTGGCGGCGGACGCGGTGGGTTCGAGCGACGGCACGGTGTTCGGCGCCACGTGGGTCCCCGGCGTCAACGGCACGGC
>CAYXMJ010000281.1:0-2184 GCA_964465915.1 uncultured Acidimicrobiaceae bacterium
ATGGTGAACAGGTAGAACATCTGCTCGGACGGTCGATAGATACCCAGGTTGTCGTCCCCGTCACCGTCCCAATCTCCAACGATCGGCACATCAGAAGGATCACCGGCGAAACACTCGGCGTCGGCGACCCCGGTGCTATTCGAGTTGCGCGAGTAGAAGAACCCGTCCGATTGGCGATACAGGCCCGGGGTGGCATCCCCGTCGCCATCCCAATCACCAGCGATCGGCAGATCACCCGGGTTGCCGTACAAGAACGACGTCACCACCCCGGCACTGTTGCGCAAGTGCCACGCCCCGGTCGCAACATCCACCAGCCCCACCGTGTCACCGGGAGCGATCTGGATGGTCACCGTCGCGATGTTCGAGGTGTCCGTCCCGTCGTTGGCGGCGTACGTGAACGTGTCACTGCCGCTGAATCCTGCGTCTGGCATGTACGTGAACGATCCGTCGGCCGCCATGGTCACGGTGCCATTCGCCGCAGTCACGCCCCCTGGGTTGTCGACCGTCAGCGTGTCACCGTCGGGATCGGTGTCGTTGTCCAGTACCCCGGGGGCCGGGACGTTCAGCTCCGTCGCCTCCGGGGTGGCATAGCCGTCATCGACGGCCACCGGCGGCCGGTTCAGCGGCTGCCAAGCTGGGTTGAATTCGTCGACACCAGCGGTGCTCGTCAAGTTCACGGCGCCGGTCCCATCCGCATTCACCACGATGAGGTCATCGAACCCACCAATCAAGAACGTGTTATTCCGGTAGACGATCTTGGTTCCGTCCGGTGACCACGCCGGCTCGTGGTGACTGGACAGCACAAACCCTCCGGTATTCGTCAACGCCGCCTGACCCGTCCCATCAGCGTTCATCGTCCAAATCGACGAACCCCGCTGATAGGCGATCTTGCTCCCATCCGGCGACCAGGTCGGTGCGAATTCGTCGACACCAGCGGTGCTCGTCAAGTTCACGGCGCCGGTCCCATCCGCATTCACCACGATGAGGTCATCGAACCCACCAATCAAGAACGTGTTATTCCGGTAGACGATCTTGGTTCCGTCCGGTGACCACGCCGGCTCGTGGTGACTGGACAGCACAAACCCTCCGGTATTCGTCAACGCCGCCTGACCCGTCCCATCAGCGTTCATCGTCCAAATCGACGAACCCCGCTCGTAGGCGATCTTGCCATTAGCGCCGGGAACCGTGCCGGACGCTGGCGCACCGCCGATGGCAACAAAGACGCTGGCCAGCAGGAACACCACCAACAGCAATCCGACGATGCGCCTCGGTCGGCGCACCACGCGAACGGATGTGTACATCAAACCCTCCCCTTTCCTCAACGCCGCGCCGAGGCCGCAACAGGGTGCAAGTGGCGAGGGTTGAAGATCTCGTGTCGTCTTTCAACCCTACGCGGGGGAATTCGGGATCGGGCCGACCACAGAACAGCATAAGGGATTGGGGACGGTGCGGCGTCGAGCAACAACGCGAGAACCCGCCAACCCTGTTTGGTTCTCCACGACCCGATATCGGGACGGAGGGTTGAGGCAAGCCTCGGTGGTTGGCGGGTTCTTCTGGTACCGCCGAACCTACGCGACGATCACCGGGAAGGGAAGGACCAATTTGGGACTGGTCACCCGGGCTCCTCCGACAGGTTCGTATCTTCTCCGGTCAGTTCGAGGTAGATGTCTTCGAGACTGGGACGGGTAACGCTCAATCCCTCCAACTCGACTTCAGCTGCGACGGCCCAATTGGTGAGCACGTTCAGGTCATGGGTGGGCATGTCGGAGTGGATCTCCACCGCCGAGCCGACAGTGCGGACGGGCTGCAGCGGCAGCTCGTCCAGGGCCACCCCGGCAACCGTGAACCGAATCTCGGTCTTGGCCTGGGCCCGGCCCCCGATCGTGTCCGGCGTGCCGCGCGCCACGATTCGGCCGGCCGCGATGACGGCGACCCGATCCGCCAGGTCCTGGGCCTCGTCCATGTAGTGGGTCGTCAGCAGGATCGTCTTGCCGAGCGAGGCGAGGTTGTCGATGACGCCCCACGCTTGGCGCCGGGCCGAGGGGTCGAACCCGGTCGTGGGCTCGTCGAGGAAGATCAGATCCGGGTCGCCCACGATACCGAGGGCCATCTGAAGGCGGCGGCGCTGACCGCCCGACAGGGTTCCGACCCGCGCGTCGGCCTTTTCTTCCAGGCCAACGATCT
>CAYXMJ010000282.1:0-2153 GCA_964465915.1 uncultured Acidimicrobiaceae bacterium
GCGGCCTTCTCCTCGAGGTGGATCCCGATCGGGACGACCTGCAAGCCTGAGACGCCGGCGTCATAGGCCCCAAGCACAATCCGGGCTGCACCGGTCTTTACCGGACCAAGCGAAGGCTCTGCGTGGACCTCGCCTTCCGGGAAGACCGCAATGATCTCTTCGTGTTCCAGCGCGTCGTAGGCCGAGGCGAACATCTCGGCGTTTCCAGTTGTCCCCCCGTCCTGGGCGCGGTGAACGGGGATGGCACCGATTCGGTTGAGGAACCAGCCGACACCTGGGGTCTTCCACAGTGTGGACTTGGCCAGGAAGCGCGGGCTGCGACCGAGGAGGCCGAGCAGCAGGGCGGGGTCCGAGAAGCCGGTCGGGTGGTTGGCCACGATCAGCGCCGGGTGCCTGCTCCAACCCGGCTCGGGGTTGGCGACTTCAACCGATTGGTAGACGCCTTTGGCCAGCAACCGCGAAGCCTTGGCGATCAGGCGGTCGAACACCCGGGGCCTTGGTGGTTTGGCGACATCAGTATCGGTCATGGCCCACCATGCTGGCATACGATCGCCTGCCCGACCCGCGGCACAGGAGATCAGCCGACGCCGAGTTCCCGCAGCCGGGGCTCGCTGAGGCCCATGGCGTGACCGATCTCATGAAGGAGCACCTGGTTGATGCGATCAGCGACCTCATCGATGGTGCGGCAGACCGTCAGAATGTTGATCCGATAGAGCCAGATGTAGTCGGGCATGGAACCGGGGTGGCGGAAGCCCCGTTTGGACAGCGGCACACCGTGATAGCGGCCGAGCAACAGGCCGGGGGTGGCGTCGTTCGGTGGGGGCAGATCCTCCACCATGATCGCCACGTCCTTCATGGCGACCTCCACCCAGTCTGGGAGTGCGGCGGCGGCTTGGTCGACGAGTTCGTCAAATTCCTCGCGGGAGACCAGCCTCGAGTCCATGCCCGTCAGTACCGGTCGTAGTGGACCAGGTCGTCCATAGGCTTGCGACCCCCGAAACGCCGGGGTTCCGCCCCGGACGCGGGATACCCGAGGCTGATCGCATACCGGCACCGGCGTCCTTCCGGAAGACCGAGCACCTGGCCGGCCAGCTCGTCACGATGCAGCGTGATCGGACAGGAGGCGACACCGATCGCATCGGCAGCCAGCATGATGTTCTGCGCCACCCGGCCTGAGTCGAACTCGTAGCCACCGGGTTCTTCGACGATGGCGATGGCCACCGGCGCATTCAGCATCGGGACGGTGAAGTCACCCGCCGCCGCCAGGCGGTTCTTCTGTGCCGGATCGCTCACGACCACGAAGGACCAGTTCTGGAGGTTCTTGGAGCTTCCCGTCCACCGCGCCGCCTCGAGGGTCTTGTTGAGGTCGTCGTCGCTCAGCATCCGGTCCTCGTAGTCCCGAATCGCCCGCAACTTCAGGATGCGTTCGTAGGTGTCCATGACGCGAGCGTAGCGAGCCAGCAACGCAAACGGCCGCGCACTGGCCGTGGGGCGCCGCCTGGAGGCTCCGCTTGTCGTAGATTGGTGAATCGCAAGACGGAGGTGACGGGTGCCGAACCCACGATGGTTGGCCAAGATCAACAAACGGGTCTTCAACCCGGGCCAGATACGGAAGGGGAAGTACCCCGTTGTCACCCACGTCGGGAGGACATCGGGGCGCACCTTCCAGACACCGCTCGATGCGTACCCGACCAGGACGGGTTACGTCCTAGTCGCGCGGTACGGGCCCAACTCGGACTGGGTGCGGAACATCCTTGCAGCCGGATCCGCCACGCTCCGAGTCAACGGCGAAGACCACCCACTCGACTCGCCCCGGCTCGTCTCGCAGGACGAAGCACTCGACGCTTTGGTCACCGACGAGCCACCGAAGGACTTCACCAAGGCCGAGGACTTCCTGTTGATGGATAATCCGGGCTAGCTCGACACACAAGCATTCGGCGACAGCGACGATGCCTCCTCAAGAGGCTCAGCAATCCCTCCTCGCCATAGACGGTGGGGCTCCAGGCCCGGCCATCGCATCACGTCGGAGTGAGTTCCTCGCCGTGGCCGACCATCGGATCACCGAAGCTGTAGTTGCAGCGCTTGGCTGCTGGGTCGGCCACACCGAATGCCGATCAGGTGCGGTTGGGTTCAGGACCTACGTCCCTGGCCCG
>CAYXMJ010000283.1:0-2135 GCA_964465915.1 uncultured Acidimicrobiaceae bacterium
CGGCAGGTCGGCGATATGGTCGAGGTGGTAGTGGGTGATGAAGAACTTCGACGCCTTCCAATACGGCACCCGCAGCGTGTTGAACGACAAGTTGGTCCCGGCTCCGGCATCGAAGATGAAGACGTCGTCATTGCCGAGTTCAACCATGAAGCCGGCACATCCCTGCGCCCTCCGGGCCGGATAGCCGGTACCCAGTGCGGTCACACGGATCTCGTCGGTTGCGAGTTCTTCGCTGCCCGCAACGTACTTCTCTGCGTACTCCTTCAAGGCGGCCGAGGGATCCTTGACGACCACCCGGTCGGTTGTCAGCGGCTTCCCGGTGTATGCCTCGGGGAAGATCTCAGCCATGACGGCTCCTCTCTGTTGTTACGTTTGGTCCTGGTCGTCTCCGGCGACTTGGGGTTGGTCCCAGTCGATGCTGCGGTCGGTCAAAGCCTGCCGGGCGGCACGAACCGAGGGCACCACGCGATCCTCGCCGATGGCCGCGGTCACTCCGGAATTGTCGGCGGTGACCCTGGCGTCGCCGTGGAGCCGGGCGAGCAAGAGATCGACGTCGGCAGCGCGCAACTCCTCGCTCAGCGCAACGATCTCCTCCGCTCCGGTGATGTCCATGTCCGCCATCTGTTCGCAGTCCACAATGAGCACCTTGGCGGGAGGGTCGGTTCGTTTCCACAGTAGCTCGCGAGCCTGTTGCGAGAAGGCGGCGGCATTGGAGAAGATCAGCGACCCGGTCTGCCGGTAGATGACCACCTCCGGAAGCACCTCAGCATCGGGGTTGTTGTCGAGCCCGACGAACTCGAGGTGACCTTCTTCGTCCTCGACGCGGCCGAGTTCCGACCCTTCGGGGAAGCTGTCCCGGTAGATGAGGGCCACCAGCGACAGGATGATCCCGATCATGATTCCCTGCAGGATGTCGATGAGGATCACGCCGAGGAAAGCAGCGAGGGCCAGCGTGAAGTCGATCCGGCGGACCTTCCACAGCGTGACGAAGCCGGAGAAGTCGATCAGCTTCCAGACCGCATGGATCACGATGGCGCCGAGCACCGCTTCAGGTAGCGGCTCGAAGAGCCAGGTGAGCGCAACGATCGTGATCAACACCAGAATCGCCGTGATGATGCTGGTCATCTGCGACTTCTGACCGGCGTCCACCCCCGCCGCGGTCTTCGACAGGCTGCCGTCGACCACGAAGCCACCGCTGAGACCGGCACCGAGGTTGGCGGCACCGAGCCCGATCATCTCCTGGTTGGCGTCCACCTGGTAGCCGAACTTCGAGGCGTAGGTCTTGGCGGCGGCGTACGACTCGGCAAAGGCGACCACGATCACCGCGAGAGCCCCCACCATGATGTCTCCCATGATGTCCCACCCTTGCCACTCGGGCAGGCCAAGGCTGGGGAGCTCCGCCGGGATCTCGCCGACCACATGAATCCCGGAGTCTTCGAAGCCGAAGATTGCTGATGCCGCAATCGCCACCAGCATCACAATCAAAGCTCCCGGGAGCTTGGGGGCGAACTCCTCGATCAGGAACAAGGCCGCCAGAGCGGCCACGCCAACGGCAATAGTCGGCCAGTCCCAGTCGCTGAACTGCGACAGCATCGATCCGAGCTCCTGGAGCACGTTGCCGCCCTCGGACTCGACGCCGAGGATCTTGTCGAGTTGGCCGGTGGCGATCACGATCGCCAGCCCGACCATGAAGCCGGTGAGCACCGACGACGCCATGAAGTTTGAGATCCACCCCATCCGCGCCAAACCCAGGCCTATGAAGAAGACGCCGGTGAAGACCGCCAGCCAGATCGTCAAGATGAGATAGAGGTCGCCGTCGCTGCCCGCCAGCGGCGCCACCACGGAGGCAGAGATGATGGCGACGGTGGAACTGGGCCCGACGTTCAAGTGCTTCGATGAGCCAAAGACGGCGTACCCGACCAACGCCAAGGGAGCGGTGACCAGGCCCACCTCGGGCGGCACCCCCGCGATGCCGGCATAGGCCATGGCCTCGGGAACCAGCAGCGCCCATATCGTGAGAGCGCCGAGCATGTCGAGGCGGAGCCACTTGCCCCATTGGTACTTGGGCAGCCAGTCGACGATCGGCAGGTAGCGCTGCAGGGCCGTCTTCTCTTCCGGCGGCTTGAGCGCCATCG
>CAYXMJ010000284.1:0-2113 GCA_964465915.1 uncultured Acidimicrobiaceae bacterium
GCCCGCGCCGCAGCCGCTCACCGACGGCGACCCGCTGTTCGGAGAGGTGGAAGTGCAGGGGAGCGCCCTTCTCTTCTGCCCACAAGGCAACGGTTGCTGCCGAGCCACCGTCGACGGCGCGAACGCTGTGCACGGCCGCTCCCACAACCACGTCGCCCTCAGGCCGGAAGCCTTCAACCCTCTCGACCCAAGCATGGGCGGATCCGTCGCTGAATCGTTCCTGCACCCCCTCCGGGGGTTGATCGAATCCGGCGCGGAGATAGCAGGTGTCCAACAGCGTGAGGCGGATGCCTGCGTCGGTGGCGGCGGCGACCAGCGACTCGCTCATGGCGTTGGCGTCGGTGTACCTGCGGCCGCCGGCATCGTGGTGGAGGTAGTGGAATTCGCCAACCGAAGTGATGCCGGCCTGCACCATCTCGGCATATACGGCCCGCGCCAGGCGGTAGTAGTTGTCGGGATCGAGCCGCTCGGCCACCGCGTACATCTGGTCTCGCCAGCTCCAGAAGTCGTCGGCGGCGTGGGTGGCGCCGCGAAGTGCCCGATGGAAGGCGTGGGAGTGGGCGTTGGCGAGCCCGGGGATCGTCACGCCGGCCAGCACCTCTGCTTCCGGTGGTCGAGGCACGCCCGGCGTCACGTCGGTGATCAGCCCATCGGACCCGGCGATGAGGACGTTGGCGGCGACGGCCTCTCCCACCCACGCCTGCTCGCAGAACCACAGGCTCATGAAGGGAAGCGTGGATCGACCATGAGCGGAGCCTAGGTGTGACATTCGGGGAGGTTGTCCCTGGCGGGAGGGGTTGGGGGTTGGTCCTGGCGTGAGGTGAGCCTCCCGGCGATCCTGAGGGCTGTAACGGTCCCCAAGATGCCAGGAGGCTCAATGCAACAGGCTACGACAGGTCAGCAGCATCCCAATGCGTCGTTGACGCCGCGGGGGCGGCTCGGCATGGCGTTGGTGGTGGTTGATGAGGGGTGGTCGGCAACGGCTACCGCCGAGCGGTTCCAGGTGGACCCGAAGACGGTCCGTAAGTGGGTGGCCCGCTATCGGGCAGAAGGCGCTGCGGGACTGCAGGATCGGTCGTCGCGGCCCCGCCGCTCGCCGCAGCGGGTCTCGCGCCGGAAGCGCCGCCAGGTGTGCCGTGTGCGGCGCCGGTACCGCCGTGGGCCGGCCCGAATCGCCGCCGAGGTGGGTTTGTCGTCCTCGACGGTGCACCGCATCTTGGTGGGTGCCGGCCTCAACCGGCTCGATCGAGGCGACCGGGCCACCAGCCGGGAGCCGGTGCGCCGCTACCAAAAGGACCGGCCCGGGGAGCTGGTCCATGTCGATGTCAAGAAACTTGCCCGGATCCCCGACGGGGGCGGCTGGCGAGCCCACGGCTGGGGCAACGTCGCCCGCCGCCACGGAACCGGATACACCTTCTTGCACTCCGCAATCGATGACCGCACCCGCCTTGTCTACACCGAAACCCACAACGACGAAAAGGGTGAGACTGCTGCTGGGTTCTGGTGCCGCGCCGTTGCTTGGTACCGGACCCGCGGTGTCATCGTTGAGCGGGTCCTCACCGACAACGGGGGCTGCTACCGCTCCGGCGCCTGGGCCGAAGCCTGCGCCAACACCGAGGTCCGCCACTCCCGCACCCGCCCCTACCGACCCCAGACCAACGGCAAAGTCGAACGCTTTCACCGCATCCTCGTCGAGGAATGGGCCTACATCCGGCCCTGGAGATCAGAAACCGAACGTCTCGAAGGACTCGCCGGCTTCCTCCACTTCTACAATCAGCACCGGTCCCACGGATCGCTCAACTGGCAACCACCAACCATCGCCCTAAGCCAACTCCTCAAGGACAACGTCCCCGCGCAGCACACCTAGGAGAGTCCGAACATCACTTCGCGCAGACGCACCGGCTCGGCGTCGAAGCCATCGGGGTCCACCCGGAGCGATCCCAGCCGGAGGCCGCGCATCGATTCGCCCCGGTTGGTTACCACCATCAACGAGTCATCCTCGTAGATCAGCGCCCCCAAACCCATGCAGTGCCCGGTCTCATCCTGGACACCAACGAGCACGTGGTGGAGCCGGGACAGATCGAGACCTTCGGGCAGGGTGGGTGCGAAGACC
>CAYXMJ010000285.1:0-2075 GCA_964465915.1 uncultured Acidimicrobiaceae bacterium
GCGCCGCAACACGCATCCCGGCCTCGACCACCACCGTGAGGTCCTCGTGCTGCCAATCGACCACAGCTTGCAGGTTGCCGGTCGACAGGATGATGTCGGGGTCCACCGGATAGCCGAAGCCTTGATGGCTTCCACTCCCCCACGGCCTGACCACGAGTCCACCTCGGGACGCCGCCGCCAGCACCGTCGCCGCCTGCTCAACCGATGGGGGAGCGACCACAAAGGCGGCTCCCGGCATGCCGGCTTCGGGAAGGATCGACATCGACTCGAGCAACTTGCGAGTCTCGGCGTCGATGCTGCTCATGGCCGGCCATCATCGAGGTCGAACTGCATGCCGAAGTCGTAGCAGCGGGAACCTGCGGGCAGGATTTTGCCGGGGTTGAGCGCACCGTGTGGATCGAAGGCCTCGCGCAGCCGAGCCTGGGCGTCGAGGTCAACCGGGGCAAACACCTCGCCCATCAGATCCCGCTTCTCCAAGCCGATGCCGTGCTCGCCCGAGAGGGTGCCTCCGGCCTCGATCGAGATCCTGACCATCTCCTCAGCAGCGGACCGAACCCTGTCGAGGACTCCAGGTTCCTTGGCATCAAACGCAACCAGCGGATGCAGGTTGCCGTCGCCGGCGTGAAACACGTTGAGCATCGCAAGGTCGTAGCGGGCGGCGATCTCGTAGACCTGGGTGAGCACGCCGACCAGTCGGGTCCGGGGCACGACGGTGTCGTGGAGGTAGTAGTCCGGGGCGGCCTGAGCCACCGCGCCGAAGGCCGACTTGCGGCCCAGCCAGAGCAGACGGCGTTCCTCATCGTCGGCGGCAACTCGAACGACCGTGGCGCCTTGTTCGGAAGCGACCGCGGCAACAACGGCAACCTCAGCCGCCACCGCGGCCGGATGACCCGAGACTTCCGCCAGCAGGACGGCGGCGGCGTCGGTCGGATAGCCGGCGTGGACGAAGTTCTCGACGGCCTCGACCATGGGTTGGTCCATCATCTCGAGCGCAGCCGGTACCACCCCGGCGGCGATAACACCCGAGACGGTGGCGGCGGCATCCTCGATTCGGGCGAAGGCCATCAGGAGGGTCTGTTCGGCAGGCGCGGTCTGCGTCAACTTGACCAGAATCCGAGTGACCAAGCCCATGGTTCCTTCGGAGCCGACGACAACGGCCCTTAGATCGAGCCCAATCGGGTCGGGGGCGGGTCCGCCGAGGACCACGACGTCGCCGTCGACGGTGACCATCTCAACGGCCAGAATGTGGGCAATGGTGGTCCCATCGGCAAGACAGTGTGGCCCCCCGGCGTTGGTACCGACGTTGCCCCCGACGGTGCACACCGATTGTGATGACGGGTCGGGGGCGTAATGCAGCCCAAGGGGCGCAGTGTGGATTGAGAGGTCGAGGTTGAGCACGCCGGGGCCCACCCAGGCGGTCCGGTTCTCGGCGTCGACCTCCCAGATCTCGTTCATCCGGGTCATCACCACCAACAACCCAGGCTCGGTGGGTACCGCACCGCCGGCGAGACCGGTGCCGGCACCTCGTGCCACGATCGGCACGTTCCATCGCCGAGCGGTCCGGACGCAGTGAGCGGTCTCCTCGGTCGTCTCGGGCAGCGCCACCGCGACCACCGGACCGCGGGTAACCCCGGAGTCCTTCTCGTAGATGTGCAGTTCGAGCGGATGGTCCTTGACCCGATCCGGCCCAAGAGCGCCACGTAGTTCTTCCACGAACCCCATCAGGGGAGCCTACCGACCTGATGGGAGTTGAGATCAGTGCGGCCCGCCAATAGTCGCCTCCACCGAGCCACTCAGAAACGGATGGCGAACACTGTGTGGAAAGCAAACGACAGGATGACCAAGCGGCGGAAGAGCCACAAAGCCTTCGGGCGCAGAACCACCCACTTGGTGTAGGCGAGAAAGAGCAACGGAGCAGCCGCGGTGAGGGCCTCCAGCGGATACCGATAGGCCGGAAACCCGGACCCGCCGGTGTATCGATTCGCCTTGAGTTGAACGAGCAGATATGCCAGACCACCCAGAGCACCGCCGCGGACCCAGGACGGAGCAGCACGCCACGCTGCGCCGACGCCGGG
>CAYXMJ010000286.1:0-2072 GCA_964465915.1 uncultured Acidimicrobiaceae bacterium
GACGACGCTCGACGATCTGGTGCGGCTGCTGGCGGAGAACCCCGCCGCGCTGCCCACCGGGGTCCGCCTGTTCTGCGCCGTTTCGTTGGATGTCCACCTTGTAATCATCACGGCCTCACGTTGCCATCAGGGTCGATTCACCGAGTTGTCATTTGGTAGGCTAAGATAATCAAGATTGATGTTCAAGGTAATTTTGATAATATAACAATTGTCACAATAAGTTACGATAACTAATAGTGATCAACAGTCACTTCCAGAGGGACTAAACCAACTCGGTCAGGGAGTTACGATGAGAGAGCAAGCAAGAACTCGACGCACGATCGACTTCATCACCACCCACCGCGAGGAATCCGGCGCAGCGCTCATCATCACCTTGCTGGTCACGATGATCGTGTTCGCCCTGGGCAGCGCCCTGGCGACCGCCATGCTGGCCGAGATCACCACGTCGGCCAACTACCGCAACCGCGGCGCCGCGTTGTGGCAAGCCGATTCCGGCCTCGAGCGCGTCGCCGCCGATCTGCTTGCGGACCCGACGTGGGCGCGGGGAATGGTCGACTTCTCGACCATCCCGATGACCATCGTCAGCGGGTTCCCGACGAGCACGACGATCAACGGTATGACGGTCAATTTCCAGATCAGCGGCGGCCTCGTCGTGCCGCAGTTCTACGACCTCGGCCCCACGGTGAACCTAGACGACGGCAGCTTCAATCGCCGCATCTTCATGCCCCCCACGTCGATCACGCCGGCGAACGGGCCGGGTACGAAGGCATGGCTTGTCGTCCCGGTCGGCGGACGGGGCACCAGCGGCGTCGTCGAACCCTCGAACGCGGAGGTGCGCACCGACATGCGCGTCATCGTTCGGCGGCTGACGGTATGGGACAACGCCATTTTCGGCGGTTCCAACCAGGTCGGCAACCAGATCAACGGCAACATCCAGGTGCGCGGATCGATGCACATCAAGGGCGCCCCCGGCAAGACGGTGGACATGGGCGGAACGGCGTTCGTGCTCAACCATTACCGCGACGCCGACCAGAACGACAACTTCGACGTCGACTGGGTCAAGCTGCCGCCGGTGCCGATGGTCAACTACGGCGGAGAGGTCGTGCAGAGCCTCGGCGCCGAGCTGCGCGTGGAGCAGGGCGATGTATCGCTCAGCGGCAGCGTGGTGTGGGGCGAGCAAGACGTCACCGGTAATAACTTCATGGAAGAGGTGGATGGCGTCTATTCCGACGCACCGATCGCGTTGTCGGGCTCGGCGGAGGTCAACCCCGTCGACGAGGGTGGGTACGACGCCACCGGCATGCCGTTCCCGACGCTCGCCGATCCCTACTATCACGCCCCGACGGCGACCAACTACGCCACCCACCGTCTCTTCCTCGATACGAACTCGCTCACCATCGTCGAGAGCAACATCTCGGTCGACACGCCGTCGTTCAATCACTCGAACGCCTTCGGCAGCATCGACTGGAACCAGGGAACGAACACGATGACCATCAGCGGCATCGTCCGGGTCAACGGCAACCTCGACCTCGCCAAGAAGAACGACCCGATCCAATACGACGGCACGGGAACGCTGTTCGCGGTCGGTGACGTGGCCATCCACGACGACGTGCTGCCGCAGGACAACTACCTGCAGACGGGCACGATGACCTACGACAACCTCGGGATCATCGCCGACAACGACGTCAACATCGCCACCGGCGGCGGCGAGACGTTCGTCAAGGTCATGGCGGCGCTGTACGCGCAGAACGAGACGACGATCAGGAAGCAGAGCCGCATCGCCGGCGCGATAGTGACCCGGTTCTTCGACATGGGCAACAACGTGCCGCGCATCTTCCAGGCGGCCAACCTGAGCGCCAACCTGCCGCCCGGGATGCCGGGCGGCGATCCGATGCTCTTCGTCACCGGCGCCGACGTTACCAACTGGTACCAGGTACGGCAATAGGGACGAAGCATCAGGCGGGCACGGTGCGGCCGCGCCTGTAGACCCGAATCAGCGGGGCACTGCGGGGTCTCCGCCCCAGGCGTGCGGCATCGGCTGGGCGCTGCCGGGTCGCGCGGCGTGACGCTCA
>CAYXMJ010000287.1:0-2000 GCA_964465915.1 uncultured Acidimicrobiaceae bacterium
GGATTGACTGTTCGTCTACGATCTTCGACCTGCGGGGTGTTGTCTTCGGGAGGAAGCCGATGGGCGCTTTGGTACAACTCATGCGGCCGGCGTTGGCCGGCGTCGTGCTGGTTGCAGCGGCACCCGCAGTGTTGGCTTCGGCCACGTCGGCCGTCGGCGCCGCCGAGCTGAGCTGTGATGGCAAGGTCGCCACCATCATCGGCACGTCCGGAGACGACGTGGTGCGGGGCACGGATTCCGACGACGTGATCGTCGGGTTGGGAGGTAACGACCGCATCGTGGCGGGGAGCGGCAACGACACGATCTGCGGCAACTGGGGGGATGACACCCTTGTTGGCGGACCCGGCTCCGATCTGATCCTCGGTGGCAATGGCTCCGACACCGTCGGCTACAGCAACGCCGTAGCCCGGGTCCGCGTCGATCTTGCCGCCGGCACAGCGTCGGGCGGGGACGGTATCGATGAGCTCCGCTCGATTGAGAACGTCGTGGGGTCGCGCTTCGACGACGTCCTGCGCGGGACGAAGGCGCCCAACGAGATCCGCGGGGGCGATGGTGCGGACCTCATCAAGGGAAGGGCCGGCGCCGACCGGCTCATCGGTGCCCAAGGAGCGGATGAACTCTTCGGCGCTGCCGGGGGCGATGTGCTCCGGGGCTCGGGCGGCAATGACGTGATCCACGGCGGTGGAGGTGACGATGTGGTTCGCGGCGGCACGGGCGACGACCTACTCGAACCGGGCGCTGGAGACGATGCCGTGGCCGGCGGTGCCGGCAGCAACACCATCTACTACGGCAGCTCACCACGCCGTGTGACGGTCGATCTTGCTGCCGGAACCGTATCGGGCCGCGGTCGCGATGTAACGGCCGGAATTCACAACGTTGTCGGCAGCGATCATGACGACGACATCCGTGGCAACGGCGCCGGCAACACGCTCGACGGTCGCGCCGGCGACGATGTGATCCGGGGCGGCGCCGGTACGGACCAGCTTGTCGGGTCGGAAGGGGACGACGTACTCGACGGTGGCACCGGACCCGACGTTGTCGACGGTGGCCCCGATGACGACGTGTGTACCAACGCCCAGACGTACGCCGATTGTGAGCCGGTGCCGGTCGGTTTCGTCACGCGTCAGGATTGGGGAGCGCGGGCGCCCCGCAGCGCAAGTCTTGTGCCTCACACGATCACCCGGCTGACCGTCCACCACGCAGGATCCCAATCGGCTACCACGGGGCCGCCCCGCTATCGCTCATGGCAGGCCTGGCACATGGACGGCAAGGGCTGGCCTGACATCTCGTACCACTTCATCGTCGGTGTCGACGGAAGGGTCTACGAAGCGCGGGACCCAGCGTACGAGACCGACACCTTCACCGACTATGACACGACCGGTCACTTCCAGGTGGTCATGGAAGGCAACTTCGATGTCGACCGGCCGACTGCAGCTCAGCTCGAGTCGCTGGCGGCGGTCCTGGCATGGGCGGCCGCGCAGTACGGGGTTTCTCCTTCCACGATTGCCGGTCACGGCGATCACGCCCACACTGCCTGTCCCGGCGATCACCTCGCTGCCTATCTCGATTCGGGCAGTGTCCAGCGAGCAGTGGAAGCCCTGCTCGCCGCCGGAGGGGTGGACCTCAGGCCGGAATGACGCTCCACTACGTGATCGTCAGACCTCGGTGGGGTAGAACCGCTTGCGGGCCCAGAGGGCCACGTACACGAGCCCGACCAGCACGGGCACTTCGATCAGGGGCCCGACGACCCCGGCGAGCGCTTCCCCCGAGGTGACGCCAAACACGCCGATAGCCACGGCGATGGCCAGTTCGAAGTTGTTGCTGGCGGCTGTGAAGCTCATCGCGGTGTTCTTACCGTAGGTCATCCGGAGCCGCAGCCCCCACGCGAACGAGACGACCCACATCAACCCGAAGTAGATCAGAAGAGGCACGGCGATGCGGGCAACGTCGAAGGGTCGTTCGGTGATCGTCTCGCCCTGGAGGGCGAACAGGATCACCAC
>CAYXMJ010000288.1:0-1977 GCA_964465915.1 uncultured Acidimicrobiaceae bacterium
GCGGTCACCATCATCGGAAGCAGCTTCGGTGAGGCCTGTGCCCCCATCAGCACGGCGGCGTAGCCGGCGAGGTTGGCCTGCGACGACAAGGCGTCCATCGCCTGGGCCAGCGTCGTGCGGGGGATGGCTTCCACAGCAACCGAGGTGAGGTTGCGGGCCGCGAGGGCGCGCACCAGGTCGGCTTCGACGAACGGATCAAGGAATCCGATCAGCGCGGCGTTTTCCTTGGTGAGGCCGACCTCTTCGAGGACCGGCGGGCCTACCCGCAAGACCAGGTCGGCATTGTGGGCTGTGGCCGCGTCGGGCACGATCTGGGCTCCGGCGGCGACAAACAAGTCGTCGGGGAAGCCGGCTTCCGTACCTGCTTCGGCCTGAACCTCTACCGTCCAACCCCAACCGACCATCGTTTCGACGGTGGCGGGGACGGCGGCGACCCGCCGCTCGCCGGGACGCGACTCTCTGGGAACTCCAACGTGCATGGCGGGCACGCTACCGGATCCAGGCCCGCCGTCCGAGTCGGTGGTGGTCCCGACCCGGCCGCAATTGGGCCCTATTCCACGACAAGGTCGGTTGTCGGTAGATTCGGCGGCATGGACGCGACCTATTGGACCCGGCTGCTTGCCTCGGAATACACCGGCCGGAAGTTCCTCATCGTGAGCGAAAGCCTCGCCGGAGCAACCAGCTTGGTTCGCTTCCTAGCCGAGTGCGGGGCGCAGCGGCCGTTCATTCTGGCCGCGACCGAAGGCATGGGGGAGCTGCCTGATCCGGCCGACGCCGAGTGGGCGTTACTCGTCACGACCGGGAAGACCCACATGGGCCTGATTCGCAGTTTCTTGGAGTCGGTGACGAACTTGCCGGCTGAGGTCGAAGCGCAGATCGATGCGTGGGATCCCAGCGACATCGCCGAGGTTTTGGACGGGTTCCTTGCCGCTGAGTCGTTGGTGGCCGGTCGCCACCATTACGGCACGCGGCCGCAGGCGTGGCTGGACCTGGAGGACAAGATGGTCATCGACCAGCTCTGGGATCTCGCTGCAGTGCGGCGGGCGCCATCAGCGATTGTTTCGGTCGCCGGATCGGAGATCGATCAAGTGCTCGGTGATCTCGACTGGGGTGCCGGTACGGTGTGGGTGGCGGACAACACCGAGGGTTGGCACGGCGGCGCCGAGTACCTCCGTTGGGTGCAGTCGGGCGCCGATGCCCCCGGCGCCCGAGACTGGTTCGCCACCAGATGCGAGCGGGTTCGGATCATGCCGTTCCTCGAAGGGATTCCGTGCAGTGTGCACGGCTTTGTCTTCCCCGACGATGTCGCTGCGATTCGCCCCATCGAGATGCTGGTGCTGCGCAAGGCGGGAACCACGGAGTTCAGATACGTCGGGACGGCCTCATTCTGGGACCCACCGCCGTATCACCGCGAGGTGATGCGGGACCTTGCTCGGCGGGTCGGCAGAGCCTTGCGGGCCGAATACGAATACGTCGGGGGCTTTACCGTCGACGGCGTCATGACCCGCGACGGCTTCCTGCCCACCGAACTCAATCCCCGCATGGGAGCCGGAATCCGGCGCGCCCTGCGTGGCCTACCCGACCTAGCCCTTGCCGCCATCAACCGGGCCCTCATCGCCGGCGTCGACGTCGCCTATCGGTCTCGCGAGTTCGAGCGCATGTTGCTCCAGGCGGCCGATGGTGCCCGCTCCGGCATCGGCTTTCTGATGGTTGATGCCTTTCCCGACGTGAAACAGGAATTCAACGTCGTGTTGTCGGGCGGTCAGGCCCGCCTGGCGCGGCCGGGTGAGACGCCCGAGGCCACCATCACCTGGGACCGGGGGAGCCCATCCGGTTCTGTGGCGGTCCGTCCCGACCCCGACCAGGTTCCCGTCGGTGTGTCCATCGCGCCGTGGATCGTGCGCGGATTTGAGGTGGCCGACCGGGTCTGGGAGCTCGGCCTTCCTCAGTTCACCGCCGCCGAGGACCTGCACGGCT
>CAYXMJ010000289.1:0-1942 GCA_964465915.1 uncultured Acidimicrobiaceae bacterium
TCCGACCGAAAGGATCTGAGTCGACCATGACGACGATTCGTGCGTATCACCGACCTGCAACTCTCGATGACGCGCTTGCGTTGCTCGCCCAACCGGAGGTCGTGCCGCTCGGCGGAGGCACGGTCCTCAACGGGTTACCCGCCTCGACTCCGGCCGAGGTTGTCGATCTGCAAGACCTCGGCCTCGACGGAATCACCCGCGACGGTGCGGCGCTGCGGATCGGGGCGATGGTCCGCCTCCAGGATCTCATCGATCACGAGTGGGTTCCGCCGCTGCTGAAGGACTTGGCTCACCGGGAAGCTCCCAACACGATCCGGAACGCGGCGACTGTTGGCGGCACGGTTGCAGCCGCCGATCCCGAAAGCGAGCTGCTTGCCGGCCTGCTCGCCCATGGTGCCGGAGTCACCATCACCCGGCCCTCGGGCCCGACCGACGTCGGGCTCGCCGACCTGCTTGCCGATCGTTCCGAACTCGACGGCGGCTTGATCATTGCGGTGCACATCATCATCGGTGGCAAGGGCGCCGCGGCCCGCACCGGCCGCACCCCAGCCGACACTCCCATCGTGATGGTGGCCGGCGTATGCGACGACGCCGCCAGTCCCCGTCTTGCCGCCACCGGAGTCGCCGAGACTCCGGTACTCATCGACCTCGACGCTCTCGATGACCTCGATCCGCCACCTGACTTCCGCGGCTCCGCCGACTACCGGCGGGCCCTCGTCGGAGTCCTCGGCGCCCGGGTCATCGCCGACCTCAAGAAAGCGGGGCAGGTATGAACATCAACCTCGTCATCAACGGCGACGGATACGACCTGGTCTGTGAGCCCCACGAGTCTCTCAAGACCGTGCTGCGGCGTGAAGGCTTCTACAGCGTCCGGTTTGGTTCTGAGACCGGTGAAACCGGTGCAGCCGCGGTCCTCGTCGACGGCCGCCTGGTATCCGCAGAGGTGATGCTGGCCGCCCAGGCCGGCGGCCACGAGATCGAGACCGTCGAAGGCTTGGCCCCGCGGATGAGCCTGCATCCCATCCAGGAAGCGTTTGTGGTCACCGGCGCCATCCAGTCCGGATACTCGACACCGGCGATGATCCTCGCGACCAAGGCATTGCTCGCAGCCAACCCCGATCCAAACGAGGACGAGATTCGTGACGCCCTCTCGGGCATCCTCGATCGTGAAACGGGCTACCTGCGCCCGGTGCTTGCCATCCAGCGGGCCGCGGCCGCGCTGCGCGGCGAATCGGTCCCAGATGTCGAGACCGCGCTCGTCGCCCCTCTCACCCACGACACTGGTGGCGACGGCGCCGACCCAGCAGCCATCCCCAGTGTGTTCCCCAAGGTGGTGCCCCACCCTGAGGTGCCGGAAACGAAGGTTGTCGGCCACCCCGAACTGAAGGTCGACGCCCTCAAACTGGCGAAGGGCAACCCGGCGTTCGTCGACGACATCGACATGCGCCGCATGCTCTACGCCAAGGTGCTCTACAGCCCACACGCCCACGCCAGGATCGTCGCCATCGACGACTCCAAGGCGGTGGCGCTCCCCGGCGTCAAGGCGGTGCTCCACCACGAGAACGTGGCGCGGGTGCGGTATGCGTCCGGCGGGCAGAGCTACCCGAATCCACTGCCGTACGACCAGGTCAGCTTTGACAACAAGGTCCGTTACGTGGGCGACCGGGTTGCCGCCGTCGCCGCCGAGACGGTCGAGATTGCCCAAGAGGCGATCGGGCTGATCGACGTCACCTACGAGTTGCTGCCTGCGGTCTTCGACGAGAACGAGGCCATCGCCGAGGGCGCTCCCATCATCCACGACGAACCCGAGATGGAAGGGGCCCACGACGCGGCCCGCAACATCGTCCATCACATCAGCGCCGACGTCGGCAATGTCGACGAAGGATTCGAGCAGGCGAGACGAATCTTCGAGCAGACCTTGCGGGTCCATCAGGTGCAGCAA
>CAYXMJ010000290.1:0-1935 GCA_964465915.1 uncultured Acidimicrobiaceae bacterium
ATAGTCCCGACATTCACATGCGGCTTCGTCCGCTCGAACTTCGCCTTCGCCATCTCTTCTATCTCCTTGGGTTACTCGCCTCGGACCTTGGCCACGATCTCTTGCGCGACCGCAGCAGGCACTTCCTGGTACGAATGGAATTGCATGGTGTAGTTAGCCCGGCCCTGGGTGCGTGACCGCAGATCCGTGGCGTAGCCGAACATCTCGGCCAGCGGAGCCAATGCGGTGATGACACGGCCGTTACCGCGGGCATCCATTGACTCCACCTTGCCTCGCCGTGATGAAATGTCACCGATGACGTCGCCCATGTACTCCTCGGGGGTGACGACCTCGATCTCCATCATCGGCTCGAGCAGTTTGATCCCGGCCGACTTGGCTGCTGCTTGCAGCGCCATCGACCCGGCGATCCGGAAGGCCATCTCGTTGGAGTCGACCGCATGGGACGACCCGTCCGTGAGGGTGGCTCTCATGTCGACCAGCGGATACCCCGCCAAGATCCCGCCAACGAGGGCATCTCGAATGCCCTTCTCGACGGCCGGAATGTATTCACGGGGAACGTTGCCGCCCTTGACCTTGTCGACGAACTCAAACCCGCTGCCGGGGGCAAGCGGCTCGAGATCGATGACGACGTGACCGAACATGCCGGAACCGCCGGTTTGGCGTCTCAGCTTGCCGTCGATCTTCGTCACATGGCGCTTCACGGTCTCGCGATACGCCACCTGTGGCCGGCCAACGTTGGCATCGACCTTGAACTCGCGCAGCAGCCGCGAGACGATCACCTCGAGATGAAGTTCGCCCATCCCGGAGATGATCGTTTGGCCGGTGTCCTCGTCGGACCGCACCCGGAAGGTGGGGTCTTCTTCGGCGAGGCGCGCCAAGGCCGTACCGAGCTTGTCTTGGTCGGTCTTGGTCTTGGGCTCGATGGCAACCGCGATCACCGGATCGGGGAACGTCATCGACTCGAGCTGAATCGGGTCACTGATTGCCGCAAGGGTGTCGCCGGTCCTGGTGTGCTTGAGACCAACCGCGGCCACGATGTCACCGGTGTAGATCTCGTCGATGTCCTCTTGCTTGGAAGCATGCATCCGCAGGAGTCGCCCGAAGCGCTCCTTCTTGGAGTCGGTGGTGTTGGTGACGGCGCCGCCCTTACTCAAGTGGCCGCTGTAGACCCGGAAGTAGGTGAGCTTGCCGACATAAGGGTCGCTCATGATCTTGAACGCCAGGGCACTGAAGGGTGCGTCGTCGAGGGGGGGTCGCTCCAGGATCACACTCTCGTTGCCGGGCTTGAAACCTGCGACCGGCGGTAGCTCCATCGGGCTCGGCAGGTACCACACAACGGCGTCGAGCAGCGGCTGCACACCCTTGTTCTTGAAGGCGGAACCGCACAACACGGGCACAAAGTCGCGGTTGACGGTGCCCTTGCGGATCACCTTGCGAATCTCTTCGGGCTCGAGGTCGTTGCCTTCGAGATACTTCTCCAGGAGTTCCTCGTCCTCGGCGGCAACGATGTCGAGCATCTTGGCGTGCCACTCTGCGGCCTGCGCCTCGTACTCAGCCGGGATCTCAACGACCTCGCGCTCCTTGCCCTCTTCGTCGTGCCAGATGATGGCCTGCATCTCAACGAGGTCGATGACACCGCCGAACTCGGACTCGGCACCGATCGGGATCTGAATCGCGACCGGGTTGCCACCCAAGCGGTCGACGATGGACTGCATGGAGGCATAGAAATCGGCCCCGATCCTGTCCATCTTGTTGATGAAGCAGACCCGGGGCACGCCGTACTTGTCAGCTTGGCGCCATACCGTCTCGGACTGTGGTTCGACACCGGAGACGGCATCAAACACGGCGACGGCGCCATCGAGCACGCGCAACGACCGCTCCACCTCGACGGTGAAGTCAACGTGACCGGGAGTGTCGATGATGTTGATGGTGTGG
>CAYXMJ010000291.1:0-1934 GCA_964465915.1 uncultured Acidimicrobiaceae bacterium
GACGGCCCGGTCGATGTCGGCGGCGTCACCGGAAGCCACCGCGGTGATGACCTGCCCGTTGGCGGGGTTGATGCAATCGAAGGTGGCGCCGTCGACGGCGTCGACCCATTCGCCATCGACGAAACCGCGGTTGCGGGGTTCGGTTGTCGCCGCCGCCTCTTGCCAGTCAACGAGGGTCTTCGCCATGTCTTCCTCCCGTGACGCTCAGCTCAGGACGATACCGGATGGCCCCCACGCATCGGCTCTTCGCTTCGCATATCCTGACCCCATGGCAACCGAGCAGCTCCGCTGCGACGTGATCATGTCTCTACGCGATCAGGCTGTCGACTATCCGGAGGTCAACGAAGGCTCATCATGTGTGAAGCGAGCCTTCAAGGCCCGGACCAAGGGCGATGATCCGGTGGAGCGTTTGCGATGTCGTCACCACGATGTACCCTCCCAATCCGACCCCTGGAAGCGAGTGCTGAGCAGCCTGAGCGAGTGAGCCAACGGCTCACGTCCGTGGGGACCATCGAGGCGCTTTCACGGCGAGGGGGGACCCCACCGGACCCACGCAGTATCCCCCTGCCCGATATCGCGTGTGCCGCTTTGTGTCGCGGGGAGGGCCGGCCAGGGAGTGATGCGTGCGGCGTGACAGGCCTGTTTCGGGACGGGATAATGGGGCCTGTGTCACGCCTCCTTACCGGATTTGTCGTCGTTGCCTTTGTCGCCGCCGCCTGCTCGAGCGGCTCTGGTACCTCACCTCAGGGCTCTGTCATATCAGAGAGGTCTCGAACGATCGACATGCTTGATTATCGGTTTGCTCCCGTGACCGTGACCCTCCCGAGTGGTACCCCAGTCGAACTGGTCCTCAGAAACCTCAGCAGCGTGGTCCACAACTGGACAGTGCTGGCCGAAGAAATCACTGCAGAGTCGGAGTTCGACGAGACGATGGTTCTCTTCACCAACGAGGTGTCGGCACAAGGACTGGAGAGAACCATGTTCCAGCCTCCCCCGCCAGGGGCCTACCAGGTGATCTGCACGATCTCCACCCACTTCACCCTGGGCATGGTGGGAAGCCTTGTCGTCGAGAACCAGTGACTATCCCGTTCCTCGGCCATCGATGCATCTCATTATTAAAGCCGCAGTGAAGGCAACAGCGGCTATCACCTCATCAACGTCTCCGAGAACGCGTTCGAAAAGCACGTTGAGCATGATGACGAATCACCCGGTGATGCTGTGCCCGGCTTGGCCGGGTTGGTGTGTCCCGGGTTTGGTGGAGGTGAATTAGTGGATTCTGCTGTCATGGTCATGAGGAGGACCTATGGCACGGAAGGGATATTCGCCGGAGTTCCGGCGACGGGTCGTCGAGCTAGTCGAGTCGGGTCGCAAGGTGGCGGAGGCTGCCGCTGATCTGGGGATCACCGCACCCGTCTCGTCACACAATGTCGCCACATGAGCCGCCCGGACTCCCAGATCCACACCCAAAACACGCGCCGTCATTGCCTCCTTCTCGCGGCGGACATTGACACCCCGAGTATCGGGAATCTGTCAACAGGGAGCGGAGGCCCGCTCCCTCATCGCATCACCTCGGCGCTCGGCCTCGACTGCTGGTCACCACTCTCCGTATCTCGTCAGGCGCCAGCCGCTCAGGCGCTCGGTCCCACCGCGTGTCAACAACGTCCCGAAGCGGAACAACCAGCCGTCCGCCACGCAGAGCCAACCGTCGGCCGCTCGGGGGCCATCCTCCCCTATGGCGGCACATCTGAGGCCCCGACACTGGGACGACTACGACTAGGAGATCCGGATGCTCGAGGCAACGTTTGACGGAAGTGAAGGTCGGGTGTTCTACCGGCGCTGGGATCCGCAGAAGCCGGCACAACGCGTCGTCATCTTGGTCCACGGCTATGCCGAGTACGGCGGCCGCTACCGCCACGTCGCCGAGACCCTCGCCG
>CAYXMJ010000292.1:0-1932 GCA_964465915.1 uncultured Acidimicrobiaceae bacterium
TATGAGCGGGCGTATCCGACGTTCACCCGCCAGATCCGCGACCGCGGGCTGCGCCCGCACTGCGAACCGTGTGCGTCGTCGAACGGACGCGCCCACGTCGACATCGACCATCCGCCGGGGGCCGAGACGCAGTGGGACTGGTTGGAGCTGGACGACACCCCGTGGGGCGCCAAGGCGTATGTGCTTGTCGGCGCGTTGTCGCACTCGAGCAAGTCCCGCGGCTGGTTCTGCGAATCCGACGATCAAGCGCACCTGATCGTCGGGATCCACGAAGTGCTGACCCGGTTGGGTGGCACCGGGCGGGAGTGGCGCGTGGATCGGATGGCCACGGTCATCAAGCCCGGCACGGATCAGGTGCAGCGTTCGTTCGTGCCGGTCGCGAAGCACTACGGCGTCACCGTGGTGCCGTGTCCACCGCGGCACGGCAACCGCAAGGGCGTCGTGGAGAAGAACATCGACTTCATCACGCGTCGCTGGTGGCGGACTGCCCGGGTGAGCACACCGGTGGAGGCGCAGGCGAGTCTGGACCGGTTCTGTTTCGAGGTCGCCGATCAGCGTCGCCGCGGTGAGCGCACCGTCGGCGAGCTCGCCGACACCGAACCGCTGTTGGGGTTGCCGGCGGCGGCATATCCGGCCGAGGTGATCGTGGTTCGCACGGTCGCTCAGAACGCGTTGGTGTCGTTGTGGGGGAACCGCTACTCGGTCCCGCCCGGCCTGGTCGGTGGTCACGTCCAGGTCCGCTGGCGGCACGGCACCGACACCGCCACGTTCCACGCCGGCGGGGCCGTCGTGGTCGAGCATCGTCTCGCGCCACGCGGCGCCCAACGCACGATCCGACTCCCGGAGCACACCGCAGCGTTGGCCAACGTGGTGCTCGCCCAGTTCAGCGACGCCCGGCCCTGCAAGCGCAAGGTGAACCGGCCACCCTCGGACGCCGCGCTCGCGATCGCAGCCGAACTGATCGGTGACCGCGGCGCTGACCCGGTCATCGACCTGGACGTCTACCGGCGCCTCACCGAAGGCGATGCGTCATGAGCCGCGACACCCTCTACCAACAGCTCCGCTCGCACCTCGCCTACCTCAAGCTCACCGCCGCCGCCGAAGCACTGCCCGGCGAACTCGACGCGGCGATGAAGTCGAAGGCAACCCACACCGAGTTCCTCGAAAGACTCCTGTCGATCGAGGTCGACGCCACCGAAGCTCGCCGCCACGCCGGTCGGCTCCGGTTCGCGAACTTCCCCGCCCCCTGGCGAGTGGATGACTTCGACTTCACCGCCCAACCCTCCGTCGACCCCGCCCTCGTGCGCGATCTGGCGACGTGTCGGTTCGCCGATGATGCGACAAACGTGTTGTTCATCGGCCCGCCCGGTGTCGGCAAGACCATGCTCGCCATCGCCTTGGGGCATGCCGCGGTCGACACGGGCTTGCGCACCTACTACACCACCGCCGCCGATCTCGCGGCGCGCTGTCGCAAGGCCGCCGTCGAGGGACGCTGGGCAACGACGATGCGGTTCTTCAACGGGCCGTCGGTGCTGATCGTTGACGAGCTCGGCTACCTGCCGATGCCCGCCGAGGACGCCAACGCCTTGTTCCAGGTCATCTCCCAGCGCTACCTACGCGGCAGCGTCATCTTGACCACCAACCGCGGGGTCGCCTCCTGGGGTGAGATCTTCGACGACACCACCATCGCCGCAGCCATGCTCGACCGGCTCCTGCACCGCTCCGTCGTATTCAACATCACCGGCGACAGCTACCGCATGCGCGCCCACCAAGCACGCAACCGCAAACTCACCGAAGGAGACAACACCTAGAATCCGACCCGACCAGGGTGGGGAACTTCGATGAGCAACCCTGGGGAATTTCAGCGAGCGGCGTCACGAGCGCGAGGTCGTTGCGGTCAGCGCCTTGGAAGCGCTCGTACTTGGTGACATG
>CAYXMJ010000293.1:0-1676 GCA_964465915.1 uncultured Acidimicrobiaceae bacterium
CTCTCGTCGAAAGTGATGCAACGACCCCCTGAAATCGCAGCACCTATGGGCGGCCAGGAACGACGGAGATCGCCCATATTGCCTGCGGTCTCAGGAGGTCATGGCAGCGCTTCGGCGACTTCGGGTTTCTGGCGCGGACCCCATAGAGAGGTGCTACAACTGAAGGGCACTGTTGACAACAGGGGGAATCCACACGGTGGCCCATGTCGTCCGACCACTCGATGCATTTGCCAAGGACGATGTTGATATCCTCCGTCGGAGAAACGCCTCAATCGATGAGATGTTCGACGCCCTCGTCAACACCCGGCGGCTCGCTGCCGGCATCGAAGCCAAGATCGCGAGGTTCGAATGAGCAACATCGACCCTGATCCGGGAGCACCCCCGGTAGGCGGGCAGGCCGCCGACCACATCGTTACGATCGAACGCTTTTTCGCCGACCACCAGCCGGCCAGCGCGACCGGCAGCCTCTCACGGGTGCTGGACGACATCGCATTGGCGGGCAAGCTGATCGCCAGCCGGACTCGGCGCGCCGGACTGACCGAGCTGCTCGGCAAAGCCGGAGCGGTCAACGTTCAGGGCGAGGAGCAGAAGCTCATGGACGTTTACGCCGATGACGTCATGACCTCGTTGCTCTCCGGCCACGGGCGGGTATGCGTCATCGTCTCCGAGGAGCAGCCGAATCCTGTTGTACTCGACGAGACCGCTCCCTACGTCGTCGTACATGACCCGCTCGACGGCTCGTCGAACATCGATTCCAACGTCAGCATCGGCACCATCTTCGGTGTGTACCGTCGCGAAGACACCTCAATCCCTCCTGCTGAGGCCGACTGGTTGCGGGCGGGCCGCGACCTCGTTGCCGCCGGATATGTGCTCTACGGCACATCGACGATGATGGTCTACAGCGCCGGACACGGCGTCCACGCGTTCACCCTCGACCCGGAGGTCGGCGAGTTTCTGTTGACGTGGTCCGACCTCCGCTATCCGGACAAGCCTGCCTACTACTCACTGAACCTGGCATCTGCACCCCAGTGGGAGAAAGGCATGGGCCGATTCGTGGAATGGCTGCACCGCGCGGACACGCCCACCTTGACGCAGCGCTACATCGGTTCGGCGGTAGCCGACTTTCACCGGAACCTCTTGCACGGCGGCGTCTTCGGCTATCCGGGCGGGGTGGATCGGCCTGAGGGCAAGCTGCGCCTGCTTTACGAGGGGGCACCGCTGGCCTATCTCGCAGAGCAGGCAGGCGGACACGGGTCGAACGGTACGCGTGCCCTCCTCGACATCCACCCAACCGACATCCACCAGCGGACACCCGTGTTCGTGGGGGACCGCCGTCTTGTCGACCGCCTCGAGAAATGTCTCTCCGAGGATTCTTGACCGCATTCAGCTACCAGATGGCCGCAACTGGCGAAATGTTGGCAAACGGCATGACCAACTACGCCGCCGTCAGTACCGAACTCGGATACCTATAGACAGACCCAGCATTGAGGGGGACAACCAGACAGACGGTTGTCCCCCTCAAACGTTCAACCAGAAGAACTCCGCAACCACCCCCACACATATCGAAGCCTCTTTGTGTCAAGTGGTTTGTTTTGGGGCGCGTTGGTTCGAGGCCGATGTCGGGTTCGGCTGGGTGGTGTAGGTTTGGTGTCGGGTCCGGGAAGTGACTGATCCGA
>CAYXMJ010000294.1:0-1620 GCA_964465915.1 uncultured Acidimicrobiaceae bacterium
CGGGTACGGCCGAGGTCACGTTGCGCAGGTTCCTGGTGTAGACGGCGACCCGTTTGTCGTCGCGATGGACCTGGATCCTGGCGCCGTCGAGCTTGTACTCGGCGGCGGCGGGTGAGACCTTGGCCATGGCGTCGGCGACGTCGGCGGCGGGCTGGGCCAGCATCGGCTGGACCGGCCGGAACAGGGTGAGGCGGAACTCGGCCAGCGCTGGCGCACCGCCTTCTCGAGCCGCTACGGCGACGGCGGAAAGCTCCCCACCGACCATGGCTGCGCGGCGCACCTCGGGGGCGGGGACGTCGGAGGCGATGGCGATGGCCTCCACCATGACGCCCTGGAGCGCCCCCTGGCGCAGCTCGCGCAGGATCAGCCGGCGCAAGAAGGTTTGCTCGGTCTCGGTTGCCTTGGCCAGCAGGTCCGCGAGCGCCTGGTGGCGCGCTGCCTTGGAACCCGGTCCCGAGATGGATGCAATCCCGGTGATGGTGGCGTCGACCTGCCGCAAGGTGAGTGAGGGTTCCGCAGCGGGCTCCGCTTCGACGGCATAGACGGCGGCATAGCCGAGTCCGATGCGGCCCTGGGGAAGCTCCCCGGCCAGGTAGGCGACGCCGATTCCGGTCTCGACCGAGTCCATGGCGGCAAGCAGTTCGGCGAGGGCGGCCGTCTTCGCCTTGCGGGACCGGGTCGAACTCACCCGTTCGGATGTGGTGACGACGTCGGCGAGCAACACGGCGGGCTACCCGGGTGGAGTGAAGGGGAGGCCCTGGAGTTGGATGAGGCGATCGATCACCGCATCACGGGCCGCTTCGAAGGACACCCCGGTAGTGAGATAGTAGATCTCCCCCTTTTCCTGGATGTAGACGCGGTAGCTGCCGCCGTCGTCGTGGATGTAGAGGTCGTCGCTTGGTCCGGCGGTGTTGCGCCCGAGCGCCAACATCGCCTCGGGGGTGGGGATCTCCGAGATGAGGTCGATCCGCTCCAGGTTGAAGGCCTCCTCGAAGTCGGTAGCCGAGTTGGCGCGCCGGTCGAGGATGCGTGAGGCCATTGCCTGGCCGCGTCGTTGCAGGATGGCTTGAGCCTGTTCCTGCCTGGTCGTTTGGTGCATGTGGCGATTGTGCCATGGCGATCAGTGCTACGGTCGCGCCATGGCACGATTTGATCCCCTGGATGGAATGCGCAACTGGAGGAACTCAGACCTGGGGTACTTCGAGCGGGTGCGGCTGACCATCAAGAACAACACAATCAAGGCCAAGAATCGCTCGAGTTGCTGCGGAAACTACGGCGAACCCGGCTGTTGAGTGGGCCCCAGAGGCGAGTCCGGTCCGGACTCGGAAGGCCACACCCACAATCATGACCATGACCATGACGAAGGCCACGAGGACTGAGTCGGGGCGCTAGCTGCTGCCGAGGATGCGGCTGGGCGTCACCAAGACTGCGGCACGCCGTTCGGCAGCGAGCACCCGGTCGTATTCGTCGTAGTCGTCGTGCGTGCCGCCTGCGGCTTGGAAGATGTCGCGCAGCAGAAGCCGTAGATCGTTGGCGTCGAAACCCTCGGGCAGTTCGTCGGGTCCAATGATGTCGGCCGGACCGGTGATCGCCACCCAGGGCCAGCCCCGGCGGATGGCG
>CAYXMJ010000295.1:0-1569 GCA_964465915.1 uncultured Acidimicrobiaceae bacterium
GCGGGCCGGTATTACACCGAGCATCTGCCGTCGTACTACCTCAAGGGTGACGAGCCGCCGGGCCGGTGGTGGGGTGGGGGAGCGGATCGTCTGGGTCTTCAAGGCGAGATGGACTCGGATGCCTTTCTGGCGGTGATGGCCGGACACGATCCGGCGACGGGACGGGATCTGGGACGCCGATTCGGGGACGGGTCAGTGCGAGGGTACGACGCCACCTTCTCGGCACCCAAGTCGGTCTCGGTCCTTTTCGGGCTCGGTGAGCCGGAGGTGCGGCGTCAGGTGGTGGAGGCCCACGAGTGTGCGGTGCGGGCGGTGCTGGGCTGGGTCGAGACCCGTGCCCACACTCGAATGCGCTACCACAGGCACATCATGTGCGTGGATGCTGAGGGGATCGTTGTTGGTGTGTTCCGACAGCACACCAGCCGCAAGCTCGGGGCTCAACTCCACACTCACGCAGTGATCGCCAACCGGGTACCGGCACCGGACGGCCGGTGGCTTGCTCTCGACGCCCGCACCATCAAGCTCGACCAGCGCACCCTGTCGGCTCTCTATCACGCCAACCTGCGATCTGAGCTGACCCGCCGCCTCGGTGTCCGCTGGTACCCACCCGAGCACGGCATCGCCGAGATCGCCGACTTCGACGCCGCCGTGTTGGCCGAGTTCTCCCAACGCAGCAACGACGTGCAACGCCGCCTCGATGAGAAACTCAGCCGGTTCCGTAAGGACCTGGAGCGAGACCCGACCGCCAACGAGAGATGGAAGTTGGAGCGGGAGGCGGTCGTGGACAGCCGGCCCGCCAAACCCCACAACCCCACCCCCGCCGAGCTGCGCCAGGAATGGCACGAGCGGACCCGGGCGCTGGGCCGCGACCCGGAACGGCTCGTCAAGACCGTGGTCGGCCGCCAACACGGTATTGGGGGGTTCGACTCGGGAACGGCGGGCCTGCTGGTGGAAGAGGCCCTCGGCTCGTTGAGTGAGCGCCAATCAACATGGCGGCCAGCCGAGCCGGTCCGAGAACTGGCCGCAGCCGTACCCACCACCGTCACCGTCGACTCCGTGCAGTTGACCGACTTCCTGCAGCGACTCGCCGACCATGCAGCCGACACCCGCTGTGTGGACATCTCCCGACCCGTCCCGACCGGTGGGTCACTTCGACGCGACGGCAGACCGATCAGCGAAGCCGCTGTGGACCGGACGCTCACCACCCAGGACATTCTCGACGAAGAGGAACAGCTGATCGCATGGGCCGACCGTCGTCAGAAGGGCGTGTCCGTCCGCACTCTGGCGCGGGACACCGGCTACAGCGAGGGGCTCACCCCAGCACAGGAGGAGGTGATGGGTGCGGTCGCCGGTCGTGGAGCTTTGGAGCTGATCGTCGGTCCGGCCGGTACCGGCAAGACCACCACGCTCGCCTCCGTCGCCGCCCACCTCCACACCCAAGGCCGCCCAGCATTCGGAGTGGCGCCCACCGCCGCGGCAGCCGAAGTGCTGGCCACTGAGACCGGCATGACCGTCGACACCCTGGACAAGCTGCTCATCGAGCATCACCAAGCTCGGCCACCCGGCACC
>CAYXMJ010000296.1:0-1552 GCA_964465915.1 uncultured Acidimicrobiaceae bacterium
CCGCCGCTAGTGCTTCGACCAGCAACCTGCGGTTGCTGGTCGGGTTGTCGCCTGCACCCCCACCAACAATGAGAACGTTTCTGGTCACAACGCTAACGGGACGCGTGATCGAGATTGGGCCGGCGGGCTCGCAGCAGCATGCGGATTGCCAGGGCGATGAGCAGAACGGCAAAGAGTCGCCGGAGTAGTTCGCCATCGAGCTGCAGCGCCAACGCGGCGCCGGCCAGGGCGCCGCAGACTCCGCCCACCGCGACGGGAAGGGCGGCCCGCCAATCGACCCTGCCGTGTCTGGCGTGGACGACGGTGGCGATGATCGCCGTTGGGACGATTACCACCAGTGAGGTGCCCTGCGCCTCATGCTGGGTGAAGTCCAGCAGCACCACCAAGGCGGGCACGAAGACGATCCCGCCGCCCACCCCGAGAGCGGCAGCCATCGTTCCGGCGAGCAGACCAACCACGATCAGCAGCGCAACGGTCATGGCAGCAGCAACCTGACGGCAGCGAGGACCATCACGGTGGCGAACGCCCGCGTCAGCCATATCTCGGGCACCTTGGTGATAGCGCGCGCTCCGATCACGGCACCGGCGCCGGCGCCGACGAACAGCCACCACGCCGCGGGCCAGTCGACGGCGCGATCTGCGCTGAACAGGAGGGCCGCCGCCGAGGCGGACACGACAATGGTGGCCATGGAGGTCCCGGATGCCCGCCGCTGATCGAGACCGAGCCAAAGCACCAGGCCGGGCACGACGATGACACCGCCGCCGACGCCGAAGAGTCCGCTGATGAAGCCGGCGACGACGCCGACCACCACGCCACGCAGGTAGAACGACGCCATGCGGCGAGTGTAGGAGTGCCTCTTGGACGGCACCTGGAGTAGCCTCGCGTGATGCGCCGGCCGGTCTCCGCCTTTCTTGTCCTCTTCCTCGTCGCGACTGCGTGTGGCGGCGGGGACTCCGACGCGGACTCAACTTTGCCGACGTTCCCGCCGGTGGTCGTCAACGACTGGCTGATCGGCGTTTCCGCCCGTGACGCCGCGGTCGTTACTGCGGCGGTCTACCAGGAGTCGCTGACCCTGGTGATCGCGGTTGAAAACGGCCTCGACGCTCCCCAGACCGCCACGATGCTCGAAGATGGTCTCGACGCCGCCTTTGCCGCGAGCTACTGGCAGTCGTTCCGTGACGAGTTCTCCCAGTTCTCGGGGGGCAACCTCGAGACGCTCGAAGTGGGTCGCTACGAGATTCTTGCCGTTGACGACATCGCCTTCGCCGCCGTCGAGGTCAGCGGTCGGGAGGATCGGAGCGAGGTGATGACCCGGTCCGACGACTCGGTCGGCTGGCAGGTCGACATGCTGGCAACCGTCGGTCCGGCGTTTGCCGCTCAGCTGCGGAGGCTCGCGGAAGAACTCCCACCCGGGGTGGCGGGCGATCGAGTGCGAGAGGCGCTCCGGGTCTCGGCGCTGCCGGCCCTGAGGGCCGCGGCGGCTCGCGATCCGGGTAATCGCACCCTGACGGCGGACATCGAGCGGCTCCAGGTGATCCTCGACCAGGCTGCG
>CAYXMJ010000297.1:0-1551 GCA_964465915.1 uncultured Acidimicrobiaceae bacterium
AGTATCGGGACTTATGTCACCGGGGAGCGGAGGCCCGCCCCCTCATCGCATCACAAATGCGCGAGTGGTTTCGGGTAGGCCGCCAGTGGCCGTGAGAGCGAAGCGAGGCGGCTCCTGGCCGTTGGCGTTAGTCGTGGGCGTCGCTGTGTCGGTGGCCGGAGGTGCGGGGGCCGGGACCGCCGACGTATAGTCCCGGTAGGGGTGGCGGCCGTGGGAAACACGGAACTGGCCGGAGGGAAGACAGGGTGAGGCTGGCCGTGGCAGACATGGGTTCCCAGGACCGCACCCCAACCGAACGTACCGCATCCATCGCGCCGGCCGCCACTGGCCGTCAGATGGCGAGCGAGCGTCGCTAGCGGGTGTTGGGTGGACGTGCCATCCGACGGCACCCTCGAGTAGTAGCGACCCGCACCGTCCGAAGTCGTGGCGCATTCCCAGATCTGTCACTCCCGACAACCAACCTGAGGTTCCGATCGAAAGGAGCCAGGATGCTTGAGGGACCCAAACCAGGAACCTGCCCAGGATGCGGCGACGGACTTATGCGACCAGGGGGAAGGCTGAGATTGCGGGCGTGAAGTACCGGTTGGACTAGTGCTCCGTGTGTCGGCTGACGGAACTAACCCGGTGGCGGGGCTGACCGACGGCTCCAGCGAGATGCTTCTATGTCTGTCAAGTGGTGGTTTGGGGTGGTTGGTGTTCGAGGAGTCGCCAGACGCGGCGGGCGATGTAGCGTTTGATGCAGCGTCGGATTTCTCGGTCGGTTTTGCCCTCGGCTGAGCGTCTCTGCTTGTAAGCGCGGGTTGGTGGGTGGCATCTGAGTCGGGTGACGGCGACGTGGTGGAGCGCCTTGTTGAGTTGGCGGTCTCCACGCCGGTTGAGCCGGTGACGGTCCTGGGTTTGGCCGGAGGTTGCCGGGATCGGGGAGACACCACCGAGTCGGGCGTAGGCGGCTTCGTTTCGGCAGCGGCCCGGGTGCGACCACGCAATGTAGAAAGCAGCCGCGGTGATGGGACCGATCCCCACCTCGGCCACCAACTGTGGGGCGGCTTGATCGACCAGACCGATCAGGGCCTGGTCGTGGGTAGCGATCTCGTCGTTGAGGTGAATGACCCGTCGTGCCACGGCCCTCATCACCGTCCGGGTGCAGGCCTGGTCCACCGACCGGCTGGTGGAGTGCCGGAACCTGGAGCAGCGTTGCACCAATCCCGCAGTACCCAGGCCACGCAGCTCGGCCCGTAGCGTGTCGTCGGCGGTGACTACGAACGCTTTGAGTTCGTTGATCGCCGCGGTTCGTGCCCGCACCGCGGTGTCTCGAGCCACGATATGGACCCTGAGGGCTTCTCGGATCCCTTGGTGGGTCCGGGGTGACGCCAGGCGTGTCCTCCCCAGGGTTTCGCGGGCAGCGCGGATGGCGTCCAGCTCATCAGTTTTCGACCCGTCCTTGGCAGGTTTCTCATGGGCCCGGTCGAACTCGATCACCCACTCGCCACCTCGGGTCAACGCTGCGGTTAGGCCCCGTCGGTAACTCTGGGTGCCCTCGACCGCCCAGGC
>CAYXMJ010000298.1:0-1526 GCA_964465915.1 uncultured Acidimicrobiaceae bacterium
GAGATCGCCCCAGTGCGATACATGCCGGCCGCCACGATGTAGAGCACGACCACCGTCAGCACACCGGTGTTGGCGAATCCCTGCAGGGCATCGGCTTCGCTGGCGAGACCCAGGGTGAGGATCGCCGTCAGCGCCCCACCGAACACCACCCAGGTCGGCCAGCCGTCCCAGACGAGCAGGGCAAACAGCACCACCAGGATGCCCAAAGTCAACCACGCATCTGCCGTCATCACCTGCCTCCGGCCGAGAACCCGGCATCGTCGCAGACGTTCGATGCTTTCGCCAGCGCTACCCGAAACGGGCATGAATTGAACGGCCCGGCATCGACAATCTATGCTCCCGCCCGCAGCGAGGCGACGACACGGGAGGGGCCAATGAGCGACGACGCCCACGAGGACGCTCCAGTCGCCGACGAGATCGAGGAACCGGACCACCCGAAGGGCACCCTGTTCCTGATGGTGATCTTCCTCCTGGTCCTCATCGTGGCCTGGTTCTACACGTACACGCTCCTGCTCGACCGGGCCGGGGTGTAGCGATGTCGATGCACGTCGAACGGTGGGAGCGCTACTTCCTCTACGCCTCGGTGGCGGTCCTGGTCGCCTTCTTCATCGCCATCCTGGCGTCGATCGGCGAGGCCGGCATCCATCTGCCGACCGACGAGGCCCAGGTCGATCCCAACGTGGTCGTGACTCAGGCGCCGTTCGACAATCCCGGCCTCTTCGAGACCGGCGACAACCAGTACGAGGCCGTGATGGTGGCGCGAATGTGGCAGTGGACCCCGGACGAGATCGTGGTTCCCGAAGGTGCCGAGGTCACGTTCACGATCACCTCGCCGGACGTGATCCACGGTTTCCTGGTCAACAACACCGCGATCAACGCCATGGTGATTCCCGGCCAGATCACCAAAGTCACCCAGACATTCGATGAGCCCGGCGAATACAAGTTCGTCTGCCATGAGTTCTGCGGCCTTGCCAACGAGCAGGTCGGACATCACTCGATGTTCGGAAAGGTGGTCGTCGAATGACGGCGACCCTTCCCCCTGAGGTCAGCACCGTCGAGGTGACTCAGAAGCGGTGGGCCAAGTGGATGCTCTACCTGGGCTTCGTCGGCTTCCTGCTCGGCCTCCTCATGGGTGGGCTCCAAGCGATGGACCGAGCCGACTTCTACCTCTACGACGACTTCCTCCTGGCGAACTACTACCAGGGCCTCACCCTGCACGGGGTGTCGATGGCGTTCATTCTGACGTTCGCCTTCGCCAACTCCTTCCTGACGCTGAGCGTGATGCGAGGCTTCAAGCGGCCCATGGCGAGCACGGCACTGATCCAGGGGAGCTTCTTCCTGGCGCTCGCCGGGGTGGTGCTCGCCGGTGCGTCGATCCTGCTCAACCGAGCCACGGTGCTCTTCACTTTCTACTCGCCGATGGAGCCGTCGGTGTTCTTCTACATCGGGGCGGTGCTGCTGGTCGTGTCGACGTGGGTCGTGCTCCTCAATCAGCTGCTGACGCTGCGCCTCTGGCGCAAGGAGCA
>CAYXMJ010000299.1:0-1508 GCA_964465915.1 uncultured Acidimicrobiaceae bacterium
CGGACGTGTGTAGGCTGGCAGTTCTCCAAGGGCGGTTTGCTGGAGGACGTTCCAGACTCGGTGGGTGCCCACGCGTTGGCGGCGGCGTTGGCGGGACAGCCCGGGGCCGCTTGGCGGCGATGAGATCTTCGTAGCGTACTGGGTCATGGGCGACAGCAAGTTCGAGCACCCGATAGAACACCATCCCGCGATTGCGGCAGCGGCGGCGGTTGAAGCGGAACACGAACTCATTCAGATAGCTGGGCAGGTGCGCGTCGTCCACTGAACCTTGGTGGGTGCCCAGCAACCACCGCTTGGCCAGCGAGGCAACTCGATGCACGGCGGGCAGGAGCTCGCAGGGATCCTCCCCGTGGGCCCGGGCCGCTCGCTGGTTGCGCCGGTCGTGAATGTAGCCGAGCTTCTCCAACCCGTGGTAGCCCGGCCAGCCGTCGGTGATAATCGTCGCGTCCGGTTCAACGTGATTGGTCACGAACGGGTGCAACGAGGCGGCTGACGCATCGGCCAGCGGCAACATCCGGCAACGGCCGAACCCTTTCGACTCCCGGATTTCCACCGCGATGCCGGTCAAAACCTTCTTGCCCCTGGCTCGGCCACCAGACAACCCCGGCTCCTCACCGCCGATGTAGGTCTCATCGACCTGCACCGTCCCGGCCAACCGGTCTCGGCCCGGACGCACCAGCACCGATCGCAGCCGATGCAACATCGCCCACGCGGTCTGGTAGGACCCGATCTCCAGGGTCCGCTTCAAGCTCAGGGCCGAAATCCCGTCTTTGCCGGTAGCAAACAGCCAGCAAGCGTTGAACCATACCGTCAGCGGAGTACGCGACCGGTCAAAGAGCGTGTCCGCTGTCACCGACGTACGCCCACCGCACCCGGAGCACTTCCAACGCCCATCCCCCAGCCGCCAACCCCCATCGTGGCCGCATCCCGCACAGGAGAAGCCGGCGGGCCAGCGCAGCCACTCCAGATAGTCCAGGCAGTCCGCATCGGTCCGGAACCAGGCCTGGAACTCGCCAACAGACCTCGGATAGTGTGCGCCAGCGCGAGGGTAATCCACCGACTCAGCTTACCATCGGTCCGGTTAAATGGATACCCAAGAGCCCCGTTTTCTTCGAGGCTTTGCACCACTTCTGAAAGCAAAGCCGATCGACCTTCCCACCGCACCCGACGGTCATCAGCCCGCACCAGGAACCGGTGCCCATCCTGATCCCACTGGCGGAAGTGACCCACCGAATCGGCTTCACGATCGATCACGTGAACCAAGTCACAACCCAAGCCCCAGTCTCGAGACGCTTGCATCGTGGGCAGGACCTGGGCCAAATGGTGTTCGTCTCGTGGGGGCGACGGGGCCTGGGTGCTGAGAAACCCTTCCGCTGTCTTGAGGTGCATCTCCAACGGGGCGATCGGCACGCCATCGCTACCACTGACCAGTAACGCCGTGGTCAACTCGTACCCCACGTCCGTGGCGTGTGTGAGTTGCACCACGTCACGCTTCGACGCGTGAAGGC
>CAYXMJ010000300.1:0-1506 GCA_964465915.1 uncultured Acidimicrobiaceae bacterium
CGGTCGAGATTGGCGCCATCGGGATCGCGCAGGGCCTGGATCATGAAGCTCGGTCCGGTGCCGGCTGGGGCGTCCCTGAGGTCTCCGCCCATCGGCACACCCCGCCTGTAGCCCTCAGCGGTGAAGTCGGGCCGCGCGAAATCGTCGGCCGCGAAGTCCCAGCCACCGAAGACCCGCACTCGGATCCGGGTCCCTGTGGTGGCATAGACCTCTTTGCGTTTGAGGGCATCGAAGATGTCGTCCCGCGTGTTTTCGCGCGCCCACACCGCGGTCAGGCCTGAGGCGGCCTCCTGTGAGGTCATGATCCGCAACGCTGGGTCCTCGGCAGGAATGACTTCCCGGTTGTGGCGTTCAGGCGACGGCTCCGTGTGCTGGTACTTGCCGAAGTAGTTCTCTTCTCGAGAGGTGGGAAGCGCGGTGTGGGTGTCGGTGGTTGCGTTCATACCGAATTTATACGGGTTGACGCCCAGCTCCTTGCCGAGCTGCAGACCCAGCTTGAGGGCCGAACGGGCATACTCGTACTGCAGCATCCAGTCTTCCTTCGCTGCCGTCCCGGAAAGGTTGCCGACGTCCCAGTTCTCGAAATCGGCGAACTCGTCCTCGGGCGAGAGCAGCGGGTGCGCCTCTTCGTCCCCCTTGATCTGGCTCATCTCGTGCAACGGCTCCCAGCGGATCCGTTTTTCCGCGTAGGCGCGGGTCAGGGGCTTGCCGTCGGGGGTCTTGTCGGAGAACATCAATCCGTTGCTCATGTTGCCGTTGTGCGGAATGGCAATACCGCGGCCGCCAGTCCCGGTTTCGTAGGCGGCAAGGTAGTCCCAGAGGTTTTCAGGTTCGCTGCCGTCAAAGAAGGAGAAGGGCGTGGTTTGGCTGGTCTTGTCGGCGCCGTCGGCGAACACCACTACGCGATGGAGGTTGTCGCCTTTCGGGGTGTAGGTCCATTCGAAGCCGGTCATGGCGGTAAATCGCCCGGGCTCGTTGTACTGATCGGCGACCTTGATGAACTTATTCCAGATCGTGTGTACCAGCTCGTCCGAGCTGAACGGGTTGACCCCCTGGACAGTGGCTTTCTCGATGATGTTCGCAAAGGCCTCCATGCGCCCTTCCGGACCTGAGTTGAACCGCTCGTGGACCCACTTGCCCCAGGGGTCAGCAAGGAGCAAGGGACTCGACTGGTGGATCGCTGGTGCCAGCCCGAGCAACTCGGCGTGGTCGGTGATGACCAGAAAGTCCAGCGGTTGGATGAGCTGGACCGGTTGACCGGTGTTGGAGATGACCTTCTCGCCGCGGGCCACACGGTAGCCATCGTGGACGTCCAACGATGTCCCGATGAGCCCGGCATCGAACGAGAGATCGGTGTGGAAATGCATGTCGCCGAAGAACACCTGGTCGGCATAGGCCCGGCCGGCATAGGGCGAGTAGACCCTCTCGTCGGTGAAGTCCTCCTCGGTGACGACCAGTTCGTTGCCGGAGGCAGCGGCAGTATCGACACCAGTCCCAAGACCGAAG
>CAYXMJ010000301.1:0-1500 GCA_964465915.1 uncultured Acidimicrobiaceae bacterium
GGAGCAGCCTTTCCCGACGAAGTCGTCGCCGGCGCAATCCACGACGCCGACCGGATCGACTACCTCGAACGGCACTTGAGGGCATTGGCCGCCGCCATCGCCGCCGGCGTCGACGTCCGCGGCTACTTCGTCTGGTCGTTGCTCGACAACTTCGAATGGGCCCGGGGGTACGCCCAACGGTTTGGCATCGTTCGGGTCGACTACGACACGCAGGAACGGATCTGGAAAGACAGCGCCCACCGCTACCGCCGGATCGTCGCGGCCAACGGCTCAGACGTCGGGTAGCCTTCCGCCGGCCGCCGGTCCGACAGACTGTCGGATAGCCGCGTCGCCATGCGTAGCATTGCCGACTCACGACTCCGGAGAACTCCCTGTTGACCGATCCCATCATCACCGCCGTCGATGTCAAGAAGTCGTTTGGCGACGTTGTTGCCCTCAGCGGCATCAACCTCGAGGTCCAGGCCGGCACCGTCTTTGGGCTGCTCGGGCCGAACGGCGCCGGTAAGACCACCATGGTCCGCATCCTCACGACACTGCTCAGACCCGACTCGGGAACCGCCGCGGTCGCCGGTTTCGACGTTGTCGCCGACGCCCCCAAATTGCGGTCGGTGATCGGCCTCGCCGGTCAGTCTGCCGCGGTCGACGAGATCCTCACCGGTCGTGAAAATCTTCAGATGGTCGGCAGGCTCTACCGCCTGAGCAAGACCGAGACCAATCGCCGCGCCAGCGCGATCTTGGAGCGCTTCGACCTGGCCGACGCCGCCGACCGACAGGTCAAGACGTATTCGGGCGGAATGCGCCGACGCCTCGACCTTGCCGCCAGCCTGGTCGGTCGACCTCAGGTGTTGTTCCTCGACGAGCCGACAACCGGCCTCGATCCCCGCAGCCGGCTCGGACTGTGGGAGTTCATCGAAAACCTCGTCGACGAAGGCACGACCCTGCTGCTCACCACGCAGTACCTCGAGGAGGCCGACCGCCTCGCCGACCGCATCGCCGTCATCGACCAAGGAAGGGTCATCGCCGAAGGCACCGAGTCAGAACTGAAGGCAACGATCGGGGGCGATGTCCTCGAATTGAAACTCGCCGACCCCACCCAGATGAGCCTCGCCGCCGAAGCGGTGGCCGGCATGTGCTGTGGTGAACCAAGCTTCGAGCCCGACCAGGGAATCGTCCGGGTCCCCGTTGAAAGCGCCGTCGGGACGATCACCGACGCGGTGCGCCGGGTCGACGCCGCCGGGATCCAACTCGCCGACATCGCCATTCACCGACCGACGCTCGACGACGTGTTCCTCACCATCACCGGGCACCACGTCGAACCCGAGGTGGCCGCCAACGGCCAAGCCAAGGGCGGCAAACGACGCGGGAGGAGGGGCTGATGGCGACCCGAACCCAGACCGCACAAACGCCACCGTCGACGCCGACCGGCCTCGCCGCCATCAAGTGGACCATCACCGACGCCCTCGTGCTGACCAAGCGCAACCTGCTCAAGTACGTGCGGGT